>MFRE01000011.1:11322-12236 GCA_001784475.1 Candidatus Magasanikbacteria bacterium RIFOXYD2_FULL_41_14
CGCGTTACTTGTGCCATTCCCCACTTCTTTTACCGTAAAACCGGTCGCATTTTTATCAGTTACATACACACCCATTGCTTCGCCCGATGTTAAAGTTACACTTACTTTTAATATCGCGTTCGTATCAATAATTTCCTGCGCGGCAACATCAAAAGTAACCCGCGCTTCACCATTCATCAACTGTGATGAGCTGGAAAATACAAATTCCGCGGCCGGTGATTGCAAACCATACATTTCTTTTTGCCCACTCGTGGTGTCAACGCGCGTGATAAACCAACCATCAGCGTTTATTTCCCACCGACCATTGACACCGGTAATGGCCGAGACGCCCACTAACCCATTACCATCTAAATTTAAACTACCACCGCTATATACTAAATTACTGCCATCGGACTGAATGGTTAAATTATCAGGATCAGAATTAATGTTTACTCCTTGGCTTTGCGCCAATGTTTCCAAATCACTTTTAATGTTGTTAATAGTTTGACCGCGTGAATTCACCCAACCGGTTCTAATCAAAGCCATAATTTTACCAGTGGTGCTTACGCCATCAAAATTATCCAACGCCACACCCACGATGCCGATCATTCTTAAACCATTATCATCTTCTGGATTATATTTCATGGCGTAACCAGGCAATGAAGCAGAAACTAATAAATCACCGCGTTTAATCGCGCCATTTTCACCGGAAACTTTTACCGGCACGCGCCCAACCATGGCCATGACGGCGGTGTTGGAAGTTTTGCCATTGCCAACGGTAATTGTTGGATTAGTTGAAATTACACCAGCAACAGATTGACTATATGCTTCACTACTTCGGCGATAAGTGTCGATACCATTTGGATCTACAACCACAACATCACCCGCTTCAGCAATATCATCCACAGCAATATCTACACTTATCGCCGAAGTAG
>MFRE01000011.1:12257-23104 GCA_001784475.1 Candidatus Magasanikbacteria bacterium RIFOXYD2_FULL_41_14
GCTGTGCCGTTAGAACGTAAAGATAAAATGTATCTGTCCGCTGATGTGCTAACAAAACTAGTCGCATTAAATATAAAGGCGGTAGAACTGGTAAAACTACCGACGGTATTTAAAAAATTGGTAGAAGTGGCAAAGGATAAATTGATAGAAGAAGTGCTAATACTAGAAGCAAATGAAATAAGATTATTCTTTGAGGATATCCTAAGCATTTCATGACTTAGCGGATAAAAAATTATATCACCCAGATCATCATCTACAACACCTGTAATAAATCTTAAGCTGGAACTACCAGAACTGCCCAAATTCTGTATAGCACCATAATTTGCAACCCCACCACCGTCAGCATCAGTTGACCACAACGAAATACTGGTGTCGGTCTTTACCATCCCTGTTGGCCCAACCACAAACCCAAAAGTGCTGTTATACGGATTACCATACATCATTATGCGACGAGCGGCCGCAGATGGTCTTTCTGTTAAATAAACATTCCCTGCACCAGTTGCAGTACCGTTTTCAGTTAAATATAATCTGCTGGCTGTAGTTGTGGTAAGAGTTGACAAACCATTCACATTAAGCGCACCCGAGAGAATTGTATTGCCGGAAACATTCACAATCGCAAGGGTAGAAGTGCCAGAAATATAAATTGCCCCGTCGGTATAAATATTACCATTAACACCCAAATCGCCTTCGGTGTATAAACTGTTGTTATTAGTCAAAACAAAACCAGTGTTGGCAATACTCTCGGAATTCGCGCCCACTAAAAAATTATCCAACACAAACGAATCGCCGTCGGTAGAACTGGCGCTCAAATAAATTTTATTCACACCGGCGTTATCATATAATCTTAACAAGCCTGATTTGGCGTTACCGGTACTGCCAATATCCACGCGCGCATAACCACTAGTCATATCAACAGCAAAAAATGGGCTGTTACCAACATTGGCAGAAGGCGCGGATGTGGTCGCCACTAACATAAATCTTGGCCCAACCGTGGTATCACCCCAAATTGCTACCGCACCATTAGTGGAAGACGCGCCGTTACCAATAGACAAAGACGCATAATCATTTCCACCAATATTTGCCCCGGTAAAATTAAAATAATTATTACCAACCAAAATTGTGGTGCTGTTGGTGGTAAGAGTACTACTGACATTAAGTATCGTGGTGTTAAGAGTGGTACCGTTTGACAAACAAACACCACTAATCGCTAAACACCCGCTCGTGACATTAATGCTACCACCAAAAGTAGAAGTATCGGTCACAGTAACAGCAATTGAACCATTAGATAAAATTCCGCCAACACCAACTTGTAAACTATTGGCGCCAACAATACCTTGGGCGATGATGTCGTTACGAGATTGGATATTGCCGACTTCGGCAGAGTGGGCCATAAGAGTGCTGAATTCAGCACCAGAAAGATCAACCACTGAAAGAGTGGCCGAACCATAGTTCGCAACATAAGCATAACGACCGGAGACAAAAACCGAATTAGGCAGAGACCCTACTGTGGTAGTCACTGCCAAAAATGGAGTAACCGGGTTTGAAATATTAACTATTGATAAACTGTTGTCGCCGGGACTAGCTAAATATGCATACTTTCCAGCTAAAAATACCGAGTATGCCCCTCCGCTTAAAACTAAAGAAGCAGTGCTCGTGGGTGCTAGTGGATTAGAGATATTAATAACTTCCAATGTTTGACTTAGCGCGGAGGCAACATAAGCATAACGACCGGAAATAGCAATATCAAAACCAATCAATCCGGCCGTTGTGGTGGCTACCAATACAGGCGCGGTTGGATTAGAAATATCAAATACACCTATCAACCCAGCATCGGAATTACCACCGGCAACATAGGCATAATGACCGGAAAACGCTATTGATCGTTGATTTAAAATACCATCGGCACTGCCAATAACCGTCGGCGCAAGAGGATTAGAAATATCCATCACTACCAGCTTTCTCCCGGTATATGTGCTAACATATAAATAACGACCACGCACCGCCACAAAACCGGGTAGACCGCTAACAGAAGTGGTGGCCACCACCACCGGCGCAGTTGGATTGGCAATATCTAACACCGAAACTACATCTGAAGTTCCACTGCCGACATACGCATAACGACCGGAAACGACAATCCCATAAGGCGCACCACTAACTGATGTCGAAGTAACTTCCACCGGCGCATCCGGCCTGGTAACATCAACCACCGAAACCGTGCCAGAAACATTATTAGTAACATATGCGTATTTACCGGAAACAGTCACCCAAAAAGTGCTGGAACCGACCGCGACTGAACCAACTTGTACAGCGCCAGAATTTGTATTTAGTGGATTACTAATACTTCCCACAACTGTCAGGGCCTGATCGGGAGTAGTGGTGCCGATACCAAGCCGACCAGAAATAGTGGTAGTGGCAAGAGTAGAAATGCCGGTAACATTTAAATTACCAGATATCACTTGGTTGCCAGTGGTAGTGGCGTTGCCAGAGACAGTGAGATCACCACTAATAGTGCCACCAGAGAGGGGTAAATAAATAGAAGTCGCGCCGACTATTGTAAGATAGCTACTAGAAGCAGCATTCCAAATTGGATCTGATTCTGTATAGGAAGTTAAATAGCTAGCAAGAGCATGATTACCCCAACCATAAGCAGTGTCCCAAAAAGTGGTGGAGGCTGCATCCCAGCGAACAAATGAACTGGAAGCCGCTATCCAAATTGGATCTGATTCTGTATAGGAAGTTAAATAGTTAGCGTTGTTGGTCCAAAGTGATATATTGCCACTAGCGGAAATAACCGAACCTAAACTGGAATTACCTGAAACATTTAGGTCTCCGGCGTTAAGGGTGGTAACATTGGCAGTAGTAATAGTGGTGGAAGAAATAGTGGTAGTGGCAAGAGTGGTAGTGCCGGTAACATTTAAATTACCAGATATCACTTGGTTGCCAGTGGTAGTGGCGTTGCCAGAAACAACTAGAGAATCGCCCGCAGAAATATCATTGGCAGACAAAGTTCCACTAAAACTTCCATCGCCTGAAATAGAAAGACCATACGCCTCAACAGTGCCACTGACAGTAATACCACCACTAAAGTATGAATTAGTATTGGTAGCATTAATAATCAATGCCCCATCAGAAAATATTCCATTGGCTCCAACGCGTAACTCACGCGTACTAATACTTTGGGCAGAGATATCATCACTCACTTGCAATTGACCAATTCCAGCACTGTGAGCAACCATGGTCGAAAACTCGGCACCAGTTAAATCTAAAATTGATAATGTATTTGATGAATAATTAACAACATACCCGTAGCGCCCTGACACAGATATACCATATGGACTTCCGCCTATTGTCATCACCCCCACAACAGAGGCGGCTGTCGGAACTGAAACGTCAATTATAGTTATACTACCACTGCCACTATTGGCTACATAAGCATATCGCCCGGAGACATATATTGACTTAGGGGCAGACCCGACAGCTATCGTAGCTGCTGATGTAGGCAACAGGGGGTCAGAAATATCTATCACCGAAACCGTATTACTATCTTGATTGGTAACATAAGCATAATCACCAGATATATATATGGCTGATGGTGATGACCCAACAGAGGCAGTGGAAACTGGAAACATATCACTACCAACAGTTGAGATATCAAAAACTTTCAAATTAGTCCCGTTGTTGGGAGCTGTATACAAATAATGACCTTTCGCAGCCATTGGTATGATACTCGTAACGGCCGAACCGCCACCAGTAACCAAACTACCACCACCTAAACCCAATAAATCCAAGGCCTGGCTTCCGCCACCATCACAATTATTACCCCAAAAAAGATATCTACCAGATAGTGCAATAGAACGGGCGCAATTAGCAGTATAAGAAGAGATTACTAACGGGGATGATGGATTGGAAATGTCGAGAATGGCGATGCCATGATTAGCACCAGAAGATTCTGAAGCCACATATGCGTATTTACCAGAAACTGTAAGAGCGTAACTTCCGGCATAAGTTGTACTGCCAACCTCTACGGGTATAGCCGGATTAGAAATATCAAAAATACTGACAGTGTCAGCACTGGTTATATAAGCATAATTTCCAGCAACATAAATTGAAGTTGGAACACCTGTTAGAATATCAGTCGTCGATAAAACTGAAAATCCAGAATTGGAATCAAATATATTACTAATACTACCCACTACAGTTAAAGTTTTGTTTGGCGTAGTTGTGCCAATCCCCACTCGTGAATTAGAATCAATATAAACAGCAGCGCCGCTCGCTTCCGTTTTTATCCACAGATCAGTGCCGTCCGAACCAAAACCGATATTAGGCGTGTTGGTTGGCGTGAAACCTAAATTGGAATATGAAGTCGTGGACCAAGAAGCTGAACTTCCCACACCACTTCCCACCTGGCTACCATTCCAATAAAGCACGCCACTTTGGTTATAAAGAGCATTAGTGGTGACAGCCGGTGTGGCCGAAGTAAGGATTAAACCATTTTGCGAAATAGTTAAACCAGTGGCAGTAGTAGTGGCCAAATCGGTTATCCCATTTACTGTTAGGTCGCCAGAAATAGTACCGCCCGCTAACAACAAATAATTAGAGGCAGTAATTGAATTAGAGATATAGGCATCATCAATCGCGGTACCGTGCCAGGTGCCAGTGGTGATAGTGCCAACCTGAGTAAGAACAGATAACAAAATATTTGACGGTAGAGTGGTTGTACCGGTCCAAGTATTAAGTGATAGATAATTAGAAGCGGTAATAGTATCCGGGATCATGGCGTCAGTGACGCTATTGGCAGGTAAAGAGAGATAACCTGAAACTTCTAAATTTGTCAGCGTTGAAGTACCAGCAACAGTAAGTGTCTCCAAATTGCCAGTTGTTATATTGGCAGTGGAAATCGTGGTTGAAGAGATTGTGGTGGTTGCCAAACTAGTTGTGGCCGAAAATGTCCAAGCACCGCTAATATTTTCATCGGTCGCGACTTTTGCGAGCGATGATGTGGCCAAACCATCAATATATTTCGCGTTAAAAGCATAAGGCGCGGCGGTAATTTGTTTTCGGGGAGAAAGTGTTTGAATCCCGACAGTAACTTCCAAGTAAATTGTGCTAGTACTTTGAAATATTGACGGGTCCAAAGCATTAGTGCCGGAACCGCCAAGATCAATACTAAATAATCCGCTCGTGGGAGTAATACTTAAGACGGCAGGTGCACCCACGGTGCCGCTTGCCGTGTAAAGCGCCGAGCCAGTAGTTAAATCATCATACAAAACAAATTTCATTGATACAGTAGTAGAAGCCGGAGAATTGCTAACCAATAATTTCCCTTGATAAGTAACAACGGAAGGAGCGATAGCGGCGACTGCCTGTTTTTTTATAAAATTAAAACTAAAAAAAGCAACACCAAAAATTCCAAAGATAACCAAAATTCGGCTCGAAATTAGTAATAAATTTTCCAGTCGTATTTTACCCATAATCAATCAGTTCTCTGACACATATTATACCATTTTTTTAAAAAAAATACTATAAGGATAAACTATCAAAAAACCACCTTAAAAGGTGGTTTTTTATAAAATAATAAAAATTTTACGGTACTAAATCAGTCGTACTTGTTGTCTGATTTCCTCCTGTATTATCACTAAAAGTTTCACTAACTTGTTCTTCTAAAACGGCTGCGTCGGTAGCTGATTCTACTACATCAACATTCTCTGTTGATGTAACAACAACTTCCTCCTGTTCAACAGTGGTGGAACTAACTTCAACTGTCGTTGTTGGCGTAACTTGATCCGTAAAAATATCTAAATTAGTAGTTGTTTCAGAAATACTACCATCCTCAAAATTTAACACTGTCTCTTCACTTCCGACAGTAGTTGTAACCGATACTATATCTTGAGGAACCGCCACCTGTTTATCTCTGCGCTTGCTCATCACGACCCAATCAAAAGTGGCATTACCGGTGCCGTTATTTAATTCTTTAACAACAAACCCTTGATAATTTTTTTCATCAATATAAACACCAGCTGTCTGGCCCGATGTTAAAGTAATACTTACTTTAATTGGTTGACTATCATCAATTAAGCTCTGTGTATCATTGTCAAATGCAATCGTTGCCATACCATTTTCTAATTGCCCTTCACCAGAAAATATTAACTCCAAAGATGGTGACTGCATACCACGTAATTCGGTCTGGCCACCGGGAGTTGCAACTGTGCTTACAAATCTGCCATCAACATCAATCGCCCAACGACCGCCTGTGCCATAAATCGCGGAAACATTTAAAATATTTGAACCAAATAAATTGAAATCACCACCAGTATACGCAATCTGTCCGTTGCTATTTTGAACAACATTTAATTGCTCCACATTTGAGTTGATATTAATACCCTGAGCCGCCACCAACTGATCAAGTTTATCTTGAATTAATATAATGGTTTGGCTACTGTTGCTGACCCAACCGGTTCTAATCAAAGACATAATTTTACCGGTCCCATTACCATCAAAATTATCAAGAGCAATACCAATTACTCCTACTGCCTGTGAATTATCCTTACCAGAATCATACCGCATCGCATAACCCGACAAAGACGCGCTGACTAAAAGATCACCACGCATAATTGCGCCGTTCTCTCCGGATACTTTAACTGGCACGCGTCCAACCATTGCCATGACGGCAGTATAATTTGTCTTACCATTACCAACCGTTATTGTGGGCTGTGTGGAAATTACACCAGCAACAGCACTTTCGTATGATTTTTGACTTCTTCTATAAGTATCAACTGAATATTGGTCAACTACCATCACATCACCAGCTTCAACTGTATCATCAGTGGCGATATCTACTCGTTCTGCCAAGTCACCAGGAGTGCCGGGAGTACCAACCGCCGAAGACGAAGCATAAACAGTTCCAAGCGCACGCACGTCACCGTTGGCCGACACTGAAAACACCTTATTATTACTCGCTCGTAACGATAAAATGTAACGGTCAGATTCAGTTCCTCCAAAATTACTGTTAATGGTAATACCAACAGCACCAGTAACCATTGGCGCATTTACAGTAAATGTAGTACCAGTCGCGAATGAAAGATCTGATAGGGTTATAGTGCCGTTTACGGTCAGTGTTCCAAAATTACCACGACCACTTACGAGTAAATTACTGCCAATGGTAGTAGTTCCAGTTATTGATAAATCACTAGTAAACAACCCATCACCATCTACTGTAAACCTTTTATTTTGAGAAAAATCAGCAGTATTAATTCCAAGATGACTAGTCATTAAATATGAATCGGCACGGTTTACCCCTAAAGTATTCGCGGTTGAAGCAGTAATTGCAAATGAACCATCAGCTGATATGGACACACCCACCCAATCATCGTCAGTCAAACCAGTTTGTTCCCAATTAGTACCATAGTCATCAGTATAATAAACACCACCACCATTTATAACTGCTATTTGAATTGCCCCATTACCAGACATTGCCACACCATACCAACCAGTGCCTGGGGCAACATTATCCCAAGTCACTCCATAATCACGAGAATAATATACACCATCATCAGATGAAGCGGCCAATTGAAAATGAGCATCATCCGACATGGCAACACCTTGCCAATCTCGTGTTCCGGCATTGGTAACTGCCGTCCAAGTTAAGCCGTAATTAACCGACCGATATAAATTGCCAGTAGAAGATGCCACTGCAACCTGAATCTGACCATCAGATGACATGGCCACACCGGTCCAATTATAACCACTCATACTACGAGCGTTCCAAGTGGTGCCAAAATCTGATGAAGTATAAATATCACCTCCTGTTGCAACCGCTGTGATTCTCTTACCATCAGCGGACATGGCGACTGACTGCCAAGATAAAGAGGAAGCGCCGGTCGCTGTCCAAGTATCAAGATAATTTTTTGAAATTAAAATTCCACCGCCACCAATAGCCACAACCGCAACTTTACCATCAGCAGAAATTGCCGTTGCCTTAAAATTTTGCGCGCCCAAACCAAAATTGGGGGTATTAAGAAAATCAGATGAAGTAACTATATTATACCCGGGTAATAAACCAATTATATATTTACCATTACCAGAAATTGCACCGCCCGCTAACCCTGCTGGCAAAGAAGTCGCCACCCAATTATCGTTAAAGGCAAGCTGCCAGGGACTGCTTAACATGCCGATGCGACCAAAATATCCACCGCCTTCTAATTGCGACAAGGCAACCTGATCAACGGACAATAATGACTGTTTCAGACTGGAAGATGTTAAAGAAGAAAAACCAGTATCTTTTACTGTCAATTGTGTACCAGGATTAGTTGTGCCCACACCCAAAAACTGGCTAACGGTTGTGGTGGACAAAGCAGTGGAGGACGCAACTGTCAGGCTACCGCCAAAGTAGGAATAGGTGTTGGTGGCAGTTATGGCAATTGAACCATTTGATAAAATACCACCCATACCAACTTGAAGAGAAGTCCCAGCAACAATAATACCTTGAGCGATAATGTCATTGCGCACTTGCAGTTGGCCGGCTTCGGCGGAATGAGCGATTAGAGTGCCAACTTCGGTGCCGGTGAGGTCAAGAATCGACAAAGATAAACCAGCCATATCCGCTACATAAGCATATCGCCCAGACACAAAAATGCTTACTGGCTGATCACCAGCCGCAAAGGTGCTAAGTTGGCTAGGTGCTGACGGATTAGAAACATCAACAATTGAAATAGTATCAGATGCGGAATTTGCAACATAAGCATATCGACCGGTTACATAAATATCCTGAGGATAATTACCGACTACTGCAGAGGCGACAAAGGACGGATCGGCTGGATTAGAAACATCAATAACTGAGATGGAATCATTACTTTGGTTAACAGTATATGCGTAACGACCAGAGACAAATATGCCAACCGGTCCTGCACCAGCACCAACTGTACTGGTCCCAACTAAATTAGGGGACACAGGATTAATTAAATCGTAAATTGAAATATTATCATAATCGTATTCCGCAACATACAAATACCTACCCTGTATCATTAAATCAGACGGATTATTGCCCCAAATACTTGACGTAGTGATTAGACTAGGCGCCATTGGATCATGTATATCTACAATTGCAAAATCATCTGAATTCGAATTACCTAATATAGCATAATCACCATAAATTGAAACACTAAGTGGCTGAGAAGTAACACCGGTGGTATTACCAATTGTAGTAGTGGATAATACCTGTGGATTTGAAGGATTAGAAATATCAACCACGGCAAATGCGCCAGGATAACCACCAATATAAGCATAGCGTCCTGATACAGCAATGCTATACGCGCCTTCCATACCAAGAGCTGTGCTTGTCACAACAGACGGTAAACTTGGTGAGGATACATCTACAACTTTTAATATGCCAGTCGCCGAATTAATAACAACATAAGCATAACGTCCACTAACAGTAACTTCATAGGGAGTATCACTCAATAATACTGACGAAACTAACTGGATATTAGAATTACTATTTAAATTATTACTTATACTCCCCACCACCGTCAAAGCCTGGTCTGGTGTAGTCGTCCCAATCCCAATCCGCCCAGTAGAACTGGAAATATACAAAGCCGAAGTGGCCGTCCAAGTTGAACCGGCGTAATACATAGTTTGCCCGTCTGTAGCGGAAGGCAAAGTAGAAGTGGGAATATTTGTCCAAGTGCCACCAGAATTTTTAAATTGTAAAATTCCACTATTATCATAAATACCATATCCGCTAGTACCAGTGGCAGAACCAAAATTAAGATAACGATTAGAGCCATCTAAAAATAGATCACCAGAAACTGATAATTTAGAAAGTGGTGTAGTAGTTCCAATACCAACAAAACCACTACTGTTAATTGTAAAACGATTGTTGCCAGCACCAGAGGCGGAGTCAGTAATACTAAACGCACCGTTGTTGGCGTTGAGTGAATAAGTAGAAGTACCAATATTATAGTATTGTGCCCAAACATTTAGCCAGCGGTGAGAAGTATCGCCAATACTATATAACGACATATTGCCAGAGCCACCAGTGGTGTCAGGGAGAATATTGCGTAGGGTGGAAGTGCCAATTACTGATAGGTTTGTGCTGGTAGTCATACCGCTCACGGTAATGCCACCGCCAAAGTAGGAATAGGTGTTGGTGGCAGTTATGGCAATAGAACCGTTGGAAAGGATACCACCGGCGCCGACTTGAAGTGATGTACCGGCTTGGATTACACCTTGAGCAATAATATCATTACGAACTTGGAGTTGACCTGCTTCGGCGGAGTGGGCGATTAGGGTGGAGAATTCGGCGCCGGAGATATCGATAACAGATATAGTGTTGTCGCCATAATTAGCCACATACGCGTAACGACCAGAGACGGCGATATACTGAGGTTGGTTACCAACCGCAGTGGTGGCAATTTGAATGGGGGCGGATGAGTTGGATATATCAACTATTGATATAGTATTATCATTGCTATTGGCCACATAGGCGTAACGACCGGAGACGGCAATGGAAATTGGGGCAGAGCCAACCGCAGCAGTGGAAGTTTGAATAGGTGCGAATGGGTTGGAGATGTCAACTATTGATATAATATTTTCAGCATAACTAGCCACATAAGCATAACGACCGGAGACGGCGATGGACTGAGGAGAAACACCAACCGCGGTGATGGCAATTTGGATAGGGGCGGATGGATTGGAGATGTCAACGACTGAAATAGTGTTGTCCAAAAAATTAGCCACATAAGCATAACGACCAGAGACGGCGATATACTGAGGTTGGTTACCGACCGCAGTGATGGCAATTTGGATAGGCGCGGATGGGTTGGAGATGTCAACGACTGAAATAGTGTTGT
>MFRE01000011.1:23114-50426 GCA_001784475.1 Candidatus Magasanikbacteria bacterium RIFOXYD2_FULL_41_14
GACCACATATGCGTAACGGCCGGAGACGGCGATGGACTGGGGTTGATTACCAACCGCAGTGGTGGCAATTTGGATAGGCGCGGATGGGTTGGAGATGTCAACGACGGAAATAGTGCCGCCATCAATATTGGTTACATAGGCATAACGACCGGAGACAGCGATGGACTGAGGAGAAACACCAACCGCGGTGATGGCAATTTGGGCGGGGACGGATGGATTGGATATATCAACTATTGATATAGTATTATCATTGCTATTGGCCACATAGGCGTAACGGGCGAAGACGGCGATGGACCAAGGAGCGCTACCCACCGAAGTGGTAGCAATTTGCGTTATTCCAGAATTACCATTCACTGGATTAGAAATACTTCCCACCACCGTCAATTCCTGATCCGGGGTAGTCGTCCCAATTCCAAGTCGGCCGGTAATAGTTGTGGTAGCCAAGGCAGTAGTACTAGAAAATGTCCAACCACCGGTGATTGTTTCATCGGTCGCCACTTTGGCAAGTGATGAAGTGGCCAACCCATCAATATATTTAGTGTTGAAAGCATAGGGCGCGGCGGTGATTTGTTTACGGGGGGTTAAAGTTTGACTGCCGACCGTAACTTCCAAATAGACACTTTGATTATTTTGGAAAATTGTTGGATCAAGCGCGTTCGTGCCAGTTCCACCCAAATCAACGCTAAACACCCCGCTGGTCGGGGTAACACTAATGGTGCTTGTCGTCGGCAATGTCCCACTCGCCGTGTAAAGCGCCGAGCCAGCAGTCAAAGCATCATACAAAACAAATTTCATTGATACGGTAGTAGAGGCCGGTGAATTGCTAATTAACAATTTTCCTTGATAGGTTACAATTGACGGCGCGCTCGCAGCCACTACGCTATTTTGCCAAATCCACAAACCAAATATAGCCGACAAAAAAATCCCGGATATTACAAAATTGCGGATATTTTTCTTAATAAAATTTTCCAATAATTTTTTTGCCATAATCAACCAATTCTCTAATACTTATTATAACATTTTTGACGGTCATTTACTATGTTGATAAATTCTTTTTTTCTAAACTAGCATCTTGCGCAATCGCGTCATCGGTTTTCCCAGTCAAATCAATTACATCTGTCTTCTTGGGCTTATAATTATTATGCTCGTAAACCACGTAGTACTTATTATCACCCGCCAAAAAATTATAACGCCCCTTCTTATCAGTAATTTCGGTTGCCACTAAGCGATTAAAGCGAGTATCAAACAAGCGCGCTATAGTTCGGCCAACCGGCTGATGGGTTTTTTCATCATACACTATACCCCAACCCTTGGAGGTCTTTGGTTTGGCTAAACGTCTAAATAAGAATATCAGACAGATATGAACGCCTAATAACGCCCACATATACCAAACTGGCGAAATATACAAAGTCGCGAGTGTAACCAACAAGCCCAAACTGGAAACTGCTGATTGGCCACGACGTAAAAATCGCTCACGCAAAATACGCTTTGGGGCCTTACTCTCACCCATTGGATCAAGTGGAATGTTGGCAGTTACTAATACTCTGTTATCGCTAACTGTAATTTCTTCACCATGATAAATATCTGGACGGCGACCATCGGTTTTCACATCAGACAATAATTTTGAAGGAAAAATCAAATTCATTTTTACTACTTCTAACCGATATTTACCAGGGGCGACAATAAAAGCATAACGACCGTTCTGGTCAGTCACGCGCGAGCGCACAATTTTCCCAGAAGAAACATCAACCAGGCGCACCAATGCTAAGTCAATCGGTAATTTGCTTAAAGAATTATAAACTATGCCCCACTGCTTGCGTTTGCCTCGCCCAACTAAAAGTAATGGTTGCAAAAATACAAAGCGCAACAGAGCAACCAAGTTGAACCAGGGGATTACCATAACCGTACCCACAAGGGACACTCCAACCGCTGTTGGCGCCACTACCTGGGTAGCCGTTTGCTCAACTTGAGGGTTTGACGCCAAATCATTAATTGTCTGCATTGCCAGCTGACCAACCGCCTTAATCTGACCAGCTAAATCTGTTGGAATTTTAATTAAATTAATATTAACATTGACAGCATTATCAGAAATAGAATAAATATTTACAGTGCGATCAAAATATCCTTCTTTAGTAATTTTTATCTGGTATTGTCCGCTTGGAGCCGCCCATCCGTATAAACCACTGACAGTTGTAATAAGTGGGTTATCCTGACCATAAGTTGAAAGATCAAAAACAACACCTTGCGCGTCTAACAATAAAACCTTAGCTCCGCCGATCGCAACACCGTCTCCACTTAACAAACCTAATGGAAGTGAATTAATATTAATCAACAAACTATCCGCCTGCCCGCCACCATAGTCAACCGATAAGTAAGCGCCGTGCAGTCCCACAGACGGCAAAACAAAATCAGCATAATAATTATCATCCGACAAATTTAGACTAAACTGATAAGTTGACCCATCCACAATTAAACTTATTTTATCAAACGAAGCGGCTAATTTATTTTGTGGAACAACGATTGTAAAACCGGTACCAGCCAGCGCGCTTATCTTATTACCACTCGGCGTCAACGCAATATGCCGATTGCCGGCAAAAAAAATCAAATCAGTAGTTTTTAAACGCGCAAAATCCGGAATAGTGCTGTTGCTTTCATCACTATCACTGATACTTTCACAACCAGGGTCACTGCCAAAATCAATCAAGCCATCACCATCGTTATCTGTACCATCAGAACAAGCCGGACCGATATGAGTGATACATTGATCAAACCCAACGCAATCAGAATCAGCACAATCAATCGCGCCGTCCGAATCATCGTCAAACAAATTATTACAAACTTCTCCAAAACTACCATTACAAGCTTCAAACCCGGCGCAATCGGAATCAGCACAATCAATCGCGCCGTCCGAATCATCGTCAACGCTATTTGAACAATTTTCAGTAGCCGTTGGAGAGCAAACGCCAGCACAATCAGAATCAAGACAATCAACGGCGTGGTCGCCATCATCATCAATGCCATTAAAACAATTTTCTGCCGGGCTTAAGCAGGAATCGTCACCGCTACAAACCGGATCGGCGCAATCTGTCAAACCATTATGGTCATCATCAACTGTGTTACCGCAAATCTCCGGCCCCTCAGTTGATATTCCGTCGGTCAAACTTACACCACTACTGTGTTGATTGAAAATATCAAAAACATAAAACGTGTATGAATAAGGAATATTGGGTAAAACATCGTAATCAATAAATTCCTGCGCGCTAGAATTATTGAGTAATACCGCCGCGCTCGAATCATTTGGGCCATTCGCCGGTGTCGTGGTATTATTTTTTCGCAACAATTTAATTCCGGCAAAATAATCTATGTTACCAGTATTCCACCTCAAAATTATCGCTTCATTACTCGCGATTGAGTGAAAATCCCCAACATCAGCCGGTGAATCAGGAAATAATGTCGTAAAAATTCCATCCGCCGTCATAGTATTATTGAACGACGCATCTTCGACGACAATTTGAAAATGATATGTAGTATTAGGCCACAAACCCGGCACAGTTAGACTATGAGAAGATGCTAAAACACCATCTAAAGCCGTGCTACTAGTATAGGAAGCGCTTAAACCGTAACTAATATATGCTGTTGTCAATTCACTCGTGTCAAAACTGACAGTAACAGCAGTAGTGCCCGAAGTAATTTGAAAATGCAAAATATTCGGTGGCGTCGTGTCTGACACCACTCCAATTAAAGTAGTAAAACTGCCAGTTCTTTCTACGGTATGGCCACCATCATCAGAAGCAATAATTTTGTAATAATAAACAGTGTTGGCTAACAAACCAGACAAGTTTACACTATATGTACCACTATGCGCGCTACTACTACTGTAATTTGTATCTCTACCATATGCAAAACTAACACCAGTAACACTGTGGTCATCGGTAACCGTCCAATTCACTGTAGCGCCACTCGCCGTAATCGGGTCAACCACAATATTATCTATTGTAGGGGAATTATCCGTAGGGGAACCACCACAGTCAGTCACGGCCTTAATTGTACAACTAGAACTACAGGTAGAAGAACATAAACCATTATTACTCCCAGCATCACAACTCTCACCCAGATCCACCGTGCCATCTCCACAAGTTCCACCACTGCCAATCGTTACCCCGACCGTCAATCCGCTACTTTGCGTATCAGCCCGCACACTCGTCCAAAAACAAAAACTGCCCAACATCAAAGTTGCGCTAAAAAATAAAAAAAATATTTTTTTATTTAATCGCATGTTTATTTTTCCTTACAATAAATATTCCGATAATAATTAAAACAATAACTGCCCCCTTCACAAACCAAATCCACCCGGGCAAATACCAAAAATATTTAACAGTTGTTATTTGCTGTTTAGTAAGACCATAATCAACGGTCAAATTCGCCTGATACCGGCCAGGCCAAAAAAATTTACCGGCCTCGGGCGAAAAATCGGCCTCTCCCACCCGACTGGCCAACGGCAATATTTTATTGCCAACATTTGTCGCATTTTCATTCACCAAGCGCCCCCGCCAATCATAAATTTTTAAAACGGCGCTAATGGGCATTTCAACATTGCCGTTATTCTTAATTTCCCAAACTAATTTTTTATCTTTATTATAAAACGACGAAACATTATCAAATTTATTTACGGATAAATCCTCACGCGCTTGCCCGGCCACTTTTAAATTAACAACCGTTAACACCTGCGCCCCGATACTAACGGCATTTTTATTATCGGCAGCGCGACGCGCCCCTACACCCAAATAATAATCACCGGGATAAGTACCAATCGGCACGGTAATAAAAAATTTTACTTTTTTTTCCACCCCTTCTTTTAAAGTAAAGAAATTCCAGTCGGGTTTTGCCCAGGCCACCACCTCAGCGCTATTATCAAAAATTGGCCGACCGTTTTCGTCGGCCTTCATTCCCACCACGACCGGCTCTAAATCCACTCCGCTTGATTCATAATTATTTAAAATCAAATCTGCGCTCACAGTTTCGCCGGCGTCAACCGAAAAAATATACTTAAGTGGACTTAAAGAAAAAGCGCGCGCCGACAAAGTTGGCGCCAAAATCCCGAGTAAAATAATTATTAAAAATTTTTTCATGATGTCCCAATTTTTGTCATCCCCGTGAAAATGGGGATCCGGTCGTAGTACAAATTAGATGGACAATTTTCTGGATTACCGCTTTCGCGGGAATGACAGTTGTCGGTAACTCTAAAAATTCGCCACGGCTGAGAGAGTAATGCTTTGACTCTTGGAGCCTGCCTCCGAAGCCGCACCGCGCACCGCTTTAAAAGTCAAAATCGTGGCACTACCACCGGAGACCGCGCCGGCATTGGACGCCAAGGCCAAACTTGAAGTTACCGCTTGATCAGTCCCAAACGCGGCATCACTACCGCTGGCTGCCACCCCATATTCCTCCGAACTGCCATCACCATCTACAGCGCCATCGCTCACAGCAGCTAAACTGGTGCCACTTACATTAGAAATTGACAAGACATACCCGGTAGCAGAATCAGTAGTAATAGTAGCAGTGGTAGCGGCCGTTGATGACGCGCCCGTGCTGGTCAAAGTTCCTAAAGAAAGCGAAGAATCGGAAATTGATAAACTAATAGACCCAAGAGTTTGATATTGATAGCCAGAATGCAATGCATAACTGCCACCAGTAGAAATATCGGTCGGTGATTGGCCAACCGTATCTTGTAAACTATAACTTCCACCAGAACTTAAACCGCCACCCACACTAAAATCATCCGCGTAAATATAATAATCAGTCGAAGACATGGCCGCGCGCAAACTATGCGCCGGAGCCACCACTAAAACAGTCGCTAAAAAAATTGCTAACCAATATCTCATACTAAAAAAGTTATTTTTTCTTTTCCGCCACTGGCGCACCTACAAGAGATTTTATTTTTGCGACAATATCAGGATTATCCGGATTTAATTCTTTAACTTTATAATAATAATCCAATGCTTTAAACTTATCTCCGCGTGTTTCATACAGCATACCTAAACTATATAAAACATTTGAAAAATTTTCTTGCTTTTCAACGACCTGCAGCCAGATCTGTTCCGCGCTATCACGATCACCCACGGCATTACGATTATAAAGCAAGCGACCATAATTATAAGCCACCTCGAGATTATCACCAGCCGGTCCCAGAATTTTTTTGTAGGCCTCAACCGCCTTATCAAAATCTTGTTGGTTCTCATAAACCTGCGACAACCCCACACCAGCCGCCACAAAATCCGATTTTAAGATAATTGCTTTTTCAAAACTTTTAATAGCATCGTCATTTTTTGTCGCCGCCAAATAATTATTACCCAGTCGATACCACAACACTGGATTAGTCGGTTCAAGTTCGGTCGCAGTAACCCACGACTTAATCGCCCAATCCCTCGCCTCTGGAACCAGCACCGCGGCATTTTCATACATCGTCGCCAAATTTTCCCACAAACCAACCGCGGACGGCGCGATATCCGTAGCGCGACGAGCAGTATTTACGGCCTGGCCCATAAGCGCGCTAATCGCGACCGGATCCGGCTTGGCCACCTTACTCAGCTCCACTGCTTTAGACAAATACAAACGCGCTAAATAAAAATTATAAACACTGGAATTAGGACGCAAACTTAATGCCTGTTTTAAATTTAATTCCACCACTCCCAAATCATTGCTCCGTACTGCCACCGCATAAGCTCGTTCCGCTAAATACATCCGCGTGCCCATGACACCGGCCATCACAATACTGGCCGACAACACCACCAAAATAAAAGAAAAAGACAAACTATACTGTGGGGCATCTTCAATTTCCCATTCATGAATTTTGCAGGCCTTCGGATAAATAAAACTCAAACCACTGCCAGACAACCCCAAAAGCAACCACCACAACCACCACAATGTTTGCCCAAAAAATACCAAGCCCGTACAAACAGTTAATAATACCCAAGTTAAAGACACCAAGAAAATTTCAAAACGCAAATCATCATGACGCCAACCCAAATCCGCCGATGTACCACGAAACATATTTTCCGCTCGTTGCCCAAGCCAAACATACAAAACATGACCCAAGAAAAATACCACCAAAAAAGCAAAAGCCAAAGCTAACAATACTCCGCCTTCAGACAAAAATGCCAAAAGCGTATTAAACGGCTGGTTAAAACGAAGCGACCAAGCCGCCTGATCATTATTAAAATCCGCGCTACGATATTGAGAAAAATCTACCCCAAATGATCCTAACCCAGAACCCAACAAAAAATTCTTTGGTCCATCGGTAATAGTGGCCACAGTAATATTCCACGAAGAACGAGCGCCGAGAGCCACTTCCGATGGCACAGGCGATTGTAAAACACGCGGTGAACCAAAACTAAGAAAAATTATATTAGCAACTAAAAGAGCAAATAAAACCGTCAGCCACCCCAAGCGCGCTTCGCTTAAAAAAGTAATCCCGAGCAAAAGTAAGAGCGTCAAAGCAACTAACAACACCCACCACAAAATTGCAAATCCCAAAGTCAACAAACACCCGAGCGCCAATAAGGCCACAAAAAAATTAAACAGCGACCTGCCTACCGGATGATTTTTTTTAATTAATTGTCCGGCCGACAACATAAAAATCACCACGAGCCACACGCCAAAAGCAGTATTAGTCGGATCAATTAAATTCCACGCCGAAATTCCAATTTTGCTCAGCAAATCAAAACCAAAAATTACTCTTGATAAAAATAACGCCGCGGTAAGGCCACCAACAAAAACCACACCATCAAGCACTACGCGCCAACGCCTGGCAGTAGTTAAATGATTAACCGTCACAATATAAAACAAAACTGACAGTGTCAGTAAAATAAAACTCAAAACATAATAGTCACCTACTCCCAAAAACGAATCGCTACGTCCGACCGAAAAAGCCGCAGACGCGAGCGCCGCCACGAAAAAAATTGCCAACGCCTTGTCGGCAAATGATTGACGGTACAAAACTTTTCTAGACAATACAATCCGAGCCGCCCAAAAAAGCGCCGCCAAAAGCACCAGACCGCCAAATACATACTCTTTTGGTATGATATACGGATTTACCAAATTATTATCCACGAGAAGCGGCACCGCCAAAATGGATAATAAAATTAAAAAATAAGAACCGAATTCAAAAAATTTGGTCAATTGTTTTTGAAACATAACTTTAGATTAGAAAATTATTTTTAACTTACTTATTATACCATATATAGTAATTTATTTCTTGCTAAAAACTGTGTATAACTTTACTAATATAGAGCCAACAGCCCGGAGCCAATAGAAGCAACAAAATGGCTAAACAGATAACACATAATCTCACTAAAAAAACTAGATTTACCTAATTAGGTACAAATAACATTTTTTTAGACTTAACATTAAAATTACCCGTGATAGTATAAAAAAAAGAATCTTTTTGGATGATTCAAGGAGAATGTCCATGAGCAAAATTAAGGATGTAGGTCCCGAATGCGCCAGAGGAATGGCGCTGATGACTGTGTCTATTCTCCCTAAAAACAAAGCCGTAGAGAAATTGGGAGAAACTCTACGACGCCACGACCTGTGGCACTTCTCCCAGGAGGGGGATCGCATCATGCGTCGAGCAATCGGGTTGGTCTCTCGCAACATTCCGTTGCGATAGAGGTCAACAGAGGGCTCAACGAACCCTCGCCCTTCAAAAGGATTTTTTTGATAATTTTGGCTATATAGCATTTGTTTTGTTATTTAATTCAAATTTTATGTCCAAAACTGGACAAACTTGAATAATTTTTTGTCAGATACTTGCTATTCTACGATCCTATTCACTGCCCGATAGTGTTTCACGTGAAACACTATGGGATGACTAAAAGTGACTTACAAAACTAACCCGTCACATAAAATGTTTCACGTGAAACATTTTAAAACCGAATCACTGTACTGTAATGCCAATTATCACAATTCAAACCTACTTTAACTCTATCTTGGGCTGTCGCCGAATAGCGTTTTTTGTCATTCCCGGCGTATGCGGGAATCCAGGATTCGCGCAACTCAGCCAAATTTTTGGAACCCCGCATACGTCGGGGATGACATTTGAGCCATTTGGCGACAGTGCCTATCTACCCACCAACAAAAGAATATCATTGTTTCACGTGAAACAATGACAAATACGGAAATAATAGCTATTTTATAGTCAAAATCAACCAAAATCAGTAAGTTTGTGTACGCTTGTGTATACAAACTTTTTTTATATAAAAAAATACCAAATAAATTGGCATTGAAATAGTACTTTTTTAACTAATTTTAGCCAAATTACTATGATTGGCTAAATTTCCTAAAATTACTGTGAAAAAAGTTTGTGTACGCTAGCGTACACAAACGTCCACTTTTTGACCTACTTATCCCCAATGTTATCCCCAGGGCTTCGTCCCGCTTTGCGGGACTACGCCCTGTAAACTCTACTTTGTATTTAATTTAATAGCCGTAGTTTACACGGCGTAGCGTAGCGGAGACGTGTGGACCTAGGCAGAATCGAACTGCCGCTCCAGCAATGCGAATGCTGTGTCATACCACTAGACCATAGGCCCGTTGTATCGCTCAAATCGTAAATTTTACATTTTGATTTTTTAATTTTTATTTTACTATGTGCCCCCGGCATGAATTGAACACACATCTTACCCTTAGGACGGGTCTGTTCTATCCGTTGAACTACGGGGGCGATTCGCGCGGGGGATATTATTGCTAAATAATACACCATTTTTTTGCTCTTGGCAAGACCTTTTCAAAGACTAACTTAAATGATATACTTGGTATGTTATCTAAATAATTATGCAAATCTTTACTACCATATTATTAATTCTCATCGCCGGCGCTCTGGCTATTATTTTATTTAATTTATTAAAAAAAACAAAACCAACTGAAAATAACCAGCCACTTATAATGCTCCAAAACCAAATTCAAGAATTAACCCGCATGGTGGATCAAAAAACTTCCGACACCCACAAGATTGTAAACGCCACCCAAGCGAGCATGCACCAGGCGATGCAATCCCAACACGGCCAAAGCGTAAAAATAATTACCGACGTCACCGAACGCTTGGCGAAACTAGATGAAACCAATCGCCAAGTAATGGGCTTTGCCGATCAATTACAAAATTTAGAAAACGTTTTACAAAATCCTAAACACCGCGGAATCTTGGGCGAATATTATTTAGAAAATGTTTTAAAAAATGTTTTACCGCCAGGGAGTTACCAAATGCAATATAAATTTTCAGATGGCGATATCGTTGATGCTGCGGTTTTTGTAAAAGACAAAGTCATACCAATTGACTCCAAGTTCAGTTTAGAAAATTATAATCGCATAGTAGAAGAACGTGACCCGACTCGTAAAATTGAATTAGAAAAAATATTTAAAAATGATTTAAAAGCGCGCATCGACGAAACCAGCAAATACATTAAACCCAAAGAAAACACAATGGATTTCGCGTTTATGTTTATCCCAGCCGAAGGAATTTATTATGATTTATTAATTAATCAAGTTGGTGCAGTTAAAGTAAATACGCATGATTTAATTGAATATGCGTTTAAAGAAAAACACGTGGTAATTGTTTCACCGACATCGTTTCTAGCATATTTACAAACTGTATTACAAGGTCTACGCGCAATGAAGATAGAAGAATCTGCTAAAGAAATTCGCGAGCGGGTCGAACAATTAGGCAAGCACATTACCGCCTATGATGACTATTTTAAAAAATTAGGAAATAATTTAAACACGACCGTAAATTCTTACAATATTGCTTATAAAGAATTAAATAAGATTGATAAAGATGTGGTGAAAATTACCGATGGAGAAAAAGCGATTGAGCCACTACAACTGGATCGACCAAAAATGGAACAGGATTAGCCCCTCTTGACTTTTTTTAATTTTTCTGGCATAATTCAGCCACTTAATTAAACTTATTTATGCCTAATCTACAAAATGCTAAAAAGGCCTTGCGCCAGGCCAAAAAACGCGCTCTTTTAAATACTGCAAAAAAGTTGGCCATTAAAGATAGTTTCAAAACCACTTTAAAAGCCGCCACCAAAGATGAAGCTTTAAAAGCGATTCGCTTGGCTCAAAAAGCTTTGGGTAAAGCCGCCAAACACGGCACCATCAAAAAAAATACCGCCGCCCGTAAGCTTTCGCGCTTGATGAAGAAAGTGAATGCGTTAAAATAAGAATCTACTAAAAATCAAAAATCTCCTGAGTAAGGAGATTTTTTGTTTGTCATCCCCGTGAAAACGGGGATCCAGAAATTTGACCACGCGACTGGATTCCCGCTTTCGCGGGAATGACAATTGCAACACTCAAATCCTCCCCACCAGCACATCAACCAACAACCCCATATCACCCCGACCAGTTTTTGTTTTTTTATCAATTTCCAAAAGTTCGCTGTAAATTTCTTTAAGTCGATCTAAATTTAACCGCCGAACCAACACTAAATTCTTTTTAACCACGAATGGGTGTAATCCTAATTTTTTGGCCATTTGATCGGCCGGCAAATTATCTTCATTTTCAAACAACGACCGCAAATTAACCAAAATCCGAAATTGCCATAATATCAAACCAAATAATTTTCCGTCCTCTTCGCCTAACCGCCTTTGCTCGGTTAATAATTTATAAGCTTGTTTGCGATTGCCCGACACGACCGCTTCCACCATATTAAAAACATTGTCATCAACTTTTTCATCCAAAAATAATTTTACATCCTCCACGCCGACCTCGCGTCCGGTGGTTTTCTTGTCATGCTGAACTTGTTTCAGCATCTCATCGCTATCAGGGGATCCTGAAACAAGTTCAGGATGACATTGGAAACTGGTGCCAACATACGCCGACAATTGCGCGATTAAAGACGACAATCGCCACATATCGCCACCCGCGTTTTGCGCCAAAAAATTTAACGCCGGCATACTGACGGCCGATTTTGATTTAACAAATTCCTGTTTTATCCAAACGGACAATTGCGCGCCCGCTAACATTTCAAATTCCTTCGCATATTTTTCTTTTTTCAATAATTTTTCTAATTCATCCACTTCTTTTATTTTTGATTTATCTTCGCCTTGCCAAAACAAAACAATGTTACTCTCCGGCACTTTGTTATTTTTTACCATTTCAATGAGCGTACCCATAAAATCCTTGTCCTTGCATGCCAAAATATTTTCCACCACAATCATTCTTTTGTCAGCCAAAAATGGCGCGCTGGATATCTCGCCCAAAATTTTCCCGGGCTCATCGTGAGTCGCATCCGTAAACACAACATTATAACCCTGCGGGTCGCGGGCAATTTTAAACTTTTCCACTTGTTCTTTTAAATATTGCCGGCTCCGAAAGGTGTCGGGGCCGTGGATATAGATAATCATAGTAAGCTCATTATAATATGTTCCCCAATGTTATGCAAAACACTTTATCCACCCTTTCTCCACAGCTCATCAAAATAAGTTTTAAACCCGGCAAAAAATTCCGGCCGATTAAATTTAATTACAGTTGGACTCTCGCCATAAAAAATTATAAATGCCTTGTTATTATATAAATTAATTTGCATAGGTATTTTCGGCGCAGACCCATATTGTTTCAACTGGCTTACTTTGCCAAACTGATCACCGCATCTCTCAAACCGTTTTTTTATCCGCTCAAATGATTCACGATAAACTAACATTTTCGTCACTACACCTTTTTTAATTCTGTCGGTATGAAATTTATCATACAATTCTTGAACCCCGCCGGTCTCATGGCCATACGAAGCACCCAACACGCGATACTCTTCCCCAGAATTTAATTCATCTAACATTTCATAAATAATATCTTTCAATGGATCTAAGCCAGATTCAACACCAACCTGCTGATTCCACAATAATTCAAAATTATTTTTTAAAGAATCAGCTACTGTTTTATTTTTTATTTTAAAACAAGCTGGATTTTTATCCCAAACCACCGTTAACACAACATCACCAGCAATAATTGTAGAAATTGGAAGCGACTGGCTAGTGCCACTCACTTTTGCTTCTGCGCCCACGTCCAACATTTCTTTTGCCCTACTGATATTAATTTCATTTGCGCCATAATATAACAAACGCAAACGTTTAACTTTTTTCCGCAATTGCTTATTCCACTCTAAATTAAAATTAGAACTTCTCTGCTCGCTTGGCTTAGCTGCAAAAATCACAACATTCTGGTCATTACTCGAATTTTCCAAAATTTCATTATAGGCCGACTCTACTTCATCTATCCCTTGGTAACTTATGCTTTCTTGATTCCAAAAATAATCAAAAAAAGTTTTAAAACCATCAACTGCTTCTTGGTTGCGAATATTAAAAATTAAGGGATTGTTATGTTGTGGTATGCCAATTTCCAAATGCTCTCCAATACCAGCAAACCAAATTGGAAACTTTTGACTAAATGGCAATAATTTTGCTTTACTATGCTCCAATGTATTACGCCAAGCAACATCCAATTTGTTAGCGCTTTGGTCGTATAAAATTTTCATATTAATCCCAGCATCCTCGCGTTTTTTATGAATTTTACGCATTACTTTTTCCATTGATGGTTCTAAATCAGCGCCAAAAATAAAAACTTCATCACCGGATTGATAATTTAAAATTTTGGCTCGGCTTTTTTTCAAACCATCCACCCCTTCATACACCGCCACCTCGCGCGGTGTTTCAATTTGTTTTTCTTTTAACTGTTCGGCGATTTTTTGCGATATTTCTTTTTTGTTTTCAAATTCCTCTACTAACGCCTCGGGATTATTGGCGCTGTATTCAAAAACATTTTTAACTTCAGTTTTTGTCACCAACCCCCGCTTAACTAAATCCTCTAAATCTTGATACACAATATTGCGATGCAAACCAGTATGAACAATTACCTCATGCGCCTTACATTTTCCTAATTCAAACAAAGCCAAATATATTTTAATTTCATTTTTACCAAAACCCAACTGTTTTAATTGATTTTCAATCATACTTTATTACTTCTGTCATAATTTTTATGATAATAATATTATAGTAAACAAAGCCAAAAAAGTCAAGATAATTTTAGTTTAATCATTACAAACTTGACTACTTTTTGCCTTATATTAGCCAAATAACCCTTGACATGTATATTATTTTATGATATAATGCTAAGTCGAGATGGTCTCGGCAAGTTCTTCTACAAAAAGGAGGGTGAGATGAATAGGGTGGCGAAAACTTGTTTTCTGACGGGTGGAATGATCTGGCTGGTAACCATCATCGGAGTTTTGATGATCTCAAGGTGCGCCAACGCCGGTGAAGAGCCCAACCCGACCACTCCGAGCGTCTCGGTGGCGATGGCCGAAGGGATGATCATCGTCTTTAAAGACGGTGCGACCTCCCCAGGCGAGGTTTCCACCCGGCTCCACCTGTCGCTCGGGTGGAAACTGCCGAATAACTTCGGTGTGTCCGCCCTCATCGGCTTCAAAACGCCGAATGACACCTTCCGTCCTGCCCCACGCGCTGGAATCGGAGTGTCATACGCGCTCACCGATCGAGTTGGAGTGAGCACCTCGGTCGTGTACCAGTTTAACTGCGGGTACAGCGACACGCCTCACACCCACTTCATCGGTGGCGGACTCGGCACCAGTGTCAAAATCGGCAACGGCTTGTCACTGGCGCTCGTGGTCGGCCCGGGCACCACGCTCGGCACCGGCAACTGGACATTGCTCTTTCAACCCGGGGTTTCATATACATTTTGACCACCCCAAAGACGCGCGCACCGTCTTCACCCCGTGCGCAAATTCTTGTTGAGCTCAAAAAGATAACAAAAAACCAACGGCTTATTACTGTTGGTTTTTTGTTTGCTTATTTTTACTTCACAATATCCTTCTCCACCAAAAACACACCTTCGCTCTTCGCTATTTTTATCATTTCCGCCGTAAAACCACTCTTGCTGAATAAAATATAAAATTCTTTTCTGTCGCCCAGATTCCACTCCACTTTTTCCGCTTTCTTTTTTAATTCTTCATAAATATCTGTCCCCACCGGTTTTTCCGACCACTTGCACTCGCCGAAAATTATTTTCTTTTCCGACGAATTTATCCCCACCACATCAATTTCTTGGTTATTATCCCAATAACGACCCACCCGTTCAAACGAGAAAATTTTATCTTGCCAGGCGATTAGCAATTCAATCGCGACACGCTCATAAACTTGCGCGACAATAAGTTTAAAACCGGAATTAACCTTATCATTATATTTTAAACCGTTAAACATTTTTTCCAAAACATAATTATAATTACCCATTTCCAAATAACTTTTATAAGGAAAAATATATTGAAACCAAAACCAAAAAAAGTTATCCAAAATTTTATACAAACCGCGACGCGATTTCTCCGGCTTATCCTCGGTTACCGGCACCTCCCGTTCCACCAAACGCAAATTAATAAGCACCGAAAGATATTTGTTGGTGGCGGCTGTGTCCATCCCGACTTCATTAACAATTTCACTTAGCTTTCTTTTCCCGAGTGCAATGGCGCGCAAAATTGCTAAATAATTTTTTGGTTCCCTCAACTCTTCTTTTAGCGTAAATTCCACTTCGTTGTATAAGAAAGCGGTTTTGTTAAAAATTTTATTCTTAATCTCTTCGGACATTCCCGCGCCCTCTTCAAACTGTTTCAAATACGCCGGCATGCCACCGGTAATAGTGTAGATATTTAAAAAATCAGAAAAATTTTTCTCTGGAAAAAATTGGCGCGATTGCAAAAAATTTAATGGGTCAACCAAAATTTGACCGGTACGCCTGCCAAACAACGGCGCGCTTTGGTTCAGCGTTTCCGATTCCATCATGGCGATGCTGGACCCGGACAGTATCAAAAATATTTTAGTATTTTTTAAATATTCATCCCAACCCTTTTGAAAAAGCGAACTGGTGGATTTATCATTTTCAACCAAATACGGATATTCATCTATCGCTAAAATCAAAGGTTCGGTGATCGTTTTTGTTTTTAAATATATAAATACTTCCAACCAGTCAGCAAAGCCATTCTTGATTAAAATTTCATCTTTAAAGTAGCCGCCAACTATTTGCCCCAACTCTCGCAATTGATCCGCGGTTGTCCGTTTATCGGCTAAAAAATATAACGCTGGTTTGTCTTTGATAAATTGTTTAATCAACTCGGTCTTGCCAACGCGACGTTTACCATAAATAATAAAAAACTGAGCGATATCTGATTGCCATTTTTCATCTAGCATTTTTAACTCTTGTTTACGATTTATAAATGACATATGATAGATACTTTAATTAGTATACTCGTGAGTATTATACCTTATGAGTATACTAACTGTCAAGATGACGCTTTTTATTTAATATTAGCCAAAAAATCTTTTAAATATTGTCGGCTCCGAAAGGTGTCGGGGCCGGATAGATAGATGATCATATCAAACTTTCACCCCTCCTTTTCAAGGAGGGGGCGAGGGGGTGGTTATCGTACTCATCGCCATAACATTGTAATCCTTTTACGTCCGAAAAGCAAACAAAAAACCACGCCCAAAACGAGCATGGATTAAAATTAGGGGGATGCGCTGTCATCTTTTCGCCAGAAGATGACAGCGCGAGGAGGGAACTTCACACGGACCTGACCGTGTAAACGGTCGGGCCACGATACCGTGAGATGGGGGGCGGCGAGGAAGGAATGCCGATGACAGCGGCCCACAGGAACATGTCAACGCAGAAGATGAGCATGGTCGCCCACGGCGACACCCTGAAATAGACCAACAACACCAGCATCAAACCCATCGGCGTCACAGCCGTAACCATGCACAGCGACAGAGCCACCGCGCAAAACGACACGACACGATTCACCATAGACACCTCCTCCAATATACAACCACAAATTGCCCCCCCTGTCAACACACCAAAAAAACCAACGGCTTATCACCATTGGTTTTTTGTTTAACTTTTTACTTCATCTCCCCCCAACTTTTAGAAACATTCACCTCCACCACAATCGGCACGCGCAATTTGGCCACGCCTTCCATAATTTCTTTTACCTTTTTGCCAACTTCATCAGCCAATTCTTTTTGGACTTCAAATACCAACTCGTCGTGGACTTGGAGGATCATACGCACACCACACCCGCTGTCATCCCGAGCGTAGCCGAGGGATCCCTTAACGGAATTATTAGCACAATTTTTATCTTTCAGGGATTCCTCCACTCCCTGCGACGGTCGGTCGGAATGACAAAATAAAACCTTGTCTATCTCAATCATGGCCATTTTGATAAGGTCCGCGGCCGTCCCTTGAATCGGATGATTAATCGCCATCCGTTCGCCGGCCATTTTGAGCTGATGATTGCTCGCGTTTAATTCCGGAATATACCGTCGTCGCCCAAACAAAGTTTCACAATACCCCTCTTTTTTCGTAAACTCCAAAGTCGCGTCTAAATATTTTTTCACGCCACTAAATTCACTAAAATATTTATCAATAAAATCTTTGGCCTGCCACTGTGGAATATCGGCTCGCCAAGCCAAGCCATATGCGCCCATGCCATACAACACGCCAAAATTAACTTCCTTGGCCGCGCGGCGCATTTCTTTCGTCACATCTTTCAAATCAACATGGTTAATCGCCGCCGCCGTGGCCGCGTGAATATCCAAACCCGCTTCAAATATTTCCATCATTTGTTTATCCTGTGCCAAGGAGGCCACCACGCGCAATTCAATTTGCGAATAATCGGCGGAAATAAGCACATTGCCGTCTTCGGCCACAAATGCCTTGCGAATCTCACGTCCCAATTCGGTCCGAATTGGAATATTTTGCAAATTCGGATCAGACGATGACAAGCGCCCCGTCGCCGCGACCGCCTGATTAAAAGTAGTGTGAATCCGGCCGGTCTTTTTATTTATCAAAGTTGGCAAAACATCAATATAGGTATTGCGCAATTTTTCCAATTCGCGATAATTTTCAATATGTTCAATGATCGGATGTTGACCGCGTAATTTTTCTAACTGTTCGGCAGAAGTGGACAAACCGGTTTTGCCTTTTTTAATTCCTTCCACTGGAATTTCCATTTTTTCAAACAGCACTTCGCGCAATTGCGTGGGCGATGAGATATTGAATTCCGCCCCACTCATTTCAAAAATAGTCGCGCTCACGGTTTTAATCTCCGCGGTAACTTGTTCGGATAATTTTTGTAGTAATTTTAAATCCACGGCAATGCCATTTAATTCCATCTGCGCCAAAACCGGCAAAAGTGGCATCTCAATTTTTTCCATTAAACCAAAATCACTAATCGCGACTAAATCGGTTTTTAATTTAACGGTCGCCAAAGATAGTTGGTATAATTCTTGTGTTACCGCGAGCATATCCACACCGAACAAACTATTCTGCCCCGCGCCAGTTGGTAATTCCTGACCCAACACTTTCAAAACAATACTGGCGCTGTCATGCGCGCGACTGCCCGGTTCCAGCAGATACGACGCGATCATCGTGTCAAATAATTTATTTTTAATAATGCCGACAGACGCGACTGGATTCCCGTTTTCACGGGAATGACAGGTGGTGTTTTTGTCATCCCCGCAAAAGCGGGGATCCAGAATCGCCAACACTTTAATCAGCTGTTTTAAATCATGACCAACCAATTCACAATCCAAAAATTCAAATACCGGCAAAAATTCTTTAAATAATTTTGAATCAAGAAAATACCCCGCACCACCAACCACCACCGCCACGCCATAAAATTCGGAATTATATACCTCGCGTCCGGACATGGCCTCGCGACAAGCAAATATTTTTTCTTTGCTAATTTTTTCAACCAAACCCTTTACCTCGCTCGCCGTTTTTAATTCAATTACCTTACAATCTTTACTCGCTTTTTTAATCTTCAATCTTGAATCTTCAATCTTTTCGCCACCCGCCCCCGCCAACCGTTTCAAAAGCGAAGTAAACTCCAACTCCTGAAAAATTTTCACAACTTTCTCTCTATCGTATTCACGCGCCACACAATCTTCTAATTTAAAATCAACTTTGGGAACATTACAATCAATCGTCGCCAAATCAAAACTCATCCGTGCCGATTCCTCACCAGCAATCAATTTATTTATCACCCCATCTTTAAAACCAAAATCTTTTAATTTATTTATTTTTTTATAAATTTCATCAATACCACCAACTTTTACAATCAAATCCGTCGCCGTCTTCTCGCCCACCCCCGGCACCCCCGGAATATTATCCGAACTATCGCCCGCAAGCGCCTTGTAATCCACCATTTTATCCGGTAAAAATCCAAATTTTTCTTTTACGCCCTCGGCATCATAAATTACCGTATCACTCATACCTTTGCGCAAAGTAAAAACTTTCACGCCCGGTTCAATCAACTGCAAAGTATCTTTATCGCCCGTCACCACATAGGACTCAACTTCTTGTTTATTCTTTACCATCCGAACGACCGTACCGATAACATCGTCGGCCTCATACCCGGACTTTTCATAAATCGGAATATTAAAAGCACGAACAACATCGTGCACCAAAGGAATCTGGTCATACAATTCCTGATCCGCTTTCACGCGCGTGGCCTTGTATTCCTTAAATTTTTCATGCCGAAAAGTCGGCCCCCGCATATCAAAAGTCACAGCCAAATACTCCGGCTTCAAATCCGCCCAAACTTTTAAAAGCATTGACGTAAACCCATACACCGCGTTGACCATCGTCCCATTTTTGGTGTTCATGGGCGGGATCGCGTGATAGGCGCGATGGATTATGGCGTTGCCGTCAATTATTACAAATTTTTTCATAAACTATAATTTCACAAATTTCGCCGCGATTTTTTTACGATACAAAAAAGACAAAATAATAATATTCATTGTTATTATGTATAAACCAAAAATATATTCGGAAATATCACCGCGCTGAACAGCAAAAAAACCGGTAAACGCACTAAACCCGCTGGTAACATACGATACCGCCGTCTCTGTTTCCGGAAAATTCCATGATTTAATAAGGGTTGGAATAGCCGCTGCAACATCGCTCAAAAGCGCAAATAAAATCGCAAGCAATGGGTTATTCGTAACCACCCACAAAACCAAAGCCGAAGCAGATAGTAGGCCGCAGATATAATCAAAAAAACCTAACTTCCAGTACGCATTTTTATTCGCGAAAGAAGCAACAAAAATTATAAGCGGACCAAACCCGGCTAAAAAGGTTGGCAGAATCGCCCAACCGACTCCAGCTAAAATTGCTGCCGCCGTACTAATAAGAGGCGCAATTCCCCACATTAGAAAACTCACTCTGTTCGGCTTGGTAACACCACGCAAAGTATTGCGCAAATAAAAAAACGTTCCACACAAATGCACAATAGCACCAAAAAATACAATGTATTGTAAATTGCCAAACATATTTATGATGGCTATATTTTACCTCTAAAACCTTATTTTAGCAAACAAAAAATCCGCTGTAACGAAGCGGATTTCGAGGTACCGGTGGGAATCGCACCCACGCATGTCGGTTTTGCAGACCGACGCCTTTCTACTTGGCTACGGTACCATTCAGATATCAAAATACTATCATAGTATTTGTTTTTTTTCAACTCCCAACCAAAACATACTTTAAGGAATTCCTCCACTGGGGTCGGAATGACAGCGAGAGATTGCTTCATTTCATTCGTAATGACAAGCACCAATCACCATACCATATCTGAAATCTAAAATCCTAAATCTGAAATTCCCTATTTCACATACCCCAGCGGGTTCTTGCGCACGCCATTAATAATCACCTCAAAATGCAAGTGAATACCAGTCACACCGCGCACCTTACCAGTGTTACCCATCATACCGATAGTTTCACCCGCTTCCACGTGATCGCCCACTTTCACCAACAGTTTTGAATTGTGGCCATATAAAGTGCGCACCCCACCGCCGTGATCAATTATAACATAACAACCATAACCGCTATTCCAACCACACTGTGAGGTAATTACTGTTCCGGCTTTGGACGCGTAATTAGGTGTCTTAAAATTACCCCCAGCAACATCAATGGCGTGATGGGTCAAGCCATAATACTGCGTAATAACACGAGCAGCCGAGGGCCAAACAAAACCTTCCGCGGAAGGAGCACTGTTGGACGCGGGTGGACGACCGACCGTCGCGGTTGTTTGTGTAGTACGCGCCGCACGCGCCGCCACTTGTTCGGCTGGGCGCACACCATTTGGAATTAAAATATTTTCTCCAATCGCTAAATCAGTACCATCTTCTTTTAATTTATTGAACTTTATAATGTCAGCAATTTGTGCGTCATAAGTTTTAGCAATTTTGCCTAAAGTATCCCCCTTTTTAACAGTATAGGTTAAACCGCTAACTGGCAAAATTGTTAATTTCTGCCCGGGCTTCAACAGAGAACGTAAAGTTAAATTATTTTCCCACAAAATAGTCGCAATATCAATATTAAACTCGTAGGCAATGCCACCTAGGTAATCACCTGACTTAACTATATACTCAATTGGCGTTGAACGTTTTTCACTAACATTAACACCAGGCATAATTATGGGCTTGCTTAAAGCCGTACCACCGGCAACTGTTCCAGCTAAATCTTGATCACGCCAAGTAACATATATATTAGCTGGTGAATTTCCCGACGCACCAACTTCAGCCGCGACTACTCCCGCTTGACGCGCCACTTCCAGTGCCGGTGGTGCATTAACCGCTGTTACCTCTTCAAAGGCATAATCTTCATCAATATTAATCAAATTGAAGGCCAATGTTCCGCGTCCCGCCAAATAACTTTCTTTAGACGCTAATATTTTCGTCTGAGGTATGCTTAAAAAAACCAAAACAAAAAAAGCCCCGGCCTGCATTACACTGCGACGCAACCACCAAACATTTTCCCCGGTCAGACCTAATTGTTTCCAAAAATATTCCAATTTATAATGGACCCAAGCAACCAATCTAAAAACCGGACCAAATATCTTGGCTAAAATTTTAAAAAAACGCGGCCCAAGCCACCAAAGCGACCGCTTAATAGATATTAAAAATTGCAAAAAACCCCAAAGGATTTTATTTTTCATAAACATTTTTCCCGCCCAAAGATTAGGGGGGTTGACTATTAACTCACTTTATCATAAAATACTGACTAAATCAACTCTTAAATAAGCCTTCAATAGGCAAACTAATCATTAACTTAAGCAAGTATGACTGTAGCACTTTTCGCGCTTTTACCGGCGCTTATCGCCATTATCTACGGCGGTGTCTTGGTTTATTGGATAAATAAGTTACCAGCCGGCGATGATCGTATGAAAGCGATTGCCCGCGCCATTCAAGACGGCGCCAAGGCCTATTTGGGCCGACAGTATAAAACTATTGCCTATGTGGCGGTAGTGGTATTTCTACTAATTGGCATCTTAATAGATTGGATGACTGGTTTTGGATTTGTGGTTGGCGCCGTATTATCCGGCTTAGCCGGCTATGTCGGCATGAATATTTCCGTACGTGCCAATGTGCGAACTGCTGAAGCCGCTAAAACCGGATTTAAAGAAGCAATGAACGTTGCTGTCCGCGGTGGTTCAATTACCGGTTTACTTGTCGTGGGTTTAGGACTTTTAGGTGTTTCCGGTTTTTATTTATTAACACATGATTTGTCTGCGCTGATTGGTTTAGGTTTTGGCGGAAGTTTAATTTCAATTTTTGCTCGTATCGGCGGTGGTATTTATACCAAGGCCGCTGATGTTGGTGCCGACCTCGTTGGTAAAGTAGAAAAAGGTATCCCAGAAGATGATCCGCGCAACCCCGCCGTAATTGCCGACAATGTTGGAGACAACGTTGGTGATTGTGCTGGTATGGCCGCGGACTTATTTGAGACATACGCTGTCACGGCCGTGGCCGCGATGGTGCTTGGTGGCTTGTTATTTGTCGGCAATGAAAAAGCGGTTATCTACCCATTGGTGCTCGGTGGTATTTCAATTATCGCTTCTATCTTAGGAACATTTGCCATTCGTTTAGGCAAAACGCAAAATGTGATGAACGCGCTTTACAAAGGTTTGGCGGTGTCGGCGGTGTTGGCTTTGATCGGATTTTATCCAGCCACAAAATATTTAATGAGCGATTTGCAAGATTATTCTGTAAATAATATTTTCTTCAGCGCTATCATTGGTTTGCTTTTAACCGGCGCAATGGTGTGGATTACAGAATATTATACTGCCACCAAATACGGCCCAGTAAAACAAATTGCCAAGGCCTCTGAAACCGGACACGGCACCAATGTTATTGCTGGTCTTGCAGTTTCAATGAAATCAACTGCTTTGCCGGTGTTATGTATTGTCGCTGGTATTTTGGGCGCTTATCACTTCGCCGGAATTTATGGTGTGGCTGTGGCCGCGATGAGCATGTTATCAATGACCGGTATTATTGTCGCCATTGACGCTTATGGGCCAATTACTGACAATGCCGGTGGTATCGCCGAGATGGCCGAGTTGTCCGATGAGGTCCGTGCTATCACTGATCCTTTGGACGCAGTTGGTAACACCACCAAAGCCGTAACCAAGGGCTATGCAATTGCTTCGGCTGCTTTAGCCTCACTCGTGTTGTTCGCTGATTTCACTCACAAATTACCAGATACAGTTCAATTTTTAATTAATGACCCAAGAGTTTTAGCTGGATTATTTATCGGTGGCTTATTACCATATTTATTTGGCGCACTCCTTATGGAATCAGTTGGTAAAGTGGCTGGTAAAGTTGTAGAAGAAGTTCGTCGCCAATTTAAAGAAATCCCCGGAATTATGGAACGCACTGCCAAACCAGATTACAGCCAAGCGGTAGATATTGTGACGAAAGGCGCCATTGGTCAAATGGTTTTACCGGCCGCGATTCCGGTGCTAGCTCCAATTTTAGTAGGATGGCTCTTAGGTGTTGAAGCCCTAGGTGGTTTACTCTTGGGCACAATTATCACCGGTTTGTTTGTGGCAATTTCTATGACCACTGGTGGTGGTGCTTGGGATAATGCTAAAAAATATATTGAAGTTGGTAATCATGGTGGCAAAGGATCGTTTGCTCATCAAGCAGCTGTCACCGGCGACACTGTCGGCGACCCGTACAAAGACACGGCTGGTCCGGCGATTAACCCGATGATTAAGGTGGCGAATATTGTGGCACTGTTGATTGTAGGTTTGTTAATGAAATAATTTTCCCCCTCCTTTTCAAGGAGGGGCGAGGGGGTGGTTCACCCATTTATTGTCATCCTGAACTCCACGCGATGCCGCATGGCCGTCGTGTTTCAGGATCTCTGTCCAAAAAAGACGCTCAAAACGAGTGTCTTTTTATTTTTTAGGGTAGGGGCGAAGGTCCTCATGTTTTCGCCCCCTGTTGTTAAACCGCGCGAGCTGACGGTACCCTCTCATCGGCCGGCTCAAGAGGCCAACCCAACGAAAAAAAAGATACCAATCACCCCACCAACAATCGCAAGCCAGCCGCTGCCAGTGATAAGCAAAACTGCACCACCAACAAAAACCAAGCTCGCGCCAAGCGTAGCCCACCCAAATGCACGTCGCATGGGGAACTCCTTCATATATAAGAATACACTAATATAATTTTTTGTATAGAGAATTAAAAAAACCACCCCGATCAGAATGATTTTGTTCTTAAGGGGCGCAAGATGGAAAGCTCCCGACAGAGTGACGTCGGAAATCGACATTACTCTGAACTAGACGAGGGAAACCACCAGCACTGCACCAGAGCCCTCACTGAGGGTAACGCACGATGCGAGGGCAAACGACGTGGAGACGCCTTCTTGCCCACACTTGACCCGCCACCATACCACATGTCAACTATTTTACCCAACCATCGAGGAGCTGTCTTAGAGGGATTTTTGATGGCCATCGTCATATCCTTCCCATCTCGCAAAGATATACTAACTGTGCCAAATTAGATAAATATAAGCAAATATTGACAAGACCCAAACTTTCCGCTAAACTGACCACACAAACTTGATGATTTGTTGATTTGAAAATTAGGAAACTAATCAACCAATCATCAATTCCACCAATCAACTGTTAATAAACAAAAAATAATTCACCAAAAATATTAAGTAAACATATGACACATACTTTAAAACAGCGACCTAAATCCCAAGTAGAATTAATAATTACCGTGGCAGTAGCTGATTACCAAAAAGACATGGAAACAGCCGCCACTAGAATTTCCCAGCGCGCCGCCATTCACGGCTTTCGCCCGGGCAAAGCGCCTTATGATATTGTTAAACAACAAATTGGCGAAATAAAAATTTTGGAAGAGGCCGTGCAGGTAATCGTAGAAAAAAATTTCCATACCGCGGTCGTGGCCGAAAAATTAATCACTGTCGGCATGCCGGAAATTTCTTTGGAAAAAATGGCGCCGGGCAATGATTTTGTTTTCAAAGCCACGGTCGCGCTTTTCCCCTCGCTAAAATTACCGGATCTTGCCACCATTAAAATTGCTAAAAAAGAGGTAAAGGTGGAAGACAAACAATTGAACGATGTCTTGGATAATTTGAAAAAAATGCGCGGTAAAGAAGTGTTAAAAGACGGCGTGGCTACTACCGCCGACAAAGCGGTCGTGTCTATGAATATGTTTATTGACAAAGTGCCGGTCGAAGGCGGACAAGCGCCCAATCACCAAGTATATTTATCAGAACCCCACTATATCCCGGGCTTTGCCGAGCAAATTGTCGGTTTGAAAAAAGACGATAAGAAAAATTTCACTTTGAAATTTCCGGCCGATCATTATCAAAAACATCTGGCCGGTAAAGACATTGATTTTGAAGTGTTGGTAAAAGATGTGTACACTTTGGAGTACCCAACACTTGATGACGAATTTGCGAAAGGCCTGGGCCAAACCGATTTGGAAACATTAAAAAAATTATTACACGGAAATTTAACCGCCGAAGCTGAGAAAAAAGAAACCCAAAGATTAGAAGAAGAAATTTTACATAAAATTATTGAAGTTGCCACTTTTGGCGAATTGCCCGAAGTATTGATGCGCACGGAAAAACATAAAATGTTTAACGAATTAAAAGCCGACTTAGAGCGCGCCGGCATTGATATGGAAAAATATTTAAAAGACCTGAAAAAAACCGAAGACGAAATTTTCAAGGACTTTGAAGAGCGTGCGATTACTCGCGTCAAAGCCGCGCTGGTCTCCCGCCAAGTCGCGTTAGACAACAACATCAAAGTGGAACCAAGTGAAATTGAAAAAGAAAAAGAGGCCATCCGTGTGGCGTACAAAGGTGATGATAAAGTAGAAGACGCACTAAAACGCCCGGAGGTGTTAGATATGCTGGCCGTTACAGTGCAAAATCGCAAGGTGGTGGAATATTTAAAAGAAAAGGTGGTTGGAAAAAAATAAAAAAACGCTCGCTCACTTCCCCCTCCTGCCCGAGGAGGGGGCGAGGGGGTGGTTATCAATCACCCCCAACAAAAATCTGCTAATTATAGTGGATTTTTTAATACTTGACAAAATATAGTATATAGTTTATAATAAACCATATACCATAAACTATGAAAACAGAAACTGGCAATAAAATCGTGGCTTATCTTAAAGAAAGTGGCGGCAAAACCCCCAAAGAACTACTTGTATATACCCAAATCAGCGCGCCGGCATTATTTAGACAACTAAAAAAATTAATGGCACGTGGTCAAATTACTAAAGTTGGCAAACCGCCGAAAGTATTGTATTATTACTCTAACCATATGGAACCAGACAAAACCATCGGCAACGAAATTTTAGATTGGGCGACAACCGATGATAACGCCAACATCAAACCGGAATTACTTTGTCAAACGCGTGATGTTTTTCAAGCGCGGCATGACCGTTTGTTAAATGAATTAAAAAAGAAATTCAACGAGGATCTTGCTTTCACGGTCGCGGCCATTGCCGGAGAAATCGGCAACAACTCTTTTGACCATAATTTAGGAAATTGGCGTGATGTAATGGGAATATTATTTTTGGTTGACTTGGAAAAACGAAAAATTATTTTAGCCGACCGCGGACAAGGCGTGCTGTCATCAATTAAACGGGTGCGCCCCCAAACTGCCAATCATGCCGACGCGTTACGAATCGCATTTACTGAAATATTATCCGGACGATTTCCGGAACAACGCGGTAACGGTTTGAAATTTGTTGCCAAAAATATCAGGGCTAATAATTTATCTTTGAAATTTTATTCCGGCGACGCGACCTGCGAGATTTCCGGAATAGAAACAAATTTTAAACAAAGCGATAAACTGGTGCCGGGGACGCTCACAATAATTAATTTTTAAAATATGCGTATTGAATTAAAAAAATTCGGAAATAATTTATCCTC
>MFRE01000011.1:50438-61751 GCA_001784475.1 Candidatus Magasanikbacteria bacterium RIFOXYD2_FULL_41_14
GAAATAATTTATCCTCTCGCCCTGCTGGCAAAGAGGCCTATTTAAGCGCGCGCGCATATATATTGCCCAAAGACAAAAACGAAAAAGTGGAAATTGATTTTACCGGTGTGGAGGTGTTGACGCCATCTTGGGCCGACGAATTTTTGACGCCAATAAAAAAAGAATTTGGTGAAAATTTAATTTTATTGCCATCTGACAATGTTACTATAAAATCTACTTTGGAATTTTTGGAAGAAATTAAATAAACCAAATTGTCATCCCGACGCGCCCGAGCGAAGCGACAAGTACTCTTGGGGTGAAAGTCGGGATCTCTGTCCCAACAAAAAAATATTCGCCAAAAGCGAATATTTTTATTTTCAGGCAAAACCACCCTCGTCAAAATTAAATTTTTTAATCCTGACGAGGTAGGGGTGGTCTTGCGATTTATTTGTATTTTTTCCGCCCACACCTCTTACTGCAAGAATGTTTGCGAAATTTTGCGGCTGGCCAAAGCCGTGTGAAACCCGACCGAAGTCGGGCGCCCCATTGCGGGGCTTGGGGGTGGCCGAACTCACTCCACGCGACGCACGATGCGGTAGCCGTCGCTCCAGTGGTGGCCGAGCCAAATCCAGTGCTGGTACCACTCTGTCGGTCGCCCCCGTCCCAGCTGAAGCACGAGACGTACTGCGGGTTGCCGGGGTCACGCCACCCGGTAACGAGGACATACCTCCTGAATTCCTTCGGAAATTGGTCGAGGTGCTCCCGCAAAAACGCCCCATACTCGCCGCCGACAGCCCCGTGATTTTTGATAGCGGCGCGGGTGAGCATTTCTGACACGTACTCCGAGCTGAGGAAGCCAACGGCCTCAAACTTCAGGCCCTCAACCTCGAACAAAACTCGGGTATCCTCCCCCTGGTAGACTACGACCTCCGGCTCCAGCCGCTGCTCAGCGCAGGAGATGAGAAGAACAAGAAACAGCGCACTTATCATCTGACGCAGCATAAATTTATCCTGTGGCACACGGCCACGATGCGTCCGCTTGATTGCGGAATCGCAACGACCCATTATAACACACACACATGTTTGTCAAGACCAAAATTATCAAAAATCACTCCTAATTTAACAAAAAAACCACTAATTTTAGCGATTTTGTTAAAATACGGGGATAAATACTTGACAAAATTCAGATATTGTGATATGATAGTTGATATGCAACCTGCAACTATGAACCTAGAACATACCACCAGTGACAAAATAATGGCTTATTTGAAAGAAAAAAACACGGCTTCCATCAACGAAATGAAGCGTTTTTTTGGTATTAGTCACCAGGCCCTTTACAAACATCTCAACAAATTGCTATCAACCCAAAAAATAGCTAAATCGGGACGACCACCAAAAGTTTATTACCACCTGGCCGAACCAACCTTGGTTGCAGGAGAATCTCTAAGCGATCAACCGCTCCTGCAATTCATCAACGACAGCTACCTGCTTATCTCATCCGCAGGAAATTTTATGCCCGGCCTATCCGGTTTCGCGCAATTCTGCCGACAAAACAATTTGCCTCTGGAAAAAACCGCGCGTGAATATCAAACGACGCTCCAAAAATATAATCAGTATAAGCACGACGGATTAATTGATGGCCTGACAAAATTTCAAAATACTTTCACGGAAATTTTTTTGGATGAAGTTTATTATTTTGATTTTTACAGCATTGAAAGATTTGGCAAAACCAAATTGGGCACTCTGCTTCTATATGCCAAACAAGCCCAAAATCCGGAGTTGATTAAAATGATAACGACGCTCACCCGCGCGCGCTTGGAGCGGTTAATAGAGGAAAAACAAATTGATGCTTTGGGTTTTATCCCGCCCACCGTGCCAAGACAAATTCAGTTCCAAAAAGAATTTGCCCTGCTTCTTAACCTTAATCTGCCACAGTTGAATTTGGTAAAAACCGTAACCGATGTTGCCATACCCCAAAAATCACTGTCTAAATTGTCCGATCGCGTGGAAAACGCGCGCCGCACCATTTTCGTGGATGACAGACGCCAGTTTAAAAATATTCTGCTGATTGACGACGCGGTTGGATCGGGCGCGACCCTAAACGTAGTAGCAGAAAAAATAAAAAATAAAGGACTGTGCTCTGGTAAAATTATCGGCCTGGCTTTGACCGGTAGTTTTAAAGGATTCGATGTGATCAGTGAGGTGTAAAAAAATTAATGAAAAAACCGCCAAATCAGGCGGTTTTTGTATATTATACCCATTAATCATTTTATGATACCCTCTATCTCTTTGCTAATTTTATCAATTCTACTAATTGATCCATCAAAAAATTCTATTTTATCTAGCTGTAGAATTAATTCCTGGCTACTTAAACCGACAAGTGGCGCCACGACATGCGTAAATTCTTTGTTATCTTTTAGATATAGCCCAACTGACTCTTTCCAAATCTTTATTATTTTTTTTATGTTTTCCGCATGCTGTTCAATATAATCTTTCTTAGCGATTAACACATCGGCGAACACAGGATAGCTACTGCTGGTCGCCAAAACATTCGCCCTGGATAACTCTATCGCCCTGGAAAGCCATGGCTCCCATAACACCGCCGCATCCACGCTACCATTAATCAATGCCGCGCCAATCTCGTCTCCTTTCATATCCCTAACAATCACATCACCAATTTTTAATCCATTTTTATATAAAATATATTTTAAAAAGAACTCACTAATTTCCCCTTTTTCTAAAGCAATCTTTTTACCTTTTATTTCTTTTATAAATTTGATACCATTATTACTTATCAAAGCATCTCCACCATGTGAAATATTAAGTCCGGCTATAATTTCCGTATTCGGAATTTCTTTTATCAACCGCAATGCGGTATCAACCGTTACATTTAATATGTCAATCTTATTTAATTTCCAATAATCAATTTTTTGGCGGTTGTCACTAAAAGAAATCAACTCAACTGGCAACAAATATTTGTCAAACAATCCTTTATCTTGCGCATAAAAAAATGGACTGTTTCCCGGCCAAAAATACAACCCGACTTTAAGCGCGTTACTTTGCGCCGACTCACCTTCGGATAATTTACTTTTAATAGTTTCTGAACGGATTATGTAAGACAACGCCCGACGTATTTTCTGAAAATTTTCATCAAAACGCAACGTTGATCGACGCGGATATGAATATGGAACTGTGATAATTTCCCTGACTGCTCCGGGGTTAGATCCCATCACGACAATCTTTTTAGATAAAAATAATGCCTCTTCAATATCGTGGGTAACGAATAAAACAGTTTTTTTACCCTCAACCCACAACTCTAAAATTAATTCCTGCATTTGGTGGCGCGTCTCTACATCCAATGAATTTAACGACTCATCAAACGCAATAATATCCGAATTTTGAGCCAATGCTCGCGCTAAGGCCAACCGTTGCTGCATTCCTCCCGACAAACTACCCGGGTATACTCCTTTATGCTTATCTAACCCAACATTTTTCAAAATTTTTTCAACTATTTGTTTTTTATCGTCTCCAGAATTAGTTAGCGCCGCTAATATATTTTGCTCTACTGTTAAATGATTAAAATTGGAATACTTTTGTGGGACATAAGCCACCCGATTATTTTTTAACCAATCGGTTTGTTTTTTGGAATCAATATATATTTCACCCTTATCCGAATTTTCTAAACCTAAAATACATTTTAATAAGGTGGTCTTACCACATCCAGACGGTCCGAGTATGGCTACAATATCACCATCTTTAACATCAAAAGAAATGTCTTCCAACACTGTCTGGTTATTATAAATTTTAGTAATTTTTTTAACCGCGACATCTGCCATATTTATTTTTTATAAGGAAAAAATTTAAGATAACTTTTTCTAAATAAATAATCAGAAAAAAATCCAATCATGCCCATCAGTAAAATTCCCACATAAACATTGGCAGTAAGCGAAAATCTCTGCGCCTCTTTAATCATATGACCAATCCCGGTTTGGGCCGCCACCAACTCAACAATAACAACATAAGACCAGCTCAACCCAAGTGAAATTCGCATATTATCATACATTTCTGGAATCGCGGCTTGTAATTTCATTTTAAGTCGTTGCCTGGTTGAAAAATTTAAACAATATGCTAAATCAAAATAATCTTTCGGCACTTTGGTTAAATCACCATCAAACAAAAGAACAACTTGGAAAAAAGTTCCAACAAAAAGCAAAACAATTTTAGCTTCTTCTCCAATCCCAAAAAATAGAATAGTCAGGGGAATTAAAACCGGCACTGGGATATATCTAATAAAATCAATATACGGAGCAAATAAATTTCTAATAAATTTTGACTCGGACATTAACAACGCAGTAGGTAAAGCGATAACAATAGAGATAGTAAAAGCCACCATCACTCTCGCTATGGTGGCACAAATATCCATCCCTAAACCACTGCCCCAAAGAGCAACTACTGCCACAACAACTTTTATTGGTGATGGCAAAAATAACGGGTTGATGAAATTTGTATATTCAGTAAAAAAATACCATAACCCAATCAAAAACAAAACCGAAACTATTGCCGGCCAATAATTTCGGTTTGTTTCCCCCAGCTGTTGCAATTTGTTACCTGAAGTTTTTGACAATTTCATCGGTAAGTTTATCACTTGCTTCTAAACAAATATTGGTGTCATTATTCTTTTTGAGAATACTACAAACCAAGTCAAAAGTTTTATAAGCATTAATGTCACTGTTCTTGTCAAACAACTTAATATTTTCATCTTTTCCAATCCAACTTACACCCGTCTTAAAATCTTCCATCTCCGGAACTGTCACACCAAAAGCTGCGGCCATAATTTGGTAAGCGTCCGCATGATTAGTATTGATATAATCAAGTGCCTTAAAATAACCAGCGGCAACTTTTTCTAATACTTCTGGATTTTCTTTGGTCAATTTTTCATTGGCGAAAAGTAAATCCTGAACCAACCCAGGCACATCAGCGCTAGACGCAAATACTTTTGATCCCGCGCGCGCTTTTACGCTCGCTGATAGCGCTGGCTCATAAATACCAGCCGCTACTAACTGCCCGGCCGCGAACGCATTACCCGCGTCAGTAGTCGGCATATCTTGAAAATTCAAATCGCGCAACGACATTCCCTCTTTGTCTAATAAATATTGTAATACAAGATACGGAGGAAAACCGGGCTCTGCCCCAACTTTTTTCCCGCGTAAATCTTTTACAGAATTAATATCTGAGGCAACGGCAACACCATCAGCACCATGTGATTCGTCAACCACCAAGAAGCCTGTACCAACCGGCGCAACATCCTTGGTTGATTGATAGATATCATAAGTCGCCGCATATATATTTACATCACCACTACTCATGGCCGCGCGAATATCGCCGATAGACTCAATTCTTGTAAGCTCCACATCTACACCATCAAAAAAACCTTTCTCTTTAGCCACATACAATGGCGCATAGCCTGGAAAAGTTACCATTGCAATATTAACCTTAGGATTTACAACGACTTTTTGTCCGGATTTCTTACTAACCACGATATAACCACCTACTAACAATACGACCACTAAAATTCCCAACATCAAATTTCTTTTCATATATTTTATTTAGTTAATTAGAATTACTCAATATTGTTTAATAAATTATCTGTAAAAACTCAGAGCGTTATATATAGTTTAGTCGCTTGTCCGTTATATGTGAATTTTGTTGTTGCGGGAGAGCTCAGCCCTGCCGCCACGCCGCCCGAGGCGGCTCGGCAGTGCGCCTACGCAAGCGTCCTCACTGCCAAAATTAACATATAACGTCCAAGCGGAATATAAACAACGCTGGTGATTCTTACAAATAATATTATACCATAATTTGCTTATTATTAAAAATTAAATATTTTACTTGGATTAACTGTAAAACGTGTAATTATAACACAAATATCACAATTTGTCAATACTTTTTATGTCTATTTATTAAATCTTTCTTATTTTACTTTACAATTAAGCAAAATAATGATATAATATTAATTGACAACAGTATTTATGGATATTAGATCCCAATTAGCGACCGCCGGCCTCACCGATTCGGAAATCGATATATATTTGTATTTACTCCAAAACGGACAGTCTACCCCACCACAAATCGCCCAGGGTACCGGCATCGCCCGAACAAACACCTATAACGTTTTGCGCGCCCTTAAAGACCACGGGCTAATCAAACAAGAATTACACCGCAAACGCAAAGCATATTTAGCGGCTGATCCGCAGGCCTTAATTTTAAATTGGGAAAAACAAAAAATTGATTTGGAAAAAATGATCCCGGATCTGCGTGCCCTATATACCACTAACAAAAATAAACCTCGCATATTATTCTTTGATGGTTTTGAACAAGTGAAAGAAATTTATCTATCATCACTGGCGACTAACGACAAAAAAATATTTGCGTTCGGTTCCACTAATCTATTATCAAACTTGGAACGTAATTTTTTTATTCACTTTGAACAAAAAATACGCGACAATGGAATCGCTTTGGTTGATATCTTAACGAGCGCTTCTAAAGAGCGGGCATTAACGGAAACAAAAAAAATTATCGGCGGAATGTATGACTTTAAATTATTACCTGAAAAATACCGCGACCAGCCAACGGATATATTAATTTGGGACGACAATATTGCTTTGGTTACATTGGAGGTTCCGGTGTTTGGTACGATTATCACGAGTCCGCTACTTGCTGACACTTTCAAAATGATATTTGAATTAATTTGGGAAAAGTTCTAAACTGTAAGTATGCTTAATTATAACAAAAAAATACTCCGACCAAAAAGTCGGAGTATTTTTATTCGTGCCAGCAAATCAAAAAATTACAAATTTTTATAAATATTTAAATCTAGCTTCAACAACACCAAAGATTCTTTGGTAATAATTTCTTGAATATGTTTTTTAATCTTTACAAACTCTTCCGAATACTCCACATTCAAATCCCGTGGCCGCGGTAAGTTTATTTTTATTTCTTCATTAACATGTGCCGGTCTTTGGGTGAGCACAACCACCTTGTCGCTCATAAATACCGCCTCCTCCACATCGTGCGTAACAAAAATAATTGTTCTTTTCTCTTGCTCCCAAATCTGCAATAATAAATCCTGCATAAAGCGCTTGGTCTGGACATCCAGCGCGGTAAAGGGCTCATCCAATAAAAGAATTTTTGGGTTGGTGGCAAAAGTGCGTGCCAGAGCCGCCCTTTGCCTCATCCCTCCGGATAGCTCTTTCGGATACGCCTTTTCAAAGCCTTTCAACCCGGTTACCTCAATATAGTGCGCCACTATTTTTTTCTTATTCTCATCCGGCAAATCAATTAAGTCCAAACCAAAAGAAATGTTTTCTTCCACTGATAACCACGGAAATAGGTGGTAGTATTGAAATACCACCCCTCGATCTCGGGAAATTCCCGAAATTTCACGTCCATTCTCTAAAATTTGCCCGCAATCCGGCGTGACAAAACCGGCTAAAAGTTTGATAATCGTACTTTTACCGCAACCGGATGGCCCGATAATTGAAACAAACTCCCCTTCAGCGGCGGAAAAATTTACCTGATCTAAAACCAAAATTGTTTTTTTATTGGCCAAAGTTATGTAGGATTTAGAAAGATTTTGTATTTCAAACATATCAGTTTACCAAAAAAAATATTTGTCCTTGATAAAACGTAACATCTTGTCAGATGCCACCGCCACCAGCGCGATCAAAATCAATCCGGCAAAAACCTCGTCACTTCTCTGCAAGCGACCGGCGATGTTTATGAGATAACCCAAACCATTGCGCGCGTTTACTATCTCCGCTAAAATCACATATGTCCAACCGATACCATTGATAACGATGAGACCATCCAAAATCTGTGGTAAGGCGTGCGGCCAATATACTTTTTTCATTATCTGATTTTCAGTCGCGCCCAGTCCGCGCGCCACTTCAATATATTCCAAAGGAGTGGTGCGAATAGCGTTAGCTACCAAAGGAATAAAATAAAAAACTATTCCCACAAATAAAAACATCACTTTCATGGCTTCGCCAATCCCAAACCACAAAATAAAAAGTGGCAAAAGCGCCGTAATTGGCAAATAACGAATTGGTTGGGTAATAGGCATTAACAATGCCTCTATTTTCTTGGACATTCCCATTAAAACCCCCACCACTGCGCCGATAATCACCGCCAAAATTGTCGCCCCGATAATACGCAAAGAGCTAATGAGCAAAGCGTGAAAAAATTTACCGCTAACTATTAAAGCCCAAAGTGAACCAAATGTAGCCTTGGGAGTGGGGAGAAAAATGGCTGGAAAAAAATTTGCCTGGGCGACAAAATACCAAATAACTACCACGGTGACGATGGTAGTTAAATTTAAAACAATTTTTGAATCAAAGAATCTATTTTTTAACGGACTCATAAACACTGCGCAAAATATTGGTATTGACCGCTGACGCGCCTGGCGTAATATTATCTATTGCTTTCAAATCCAACCACACTTTAGCAGCACTATCATACAGCTCGCCAAATCGCGCGCCCGATCCATCCAGCCCGAACATTGAAATATTATCGGCTAAATTAGTCCAATAAACCCAAGACAAACTCTCCTTGGTTGCTTCTAACCCCAAATCAGCGAACATCGGTTCATTGTCCATCAAAAGTTTAGCGGCCAAATCAGGATTACTCTTCGCCTCCTCCACACCATCAAACCAGCCACGCACTAAGGCCTCAATGGCTTTGGGGTGTTTATCAATAAATTCCTGCTTGGCCACCATGACATCAGAAATAATGTCCGGCCGTTCTTTGGAACTTATTAAAATATGCGAGCCGATTTTTTTAAGCGCCTGTTTAACATCCGGCTCCCACACCACCACCGCGTCAACCTGACCGGCGACAAAAGCCGAACGAGCCGACGGTACATCTTGAGTAAAAATTAATTTATTGCGTATGTTATTTTTATCCGCTTCCAACAAACTTGATTGACGTAAAACATCTTCCAATAACCAATGGCTAGGGGTATATTGTACCAAAGCGATTTTTTTACCTTTTAAATCTTCAACGGTTTTAATATAATCATTGACCACTATCGCGTCTCCGCCCCGACTCCAATCAACTTGTAAAAATGCCTTACCGTTGATGCCGCCTTTTACAAAATTAGGCAATTCATTCGCCCAAAAATCTACTGTGGACCATACCACATCCACACCATCCGGGCCACCCTTGGCAAAGGCCTTACCGCGCGCGTCAATGTCTTCAATCAAAACAAATTTTACCGGTAAACCATATTTTTTGGTAAAAATACTATCACTATTTTCTGTAAAACCGCCATTAGCCATAATGCCACCAACATAACCCGGCCAGGAAACCACCCCGACCACCAAGGGGCGATCTAAATCAACCAACGACTGGACACTGCCTGTTTTAAATTTCAAGCGATAAATAAAAACTGATAAAATAACAACTACTACTAAAAGAATGACGGAAATTATTTTATTATTCATACTCATTAAATTTAATTTTTAAAAAATATATAAAATTATTATATCACTAATGCCCCCCCCCGCAAGCAAAGAACACTAACAAGCCAATCTATGCCTATATTTAGCCAAAAAATACTAACGCGATAGCAAGTAGTTATAATATAATAACTAAAATTATTGGTCAATATTTTTTATGTCTTTTTAGTATACAAAATGAATTTTACTTGATAAAATAATGAAAATATGGTATAAATAAAATTGACATATATTCTAATATGGACCTAAAAAATCAATTAAAAACAGCGGGTTTAAATGACAACGAGACGGATATTTACTTATATTTACTCCAAGAAGGCCAATCCACCCCGCCCCAAATCGCCAAGGGTACCGGCATTGCTCGCACTAACACCTATCATATTTTACGCGCCCTAAAAGAACGCGGGCTAATCAGGCAGGAAGCACCCCACCGACGCAAAGCCTATTTGGCCGCCGACCCGGGGGCTTTAATGCTAAATTGGGAAAGGCAAAAAATTGATCTGGAAAGAATGTTGCCAGATTTACGCGCCCTATATACCACCAACAAAAATAAGCCCGGGGTAACTTTTTATAATGGATTTGATCAAGTAAAAGAAATTTATCTGGCCTCATTTGAGGCAACTAAAATTTATGGCCTTGGTTCTACCGGACAACTATCTACTTTAGATAAACATTTTTTAAAATATTATTTTGACGAAATCAAAAAAAGAAATATTGTGCTATATGACATATTGACAAACGCTTCCAAAGAAGTGGGTGGTCCAATGGGAAAAGAAATATTAAAAGGACTGTATGATTTTAAGTTCTTGCCGGAAAAATATCACGACCAACCGACTGATTTGCTAATTTGGGACAATAAAATCGCGCTTATTACACTGGAAGTGCCGATATTCGGTACCATCATTACGAGCCCACTTCTAGCCAACACTTTTAAAATGATATTTGAAATTTTGTGGGAAAAATTGTAAAATAAATTAAAACTATATGCTCTTCGGCGCCCATGTCTCCATTGCCGGCGGTCTAACGAACGCCCCAAAAAACGCGGCTGATTTAGGTTGCGAAGTTTTCCAAATGTTCACACGCTCACCCCAAGGCGGCAGTGTCCCGCCCCTAACCACCGCCATCGCCACTGATTTTAAAAATGCTTGTAAGGCCTACAACCAAAAAGAATGCGTCGTCCATGCCCCGTATTTTATTAATTTCGCTTCGGGCAATCCGCGTATTTACCACGGATCCATTACGGTCGTGCGCCAAGAATTAGAACGCGCGTCACTGCTCGGCGCGAAATATTTAATGGCCCATTTGGGCAGTTACAAAGATTTAGGCCACGATGTTGGTTTGGCGCAAGTAGCGCAGGGCTTGGCCGAAATGTTAAAAGGATACAAAGGCGAAACCCAATTTTTAATTGAAATTGCCGCCGGTGCCGGCGAAATTATCGGCGACACCTTTGAAGAAATCTCGGAAATTATGTTTCACCCGCGCTTAAAAAAATATGATATTGGCGTTTGCTATGACACCGAGCACGCCTTTGCCTCCGGCTATGATTGCCGCACGCCAGAAGCGGTGGACACGACTTTAAAAAAATTTGATAAAATAATCGGCCTCTCCAAATTAAAAATGGCACACTGTAATGATTCCAAAGTAGAACTGGGCGCAAAAAAAGACCGCCATGAACATATTGGCGACGGCCATATTGGCCTCTCCGGTTTTAAAGCACTATTAACTGACAAACGTTTAAAAAATATTAATTTTTATTTGGAGACCGAGCATGATAAAGTAGTAAAAGATTTGGAGATTGTAAAAAAAATACGAGGTTAAC
>MFRE01000012.1:0-760 GCA_001784475.1 Candidatus Magasanikbacteria bacterium RIFOXYD2_FULL_41_14
ACCCATTCGGGAAACAGTTGGATTTATTCGATATTTAACGCAACACTAGTGATATAAATTATAATATTTTGCAACCAATAGTTTTAAGAGCTTTGATAATTATGCTTAGTGGCACCGGATGAGCGTAACGCCCATTTTTTACTAAAACTTTGCCAATAGTTTTTAATAAAACATAACACGGCACACCCGCTTCTTTTTTCTTATCATACTTGGTGGCAATGGCAATGTCCTTAGCGCTAAATTTAGCAAAAGGCGAATTAACAATATCTAATCCGCCAATTTTTAATGATTTAACTGCCAAGTCCAAATCTTTTTTACTTAAAATTTTAAGCAGATGAGCCATTTCCATTTCGGCCAACATACCATAACCAACGGCCAAACCGTGGGGAATTTTAAATTTAGAAAGCAATTCAATAGCATGACCAATGGTGTGGCCAAAATTTATTATTTTACGCTCACCACTTTCTTTTTCGTCCTTAGCGACTATCGCGGCTTTAATTTGCGCGGAACGAAAAATAATTTGTTGCCAAGTGGCACTGCTGGTTTTAATATTATCAAAATTTAATTTCGGCAATAAACTTAAACTTCTTTTATCACTGGTCAAAAATGTCTTGATGGCTTCCATTAAACCATTAACTAATTCCGGGCGAGGCAAGCCAACCAAAAAATCCAAATCCATTATCACCGCTTGCGGTGGATAAAATGAACCGATAGTATTTTTTCCATAAGGCGTATCAATGCCGACTTTACCACCAATAGA
>MFRE01000012.1:767-49454 GCA_001784475.1 Candidatus Magasanikbacteria bacterium RIFOXYD2_FULL_41_14
ACCATCGCGAGCAACGTGGTAGGAACTTGAACATAGCGAACGCCACGCAAGTAGGTGGCGGCCACAAATCCGGCCAAATCGCCGACCACTCCCCCGCCCACGGCCACAATTACCGTGTCACGCCCTAACTGGCGACGCAATAATTCGTTTTGCAAACGAGTAACAGTAGTTTGATTTTTATTTTTTTCACCACCTGCAAAAGTTAAAATTAATGGGCGCACTGATTTTAACGCTTGGCTGATTTTTTTGCCAAATAATTTTTTTACCCGGCTATCGGTAATTATCACCACTTGGCCACCCTTGGCAGTCAATTTTTTAACAGTCATGAGAATTTGGCCACTCAAATTTTGACCGATATGGACTGGGTAACTTTTGGTTGAGTTGTGAACAATAATTGTATTCATGCTTATTTGGCTATTTCTAAAATTAATTTTTTAGCATCCTCAAAACTCAAGCACGGATCAGTGATAGACAGCCCACTCCTGTCAACCGTTTCGGCTGTTAACGCTTCTAATTTCTGATTGCCTTCCTTAATAAAACTTTCTATCATAAAACCTTTAACTAACGCTTTGAGTTGCGGATTGACATTCATGGTCGCGAGCACTTCTTTGATTACCATCGGTTGCATCGTGCAATCCTTCACGCCATTAATTTTACAATTGTCATGACTCGCGTCAATTAACACGGCCGGATTTTGAATTTTATGTTTGATAAATAACGCCCGCGCTTCGTGCAAATATTCGGCGCCATAATTCGGCCCACTTATTTTACCACGTAAAATCAAATGTGCGTAGGGGTTACCATTGGTTTCTACGTGATAACCGCCAAAAACCGCATGGTGCTGATGTTGGGCGGCGATAATGCCATTTACCGCGAATTCAATTGAGCCAGTGGTAGTATTTTTCATCCCCACCGGACAGGGCATGGCTGAAGCAAAAATTCGGTGTTCCTGATCTTCCACACTGCGCGCGCCAATTGCCACCCACGACAATAATTCAATAAAACCTTTGGCATTATGCGTAAACAAGGCCTCGTCCGCAATCGGCAAACCCATTTCAATAATTTTCACCATTAAACTCCGGCAGTATTTTATGCCCTCGGCAATATCCGGCGGAGAAAATGGATCCGGTTGATTAACTGGTCCAGTCCAACCATGCGTGGTGCGCGGTTTTTGAATGTAGGTGCGCATGATAATTTTTATTTTATCTTTTACTTTATCGGACAATGCTTTTAATTTAACAGCATATTCTAGCACTGCATCTTTGGGCCAAGCCGAACAAGGACCAACGATGATAATCAAACGATTATCTTTGCCCGATAAAATATCGCGAATTTCTTGACGATCCCGCGCCACTTGTTCGTGGCCATTTTCTGAAAGCGGTGCCAGCTGAACAATTTCTTCGGCGATTGGTAATTTTTTAATGATAGTAATGTTCATATAATTTTTATTTACTTTAAATTATGAAATTCACTTGTCATTCCGAACCAATGTGAGGAATCTCTATCCCGTTGGCCAATTTTCGCCATAATGGAGATCCCTCGTCGGATGCGAATCCTCGCTCGGGATGACAAAATGGGGTGTTTTGTAATTCAAAGTAATTAAATTAACTTCCAGATAACTTCGGTAATCATAAGGAGTTAACGCCCGTTCCAACCACAATTCTTCCTGCGCCAAACCTTGCGCGACAAACATCTCTAAACCGGAAATAGTTTTTGCCCCGCGCAGGCGCGCTAATTGTAATAATTTTGTTTGGAGTGGGTTATAAACGCAATCAAATACCACTTGATTACTGCTGATTAATTTTTCCGGCACGGGCAACAAATCAACTAAATCCCCTTTCATACCCAAAGGCGTGGCATTAATTATTACATCAATATCTTTAGTGTCTAATTGATCTAAATCCACCGCTTGTCCGGAAAATTTTTTAACTAATGACAGGGTTGATTTTTTATCGCGATTGGCACACAATAATTTTCCGCCACACTTCGTAATATAATAAGCAATCGGTTGCGCTACGCCACCTGCTCCGACGAGCAGAACATTTTTATTTTTTAACAACGCCGAATTTAGAGTGCGTTCTATACCGACAATATCAGTATTATAACCAAATAATTTTCCCTGGCGATTTATAACCGTGTTAACCGCGCCAATTTCACGAGCGACATTATCAACTTCATCTAACAACGGAATAATAGTTTGCTTGTGCGGAATAGTAACCGCGACTAAATTAAACGGAGTGAATCGAATCATGGCAACCAACTCTAAAATATTTTCATTGGCCACCGCCCGCATTTGCGCTTCAATTCCTTCCTGTTCATAAATATGATTATGAAGAGTGGGGCTAAGCGAATGGCCCAAAGGAAAACCGATAACGGCGTTTAATTTAATTGTTTCAGTCGTGCCAGTCATAAAATTTAATCTACGGCTAATCTTTCGGCTAATAATTTTAAAGCATCAGCATAACCGGCAACACCTTTGCCTGAAATTTGCCCGATGCACGCCGGCGCGGTGACGGAAATCTGGCGCCATTCTTCTCTACTCTTAATATCAGACAGATGAACTTCTACTGTCGGCAGACCAGCGTCCACAAGCGCATCGTGGAGAGAATAACTATAATGCGTTAAAGCGCCCGGATTAATTATAATCCCAACCGCCGATTTACTTTCGGCTTGAATAAAATCAATCAGCGCGCCCTCGTGATTAGATTGAAAAGATTTTATTTCCAAACTAAAACGTTTAGCGTCTTCGGTAACTTTGGTTTCTAAATCCGCCAAGGTTAAAACGCCGTAGTGGGCGGCGGCGCGCTCACCAAGTTTATTTAGATTCGGTCCGTGAATTAGTAAAATTATTGGCATACAATTAAACTTTTTTAGCCATGTTAATAATCAGCTCGTCAACCGCTTTGCTCAATGTCTCACCGTTATTAACGGTAATTTGTGCTAAACGTTCATACTGAGGCAAACGCTCTTCCCAAATTCTGGTAAACGCGACATACGGCTCAACATCGCGCGGAAAAAAAGCCGGCCAGCCGTTCATCATAATCCGCTCGTAGACCGCGCCTTTCGGGGCGGTAACGTGAACAATAGTATGGTCGCGCAATAATTCTTCGTTATTCTTTTGCAAAGGTGCTCCTCCGCCCACGGCCACTACCACACTCTCTGGACGCGCCAAAGTCGCGCGCAAGGCCTCGTGTTCTAAAGCCCGAAATTTTTCTTCACCTTCCAAACGCATAATTTCACGACAGGATAATTTTTCGCCTGACAACTCGGCAAAATGTTCTTCTAACACCCGGTCGGTATCAACAAAATCGCAACCTAAAACTTTTGCCAATTCGCGCGCGACGCTGGATTTACCGACATTTTTGAAACCGATTAATAAAGTATGTGACATATATTTATATTAAGTTACACTTCGCTCCCAATCGTTGCATTAACGCCACGTAATTGGGAAAAGTTTTGTTAATGCTCTCAGCAGTACTAATTTCAGTTTGACCAGAAGCGATACAACCGGCCAGCGCGAGTGCCATCACAGTACGATGGTCGCCATAGCCGTTGACAGACGCGCCCTGCAAGTTGCTTGGTTCGATTATGAGCCCATCAGATAATTCGGTAATCTTTGCGCCCATTTTTGTTAAACCTTCAGCCATTGAACGCAGACGATCGGTTTCTTTTAAACGCGCTTGCGGAACATTTATTAATTCAGTTTTGCCTGTTGCCGTTGTCGCGATTACCGCTAAAGTGGGAACAACGTCTGGAATATCATTGCAGTCAATTTTCAAACCGTGCAATTTACTTCCGCCCCGAACAATTAATTTATTTTCCTGTCTGGTTATATTAGCGCCCATCGCGATTAAAATTTCCACCAATCTTTTATCACCCTGCGCGTCATTAAAATCTAATCCTGATAAAATTATTTCTCCACCGCGCAACACTCCGGCGGCGATTAAATATGAAGCGGAAGAAAAATCTCCGGGAATAATTTTATGAAAGGGGCGATAACTTTGCCGACCGGTTATTTTGATAATATCTTGTTCTCGTTTGCGTTCCCAACTATACTTTATCCCCTGCTCATTTAACCAATAGGCGGTCATCTCGGCATACGGACGCTCGTTTAACCGGTTAACAGTTAAAACTGAATCCAAAGGCACGAGCGGTAAAGTCAAAAGTAAAGCGGACAAAAATTGCGAAGTGGCGCCGTCAACGATGGTGTCCCCGCCGATCAGCTCACCTTGTATTTCTAATGGATAAATTGTTGAAATATTTTGTTTAATTTTGATTCCGAGATTTTGTAAGGAATCTACTAGCGGTTTAATCGGACGGGAACGCATCTGCGCGCCGCAATCCAAAATTACCGGAACGGAACAATCCGCGCGCAACCCTAAAATTGGTAAAATAAATCGGGTGGTAATTCCGGAATTATCGGTATGTAAATTATTTTTAATAGGTGCTATCGGCGTGCCAGTGCTTTCAACAATAATGTCCACGCCGCCACTGGCATCTGACCGGTTAGTAACTGATAATTTCGCTCCCAGCGCCTCACACACGGCTCGCGTCGCTACCGTATCGGCGCAATCCAAAATATTTTCCAACTGCGATTGTCCATTAGCGAGTAGCGCCAACAAAAGCGCGCGAATAGAATGCGATTTGGAAGCCGGCACCAGCACTTGCCCGCTTAATTTTTCAGTTGTACTTACAATTAATTTCATAAAACGCTCTAAAAAAGAAAAGAACCTCGCTTCCGAGGTTCCTGATAATTTGGTGTAATCTTATTTACGCAGATACACTAAACAGGGCCTCGGTGAGGTTGCTCCAAAAGTAGAAATATGAGGCCTGTTTTTTAATCATATGTATTTATAGTAACATAGTGCTAAGTTGCTGTCAAATGGGTTGTGTGGATAAAGTAAATCATTTTCCCTACGTCAGGAAAATGATCTAGGATTATGGCTTTACAGTTTATTTCTTCCAATCCCTCACCACAAACCCGCCGCGCGTTTTTTTCACTGTTACCTTTTGTTTTTCTTTCCAACCGAGCGCGCGCATTATTTCAATTGGAATAGTAACCGAGAAACTATCCCCTAGTTTAATTATTTTTCTAATTTCTTGCTTGTCTAGTTTTCTTAGTGGCATATATATTTAAATAATGATTTAAATAATTATTTATTTCTCAATAATCAACAAAAACTCCCAACCAAATACCACGCACTACACATTATACGTATCTAATCCCACGCCCGCCTATCAAATCGCTCAAATCTTCTTTTTCAACTACTTTAAAATCAACACCAATTGCAGCAAAATGTCTTTTTCCACAAATTATTTTTTGTAATTCATTTAAAGACAGCTCTTGTTCAGTATTTTTATAACCAAATTTTGTTTCTCTCACAAAATACAATTTTTCCTTCCCATTTTCTTGCCACACAATTGCCCAATCCGGGATATAATCTCCAAGCGGCGTATCAATTCGAAAATCTCTTGGCAATTTAGTATACACTTTTACATAACGGCTACCTTCTAATGCTTCGGCAAACTTTCGCTCTCCATCACTATCAAAGAGCACCCTGTCAAAAACAGACAACCTGCTTGGAATACTTCTGCTCGACAATGCTTCAAACGGTTCAAACAAGCTCATTTCCCACGTATCGCCGGTAGGAATATATTTCAGACCCTCGTTGATAAGCAGATTATTAAGACACGATTCGGTAATTAAAATAATACTTCTAACATATTCTTCCGGATTTTTAAATAATATTTCCAAATTTTCTAATTCTGACAACATGGCAAATACTGTTTTTTGCGTTACCCCTGTTTCTCTAGCCACCCGCCCAACAATATTTTCAACTACTACATTCTTATTTATGCGCATACCCGCAGCGCCGGGTTCACGCGATATTTGCATTCGATTTTTCTCATCAAAAAATATTTGCCCACGTTCCACGGTCACCATGGGATTACGAATATCCAATTCGTTAATTTTTGAAACTGCCTCTTTGATAAGCTTATTAGTAGAAACTTCCAAATTATATTTTGTTTTTTTACTAATCCGTTTCCACAATTCTTTAAAATCGGCTGATTCAAGATGTTTAGTGGTTTTAACTAATACTTTTTTTTCTTTGGCATCAGTTGTGTCAAGAGTTTGAGTATAACCTGCCTCTATAAATTCCGCTTGCAATTGGCCAACATACCGCTGATAGCTTTCGTTTGCCACGACAGTCAATACGTTAATTCGTGAATCATAAACACGGTCTCCGTCAACATTAAGCGCCAGACGAAGCCCACGACCAATTTCCTGACGTTTTTTCATGAGTGAATGCGTTTCTTTAAGTGTGCAAATTTGAAATATATTAGGATTATCCCAACCTTCTTTCAGGGCTGAATGAGAAAAAATAAAAGATACCGGTTCACTAAATGATAGTAATCGTTCTTTGTCTTTCATAATTAAATCATAAGCGTCTTTGTCAATTTTAGAATCACCTTTCGTGTCTTGGTATACTATTTCCCCTTTTTCTTTTTTATTAGCAAAGTATCCTTTATGTACCGCACCAACATCTACTTTTTTAAATTTATCGTAATTTTTCTTCAATTTTTCAAATTCTTCAATAAAAATAGTACGGATCATCCCATCATTTGCAACATAATTATGCACTCTGTCAATAAAGAATAAGGATAGAACTTTTATTTCCTCACCCAGCTCTTCCTGTTTATCAAAATGTGCTTTAATGGTTTCGTGAATTTGTGTTCTAAAAATTGCTTCTTTATTTTCGCTTTCCGCTTCTAATATATAAAATTTACCATCGGATAACTCTACGCGATTACGCGAAGCGTTAACATCGCGCACTTCCAGACCAACATATTTAGGATTCTTGGTTTTCTTTTCTAATTCATCACCCGCTTTAAATACCACTTCTTTAACCGCAAATTTCCCGTCGGCATTTTTAACTTCTACCAGCACCTTCGCTTTTGGATACTCCCCTTTTTTTGTTTCTATATTTAGAACCTTAAAATTAAAAGCGCTAGCATCATCGGCCTGTACCCCAAAAACTGCTATCTTTTTTACAAGACCTCTCTTATACGCTTCTACCGGAGTTAACCGATAAACAAGATTAATAATCTCTTTATGGGTAGCACTATAGCGCAATTTAAACAATGGTTTTAAGTCGGCAATTGCGGCTTGTGAAAGATCTGAAGCCATATTTTGCGGTTCGTCCATTATTATCACGGGCTTAGTTGCCGCCACCAGACCAATCGGGCTTTCACCGTTGAATCTATCTGGTGTTTGACGCATTACACGGTCATCACTGTTAAACGACTGGATAGTCATTATCATTATCTGTATATCCAACGATTGGGCAAATTCACGAACTTTAGAAAGTTTAGATGAATCATAGGCAAAAGAACCAAACCCAACATTATATAATTCTCGAAAATGTTCTTTTGTTTGCTCAATTGTTTTGAGCACGCCCTCACGAATAGCCACACTCGGCACCAATATAATAAATTTTTTTAAACCGTATTTTTGATTTAATTCTAAAATCGTCCGCAAATATACATAGGTCTTTCCGGTTCCGGTTTCCATCTCAATAGAGAAGTCACTCACGTTATCATCCCCGCCAGTGCGGGGATCCAATTCAATTCTATTTGTTTTCTGAATAGCCAACACGTTTTTTCTAATTCTCTCATTATTAATTTCTAATTCATTAGAAATTATAGGACTGGCGGAATCACGTAAAACAAAAGGCCGTTCTGCCTGCACAATATTTTTTCCAGTATCAAAAATCCCGACGACCGCGTCGATCGCTTCTCTTTGGTAATCTAGGTTTTTGGAAAATTTAAATTTCATCTATTTTTTAGTTTTATTACCTAGTTATTATCTAATAAACTCGCAGAAACATCATATTTTAAGCAGAAAAAAATAGGTATTCCTTCGGACATTATCTAGTTATTATCTAATAACCAACGACCGCTTCGTTTATTCCCAGTAAATTTAATTCGTCCGCTTCTTCTTATTTCCTGAAGTATATTAGTAACATCCTTGGAAGATAGTTCTGGAAAAGCCTGACTGAATTCCATTATAGATCCGCTATTATTTTCAGTAATGTGTTTAAGAATCATCTCTTTATACTTCTCCCTACTTAAACCAGTAATTTTTGTATATTTACCAAGCAAATTATGGTCTTTATAATATTGTTTAGCTAAAAAATATTTTGTCCCTCTTCCACGACCAATACTCGTTACCACACCGACGTCGATAAATTTTTCTACATCATTACGCCTCACATTAGTTACACCAACATCTTGATCCTTTATTGTTTCTAACATTATTAAATCATCTACAGTTAAAATAATTCCGCGTTTAGCTGTGATTTGATCCAGATAAGAGACAAACTCAGCGTCTTTTACAATAGCGGATATCTGCAAAATAACCTCGGCATCGGAAGAATTAAAATAATTTGGAATTCCCTTGCCTTCTTTGATACTACTTTCAAATATTAGATCCGCACCCTGACCAGACCGTTCCACTAGACCTATTTTCTCAAAAGTTTCAGCCAGCCGTCTGTTTCGCCATGCAGTCTTCTTATATATATTCTGCGGTGTAATTCCCGATAAAAAACCACCAGGATTTTTAAATGTTACTTGAGCATTATCTTGTAAAATAAACACAGAAGATGGCAATTCATAGTCACGATGCACAACGGCGTTTAATATCGCCTCTCTGACCGCTTCTTCATTATAGGCATTAATATCTCTACGAAACAATCCTTCCCGTAATTGTATAACATAATTACGATCATTAATTTTTTTCCATAATTCGTCCAAAGAAAAAATCATAGGTTTTCTTAGATTCAGACGATCTGCGTACTTAATGTCTCCTGGATTATTCCTGTACTCAAAAATTATTTCAGCATTTGGTATTACATCCCTCAAATACACTTCTTTTCCCAAGAGCAAAAGTGCTGCATTGTTTATTTTATTACCCTTTAATAACCCCAGATCGGTCAAAAACTGCTTCATTGGTAAATTTTGAACAACATTATTGCGATTTTTATCCTTATACATTTCTTTCAGCTTCGACAGTGCGTTTTCGTCTAAAACTTCCATACCCAAATTCAAAAACTTGGCAGAATAATCATCCTGCGTCTCATTCAGAATTGTTTTGATTTCGCTCTCTTTCATTTCAACCAGTTCTTCTCCAACTCTTGTTAAATATTTACCAAAAAAATTAAACAATTGCCCCTTCTGTCGATCTGGAATCGAGACAACCAAAACACGCTTGCCTTCTATATTAAGCTCCTGAATATCAATCTTTGCTTTAAGTTGAGAATATATTTGCGATCTAATATCAGCAAGATTTGAAAATGCATTTGTGCCGACAATCTCTTTATTATTTGAAACCCCAAATATTATTTTTCCACCGCCACAATTACCAATAGCCACGCAATAACCAAAAAGACATCTTTTTTCTTTTTCTTTCCCGCCAAAAATTGAAAAATCATTGATGGCAGATTTAAATTCCAAATTTTCTCTTTCAAATTCTTGACATAGTTTTAAAAAGTCGCTCTTATTCATATTACACTGGCAATCATATAACCCTTAAATTAAAATTCCTTACTAAATTAACTTTAGTGGTATCATCTAACGCCGAATCCAAACAAACAAAAATATCCTTTTCAACTAATCCCAAAGAACCCGCTTGCTCCTGTGTTAGTTTTTTGGCGAATGTTACAAACATGCGTCTTTCGCCATCAATAATTTGCCAAACCTTAATTCCCAATTTACCTGGGATAACCGATTGTGATACTTGAGAATTTAAACTAAATCCTTCTTTAACTAACACTTCATACACCACCGACTCTTCGTCGTAGCCATCCACCAACGGCTTTTCCAAAAATAACTGCATTTGTGTTTTAAGTTTTTGCTCATCGTCTTTATCGGTTATTGTGTTCCACTGGCGATAATTTGATTTTGACAATTCGTAGGACTTAAAACCGATATCACCTTTGCTGAATTGTTCGCCAGCCCGTCTAATCCGTTCACGAGATATCTCCGCAACATTTAAAGGCTTATTAATAGAAGTAAGAAAATCAATCGCCGCTTTCGCTACTTTTTTTTCTTTATTTGACATTCCTCCTTCAATCTTAATCATTTCCGGTAACTGTACGCAGATAAAATTTCTTTTACCATCATCTTGGGCATTAATTTGAAAAACGGCTTCGCCGACTGTCCCTGATCCAGCAAAAAAATCTAACACAGTCAAATTTTTGTCGTTACAATTTTTTACGAAATCATAAATTACGCTTCGCGGTTTTGGATTTGAAAACGGAGTTATTGGTGTTCCAAAAAGTCTTTTTAAGTGATCCGTGTCTTTTCGGGTCTGAACTTTGTTATACGATCTTAGAACATCCGTGCGATCAGAATAAATATATGTTTTCTTGGATGGCGCAACCATATCATCATGTGGAAACTGAATCAAGTTATCTTCGATCCATTCACTCCACGTATCGATCGTGCAACTCCAGCCCCTGTTTGGAATCTTGCACGGTTTACCAGTCAATGGATTTAGCCTAACATCTTTTGGGCCACTATTCTGCGGATCGTCGATTGGTCCAATTCTATAAACGCCATCTTCATCTGCAAATTTATAATTTGATAAATTGTCACTTTTTAAATTATTTATTAAAAAATACTCTTTTAATTTAGATTCAACTTTCTTATAATCAGGCTGATTACCAACCCAAATTTCTTGAATCGCAGAATAATGCGGATTAGTCAACCCGTATCCAGCGAGCTTAGCTGCATCAAGATTTTTTACGTATACTATACAATATTCGTGGGAAGTTGATACAACATAGGGATCATTTTTGGGAGTACCATCAATTACTATCTGTGCCACGAAATTCTCCTCCCCAAAAATTTCATCCATTATCAATCGTAAATTTGCCACTTCATTATCATCGATTGAAACAAAAATAACCCCATCCTCACGGAGTAAATTGCGCGCCAAAAACAAACGCGGATACATCATCGTAAGCCAATCGCTATGATAACGACCGTTTGATTCTAAATTACTGGTAAGTTTTACCCCGTCTTTGCTCTGCCCAGTACGCTCATAATAATCCGAGGTATTTTCGGTAAAATTATCTTTATAAATAAAATCCTTGCCTGTGTTGTAAGGCGGATCGATATAAATCATTTTTATCTGTTCACGATAATGCTTTTGCAATAACTTTAACACTTCCAAATTATCCCCTTCAATAAATACATTTTCGGTTTTATCCCAATCTACACTTTCTTTTTCTTGCGGAATCAGCGTTCCTGTCGCCGGGACGCGAATTGCCTTAAACGCGTTGGCCTTACCTGCCCAAGACAATCCATACTTCTCTACTTTTTCATCAATTTCCGCACCAAGAGTTAATTTTAACTTCTCCCAATTAATTTTTCCTTCTGCAAAAGCCGATGGAAAAATTTGTTTGAGTTCTACCATCTTTTCTTCCGGGATATCTTCCGATGTCATTGCTACTTTTTTAATACTTTTTGGCATAAAAAATACATTTAAAAAAAACCTTAAACACTGCACAGTTTAATATCTCTAATTTTACCACTTTTCAAGCCGACTGTCAAAACAAAAAAACCGCCAATTACAGCGGTTTTGCCTAATATATTCCCTGCCGGTGGCCAATACGGATAATAACCAGTAAAACTAAATTTTTATATACCCGATAGATTATTCTGTATGGCCAAACGCGGAAACTATAACAACCATTATATTCACCCTTCAGTTTCTTGCCAATAAAAGGATTCTCTGCCAAAGCCGGCAGAGATGCGAGAATGCGGATCTTGAAATCTTCGGGTATCCTATCAAGATCTTTTTTTGCTTTGTTTTCTAACCTTACTTCCCACTTCATATTTCTTTTTACTTTTATCAGCTACCGCAAAACCATAATCAGACATTACATCGACCAAAGTCGGCCATTTTTTGTATGCTCCCGATTTTACGGCGCGGTCGGTGGCTTTGATATCCTTATCTAAATCCGGAAAAATACGGCTGACCTCTAAAGTTTCTTTCCAAGATTCAAACTCATCTACGCTCATAAACACGACTTTTGGTTTGCCATTTTCGGTAAAAGTATAATGATTGCCCGGGCGTTGGACTTCGTCGGCTAAATCAAAAATCCGCTTGCGGGCTTCGGTGATGGAGATGGTAGTTTTGGGGTTCATAGGGTTTATTGATATATGTACATAATAACGTACATATGTAGTTTTGTCAAGTGGACAGAGATCCCGACTTTCGTCGGGATGACAACAGTGAGATTACTACATCTGCCCCAATTCTTTTAAACTGGCAAATTTTTCGCGCGTGATAATTATATGATCCAACAATTCCACGCCCAACAACTCCCCCGCTTGTTTTAGGCGTTTGGTAACGGCGATATCTTCGGGCGAAGGTTCGGTATTGCCGGAAGGGTGGTTGTGGGCGACGATTATTTGCGCGGCGTGATGGCCAATGGCCGGTTCAAATACTTCGCGCGGATGCACCAAATTGGCGTTGAGTGTGCCGACGGAAATAATTTCGCGTTGAATTTCTTGATTGCGCGTGTCTAAATAAAAAACCACAAAATGTTCTTTTTTGTGGTCGCGGATATCTTTGAGTTCGTCCCAAACATCTTGGGGCGATAATATCAAAACAGATTTCTTATTTTGCAACAAACGCCGTCCCAATTCAAAACAAGCAATAATTTCACAGGCCTTGGCCGGGCCTAAGCCAAAAGTGTTTTTCAGCTCTTTGTAACCAGCGCTATTTAAACCTTGACCACTGAATTTTTTCAAAATTTTGTTGGACAGTTCCACTACATTTATACCTTTCGCGCCAGTGCGCAGTAAAATGGCCAATAATTCGGAATTGGAAAGTTTGCCCGGGCCGTATTTTGCTAATTTTTCACGGGGGCGGTCAACTTTTGGCACCTCCTTCATCTTCATAAAAATTTTTATTATATTGGGATTGTTTTAGTCGCACTACTCTCTCACAATGACAGCGGATCACATCTATATCATAACAAATTTTTATCAATCGGTAAATATCATGATTTAAATATATATTTAAATACTAATTAAGATTGATCACGCGCGCTTACCAATTCTTTTAACTTATCTTCCACCCCGCTTAAACCACCTTCATTATATGATTTTAAAAAGGCACTGCCAACAATGGCAATATCAGCTCGGCCTTTTAGCGCTTGTATCTGTTCACCACTAGAAATCCCAAAACCGACCGCGAGCGGTTGTTTAAATATATTTTTTAATTTACCCAAATAATCATCTAAATTTGGATCTAAATCGGGACGAACGCCAGTAATACCGCGCCGTGAAAAACAATAAATAAAACCACCAGCGTCTTTGGCTTGGGCTACCAAACGATTGGCTTCGCTATCCAAACCGGCGAAACGCTGTAAAATTAAATTATGTTTGCGGCACAGTTCATCAAAATGTTCACGGCTTTCCATGTCTAAATTATAATCCGGAATAATGAGTCCGCTAATCCCGATTGCCGCACTGTCAGCACAAAATTTTTCCAAACCATAAGAAAAAGGAATATTAAAATAGGTCATGAAAAAAAGTGGCGTTTGAATTTTATCAGTTTGTTTTAATTTTTTTACCAACTCAAACGCGTCTTTAACTTTTACGCCTTGCGCGAGCGCGACTGTGTTGGCATCACGAATAACCGGCCCGTCTCCCACCGGATCGGAAAAAGGAATTTGGAGTTCAATAAAATCCACGCCAAAGCGCGCCATCATCAAGACAATTTTTTGCGTCTCTTCCAAATTTGGATAACCAACCACGACATGGCTCATTATTCCCAATCTTTTTTCTTGTTTAATTTTTTGACATTGTAATTCTATTTGATTCATATAATTAAGTTATGAAATGGTAATAGGCGCGACATAATTAATTTTCTGACTGTGGGTCTTACTCAGCCCCGGCGCCACGCTCCCAGAGGGAACTCGCCGGTGCGTCTACGCAAGCGGTCCTCGCTAGCGAAAATTAATTATGTCAGGCTATCCGGACTTGGTTTTTAAATATTCTTTCCACTTAACATCACCCACGGCTTCGGCCACGATAAAAATATCCTTATCGCCGCGTCCGGACAAATTAACCACAATGGTTTTATCTTTTGGCAAAGTTGGCGCTAGACGAATTGCTTCCGCCACAGCATGAGAAGATTCCAAAGCCGCGAATATTCCTTCGGTGCGTGCCAAAGTTTTAAACGCTGCTAACACTTTATCGTCGGTGGCGTAAGTATAATGCACGCGTCCGGTTTCAAACAAACGCGCGTGCTCCGGACCAATACCGGCGTAATCTAGACCGGCTGAAATACTGTGCGTCGGTTGCACTTGACCGTCATCATCAGTTAAAAAATATGATTTATACCCTTCTACCACACCTAACTTCCCTTGACCCTGCAAACGCGCGGCGTGATCGCCAATTTTTTCTACTCCCCGCCCACCCGCTTCCACGGCAATCATTTTAACATCTGGCTCGTTCAAAAAATCATTGAATAAACCAATGGCGTTGCTACCGCCACCAACACACGCTACTAAATAATCGGGTAATTTATTTTCCATTTCATGGTGTTGCGCGCGCACCTCTCGGCCAACAATATTTTGAAAATCGCGCACCATCGACGGATATGGATGTGGACCCAAAGCCGAACCCAAAAGATAATAAGTATCATTGGGGTTGGCAATCAAATCTTGCAACGCGGCGGTAACCGCGTCTTTCAAACGTTTCGTGCCGTGCTCAACTGCAACCACTTTTGCCCCTAACTGTTCCATCCAAAAGACATTCGGGCGTTGACGCTCAACATCTACCGCGCCCATATATACCACGCATTCCAGGCCAAATCTGGCCGCTACCGTGGCCGTGGCGAGCCCATGTTGGCCGGCGCCGGTTTCGGCAATTAAACGTTTTTTACCCATCCGTTTGGCCAGGAGCGCTTGACCCAAACAGTGATTGATTTTATGCGCGCCCGTATGATTTAGCCCTTCGTTTTTAAAATAAATTTTAGCGCCACCGAGTTGTCGCGTGAGGTTCTCAGCAAAATATAACGGCGTCGGACGACCGGAATAATTTTTATACAAATTTTCCAATTCCGCGATAAAACTCGGATCGTTTTTTGCCTCTTCGTACGCTTTAGTTAATTCTTCTAAAACGGGCACTAATAATTCTGGCACAAAACTGCCTCCAAATTGACCAAAATAGCCGAGTTGGTCAGCGTCGTATTGATTGGGTGAGAAAAAATTTTTCATATATGCTATATATAATTATGGCCGTGAGATAATTATTATTGATTAATAATTCCAACCGCCGCTACAGCCGCGCGAATTTTGTCCACGTCTTTTTTTCCGGGAGCGGATTCCAGCGCGCTGTTAAAATCAACTATTTGCGGATGGACAATTTGAATTGCCCGAGCAACATTGTAGGTGCCGAGTCCGCCAGCCAAAATATCAACCGCAATATTTTTTAATAACGTCAAATCAATTTCTTGACCGATCCCCTTACCGGCATCAAATAAAATTTTATCCGCCGTTGCTTGATAATCTGCCAAATTTTTCAAATCTTCCGGAGATTTTATCACTAGCGCTTTCCATACCTCTACTTTTTTACGCAAAGTCGCGCAATAATCTGGCGTTTCTGAACCGTGTAATTGAATAACATTCAAACCAATTTCAGACACTAAATTTTCAGCCACGGATAAATCTTGATTAACAAGTACGCCCACAAATTTAATTTTTGGAAAATTTGGTTTAATCGCGCCAATTATTTTTCTTACCGCTTCTGGCGACATGTGGCGCGGACTTTTGGGAAAATTAATAATGAAACCTAAATAGTCAGCGCCCGAACGCGCGGCCGTAAGCGCGTCACTTAAAGATGTCAAACCGCAAATTTTTATTTTGGGAATGCTCATATTATTCTAAACTTAATTCTTTCATCTTGGCGGGCAGATCGATTGCTTTCATTAAAGTGGTACCTACTAAAATTGCTTTCGCGCCGACATTTTTTAAACGCAACACATCAGCACTACTTTCAATACCAGATTCAGCCACGAGTAATCGGTCAGCTGGAACCAAAGGCGCCAAATCAGTAATATTTTTTAAATCCACCTCAAAAGTGCGTAAATCGCGCGCGTTAATTCCCAAAATTTCCCCTTTGGTCGTGAGTGCTTTATCCAAATCTTCTCGGTTGTGTGATTCTATGAGACAGCGCATTCCTAATTCATGAGTTAAATCAACTAACTCGTTCAAACGCTCGGCAGTAACAATAGAGGCAATCAAAAGCAAAGCATCGGCGCCATAATATTTTGATTCATAAATTTGATAAGGATCAAAAATAAAATCTTTGCGCAGAATTGGGATAGTCGTCACATTTTTTATCTGGCGCAAAAAACTTAATTCGCCTTTAAAATGCGCGTCAGTTAAAACCGACAATGCGCGCGCTCCGCCGATTTCATAAGCGCGTGCTTGCGCCAAAATGTCCACACCCACATTGATATCGCCGGCCGAAGGTGAGGCCTTTTTAATTTCTGCGATTAACGCCATAGTTTTGGCTTGGCGCAATGAGCCATAAAAATCACGAATCGGTGAGGAATTATTTTCGGCGAATTGTTTTTTTATTTCCACGAGCGGCAACGACATTTTGGTTGCTTCCAATTCTTTAATTTTATCAGACACAATAGTGTCTAACTCATTGTTTCCACCTACTAAAATTATGCCTTGATCCATATGATTATAAACTATTGGTAATCTTGGCAATTTGTAAAACTTTTTTCAACGGCGCGTCGGTTAATAAAATTTCCCGCGCGCGCTCAATGCCGATATTAATTGAATCGGCAACACCACCCAAATATAAACTTAGGCCAGCGTTAAGCGCGATAAATTCTCTTTCTGCTGAGTTGCCGCGACCTTCCAGTATAGCGCATGAACGCGTAAAATTTTCGGCCGGCTGTCCGCCTTTGATTTCTGCTAAAGAAAATTTTTGGCCGGGCTCAATCTCAAATTTCTTAATTTCTTGTCCGGCGATAAATTCGTAAACAGTGGTCGGTGCCGCCACACTGACTTCATCTAAACCATCCTGGCTACTAACAATTAAAATATGTTCTGAACCCAAAGCCAAGAGCGCCTCGCCCAATTTTTTAGCCAAATCTCCCGACGACACCCCGATCACCTGTTTTTTTACTCCCGCTGGATTTAAAAGTGGGCCTAAAAAATTAAAAATAGTGCGTACGCCTAGTTCCTTGCGAATCGGCATAATATGTTTAAAAGCCGGATGAAAATTCGGGGCAAATAAAAATACCAAATCGGTTTTATTAAAACAATCTTGCGCTTGTTCGCTATTTAAATTAAAATTAATTCCAAATTTTTCAAGCAAATCAAAACTGCCACATTTGGAACTAATAGCGCGATTACCGTGTTTGGCAATCGGCACACCGGCTACGGCGGCCACAAACGCGCTTAAAGTGGAAGCGTTTAAAGTAGAACTGCCGTCCCCGCCCGTGCCACAAGTGTCAATGGCGTCTTTGCTAATTTCAACTTTTATCATCGCCGTGCGCAAAACTTTCACCAGAGCGACAATTTCTTCGACGGTCTCACCTTTCATCGCCAGTGCTGTTAAAGTGGCCGATGCCAAAACCGGCGACAATTCGCCGCGCACGAGTGCCAAAGCAATTTGCTCGGTCTCTACGGCCGACAAATCTTCATGGCGCAATAATTTTTTTAAATATTGTTGCATATATTTTTAAAATTTAAAATCTAAAAAATTTTCCAATATTTTACTTCCGCCTTCGGTGGCAAAAGATTCCGGATGAAATTGCACACCCACAATCGGAAATTTTTTATGACGTAAGGCCATAATTTCTTTTCGGCCATTTTCATCCATTGTAAAAGCGGTAATTTCTAGTTCCGGCGGCAAACTTTTTTCTTCAACCAGTAAAGAATGATAGCGCATCACAGCTAAATCCGACGGTAAATTTTTAAATAATCCTTCGCCATCATGAGTTAAAATACTCGTTTTGCCGTGCAAAGGTTTGTCAGCCATAATGATTTTTCCACCAAACACATAACCAATTCCTTGCATCCCCAGACATACTCCAAGTAGTGGCGTTATTGGCCCACACTCTTTAATAACTTCCGCGCACACGCCAAAATATTTTTCAGCACTGGGATTGCCCGGACCGGGGGAAATTACGATTCGATCAAATTGTTCTTGTTTAATCTGCTCTAAACTAATTTCATTATTACGCGCGACTTTTATATCCGCCACCTCATCACTCCGGCGCAACAAATCTCCCAATGCTTGATACAGGTTAAAAACAAACGAATCGTAATTATCAATAATTAATATTTTCATATTAAAAATGGGGTTAAAGCCGTCCGCATCGCGCGCGCTTTATTTTGCACCTCCAAATATTCTTTTTCTGGCACGGAATCATAAACAATTCCGCTGGATGTCTGGGAAAAAGCATAATCGCCTTTGATATAAAGAGAACGAATGGGAATGGTAAAGGTGCAATCGCCATTAAAATTAAACGCCCCGACCGCGCCACCATAAGGCCCGCGCGCTTCCTTTTCTTGGCGATCAATAATTTTCATAGATTCAATTTTTGGCGAACCGGATAACACTCCGCCCGGCAAAAGCGCGGCCAAGGCGTCAAACATATCGCAACTGGGGCGTAAATTGCCACGAATAGCACTTTCAATATGTTGGACATGGCTAAATTTTTTAACGTCCATCAGGTTGGTCACTTTCACGCTACCAAAATCCGCCACGCGCCCAATATCATTGCGGTGCATATCCACGAGCATTGTGTGCTCGGCAATTTCTTTCGGGTCATGTAACAATTTGCGTGAATTAATAGCATTTTCGGCCGGTGTGGCACCACGCGCGATCGTACCGGCTAAGGGTCTTGTTTCCACGTCGCCTTGCTCCACTTTTACGAGCAGCTCGGGACTGGCGCCTAAAATCATAATATCCTGATGACGCAAATAAAACATATAAGGCGATGGATTGATTACCCGCAAACTTTCGTAAATCGCAATCGGATCGCCGGTAATTTTATATTCGCTTTTTATCCCGACTTCACATTGAAAAATATTCCCGGCAATGATTTCTTTTTTAACATTTTCCACCAAAATTTTATGCTCGGGCTCGCTCACATTATCGCCGCGAAAACGCACTTGGGGCAACGCTACCTCTTCTGATGGACTATCTAAAATCGCCCGGATAATTTCGGAACGATTGGTGTTGTAATAAAAATAAATTAATTCCGCGGTCAAATTATCATAAATTAAACCGTCGGTATAAAGTCCAAATTGAAATTCGGGGAACAGCGGATGAGTTTTAATTTTTAAAATTGGCTCTAAATAATTGACTGCTTCATAACTCAAATAGCCAAACAATCCGCCGGCATAACGGCGCCCGATGCAATCTTGCGGAATTAAAGAACGCAAGGCATAATAGGGATTGGGAACCGCGTATTTTACATCATCAATAAATAAATCTTTACCACGCGCCCGCAAAAAATGTTCTGGATCAAAACCAATAAAAGAATAACGGGAAAGTGGCCTGCTTTCACCCAAAGATTCGGCGAAATAGCAAACCTGATACTTCTGACTAATTTTTTTAAACAAATCAAAAACCGAGGCACCGATCGCCAATGTCAAATATTTTGCTTTTTTGTTGATATTAAATTTAGGTAAATTCATATTAAACTAATAAAAAAACCGCCAGGCAAGCCCGCGGCGGTATTAAAACCAAAAAACGGTCTTGCTTTAAGGAGACATTTGAGACCACCAAGTTAAGTTTGTCTTTTGGTTATGTACCATATTATTTTTTGATCTTTTTAAGAATTTGATTAAAACCACCTTTAGGATCGTACAGCTCACGCGCCCCGCGGCTGACTTTCATAATACTAATTTTTAATTTTTTAGCTACCGCACGCTGAGTTAGCCCACTGTTCAACAATTTTACAATCTGCCAGCGCAAGGCCAATTGCTCCCGTTCGGCCGGCGTAAACAGGGCTCGCATAAGCGTCATCATAACTTTCTCCGATTTGGGCGCCAAAAGCAATTGTGCCAACTGTTTTTCGGTTAAAGAAATTTCTGGAGTCATATGTAATGCTGTACTGTTACGTCAGTACTTAGTATAAATAATAATAAATATTTTGTCAAATAACGAGTGTGGATAACTCAAAAAACCACAGCTACACTTTATACACCCAAATCCCTTCTTTTTTTAAAATCGGCTCCCAACCGGGAATATGAAAAACATAAGCCGCGATTGTTGTACCTGGTTTTAACTGCTTAAAAACGGTATCACGTAATCTCAGCATTGGTTTGATAAATAAAAAACAGGTCACAATATCGGCGTGGGCGACATCAGCTTTATAAAAAGAGCGCCAGTAGATTTTGGCCCGACCTTGCAAGCCGGCTCGTCTGATTAAAATTCTACTCAAAAGAACTAAAAACGGATTGAGCTCATACCCAACCACCTGCGCGCCACGACTAGCCGCCGCCAAAACTAACCGACCATGTCCCGAACCTAAATCCACCACTTTTTTGCCGGTTGATATTCCGGCGATATCCATCATGGTTTCGGTTTGTTTTTTATGCGTGGGCATGCACGGGATGCCGATGAAGACGGATAGGACGAAGACAAAGGCGGGAATACCAAAAAACAATACCAGAATAAAATATAATAAATACATAACAAAATCAAAATTTAAAAATCAAAATGGAAAATGACAATGTAAAATAAAAAATTTTGATTTTTGATATTTACATTTTGAATTGCACTCGTCTGATTTCCACCACCCGTGCCGTCTTGGCTTCGGCCCAAGTTTCATTTTTTCCGCCAGTTTGCCCTAATTCAGCCCACTCCTGCTCTACAATCCCCTTTTCGGGCGCAATAATTTTAATTACCCCTTCGACCACGCCGTGTCCATAGCGCCCTTCGGAATTCCAAGCGCGCGCATGTGCGTATTTAATAATTCCGCCGGAATTTTCCGTAATTAAAATAATGTGATTACGTATCGCCGGTAATTTTTTTTCTAAAATTACGATAACATCACCTGCTTGCGCGCTCTGCCAATCGTTTAATTTTTCAGTATTGCGATCGTCCGCCCACACGCGCACTGAAACATTTTCTACCGGTCTTAATTTTGCAATTATTGAGCGTAAAAAAAAAGGAGAATGTGTTTTATAAAACTTTTTGACAATATCAATATTAGCGGTTTCCCAAAAATGCGCGCGCAAAATATTCGTTACAAATCCGGAACACTCCACACCCAAATTATTATCAACTAAAAATTTCCTAATTTCTTGCGCGTCCTTAGAAACATCGTGATTGCTGTGCAAGCAACAATTGCCACTATGATCAAAAAGGCCGGCGTGATATTGCAAGGAAATAATTTTGGCTTCTTCCACAATTTCCGATGGCGTACCTTTGCCAATGAGTACTTTTAGTTCAGCGCGCCGACGTGTCCGAGCGTTATTAAAATACGGGCAACGCACGCCAACCATATTTTTAAAAGGCAAATTTAAATAATCATTTAGAACCGTTTTGGCTTTGGCAGATAGCATAGTAAAATCAAATTACTGTATTAAATCACGCAGAAAAACCCCCAGTTCATTTAACTCATTGTGTCCGGCCATCAAACTTTCGCTAATTTGAAAACGCGTAAAGTCAGCTTCTGGCTTGATATTGTTATAATTATAAATCTTAAAACCACGCGCTACTGCTTGTAAATTTTTCTTTTCTGATAATCGCCTCATCTTTGGTTCTGTTACGCGCGAAACCAACTGGGCGCCAGTTTTTATTTCAACAATTTTCTGCGAAACATAACGAACACCCAATAAGGCGCACAAATGAGTATAAAAAGTCGTCGATGGAGTTAGATCTGGTGCTGTGGAAACCAGTATTTGCAATTGCGACTCTAAACTCGCGCTCGCGGGCTGGCGAGCGTTAATTTCAATTAAATAAAGTTTACCGGTTGACTGCTCCAAAATAACATCAACCCCAAATAAACCTTTCCAACCACTTTCCACAAGACGCCCCCCCACTAATTGAACAATTTTTTCATATTCTTTTCTTTGGGTGCTGGTCAAAATTTTATCTGGCAGTGACCAATCATTACCAATTGTAGCAAACCGGTTACAAGTAAATGGCTTTAGGCCAGTAATCTGATAGCTAATATTGCCAGACAAAACCTTTTGCCCCCACACCACATTATTGCTAGTGAACATCGATCCGACAATATATTTGGTAACACGTACCGGACGATCAGGAAATTTTTTCTTAACCGATAGTAGCTGTCTTTTGTTTTTAATAAGTATAGTTCCAGTACCAGTATGCGCAAAATTAAATTGCAAAACAAACGGCTTGCCAACCCATTCCACTTTAGAGCACTCTTTAATTTCAAAGGAGGGCAAAAGATCTTGAGCCATAGCACCAAGCCACTCTACCTGGCTAATTTTTTCTTCCACAAAAGAGGAAAGCTTCGCCCCCGGGTTAAGCAGACGCCAACCATTGTCAAGACAAACTTGCTCAATCTTGGTGGTAGGTTTAAAAACTAAAAACTGAACATTTTTTATCTTTTCCACAAACTCCTTAGTTTCAGGCCGCGCCAGCAATTCCCAAGTATCCAAAATTCGCTTAGATCGGATCAAAAGCACATTTTTGCTGTCCTCGCAGATTGACTTGGCAAAAGGAGAAAAATTTGAGATAATATAGTAGTTAACGGTATTTAAGGGCAAACCCAAAGAACGCTCTAAATCGCGCGTTACATATACTACTGGCTGAACCAACGAAAACTTACTCATACCAGAAGATTATATCAAATTAACGACATTTTGGCAATTTACTATGCCCCGCACAACAACTTTCCGCCAATCCGTACAAGCCACTAACTCTGATTTATTATGAGGCCTGTATTAACAAGAATGACGCTAAATGGCGCGAAAAGTATTTAAAAACCAGTCAAGGTAAAAGATTCATCAGATTAAGAAACAAAGAATACATTTTATTAACTAAACATTCGCGCCGTATTAGCGCGGAAAGTTAATGCGCAGGGTATGAATGGATTATACAACGAATTAAAAAACTTTGGCCAAGTTAAAACAAATATTTTGCTTGCCAAATTTACAACTTTTAAAATTGGCGGACCGGCAAAATTTCTAGTAGAAGTTACCGAGTCGGAAAAATTAGGCAAATTACTTACTTATCTCACGAGCGCAGGTGAAGATTATTTTGTTTTAGCCGGTGGATCCAATCTATTATTACCCGATGCCGGATTGGATAAAGTGGTAGTGCAAGTCAAAACCAACAAAATAGAATTATTGCCAGACAATCAAATATTTGCTGACGCCGGCGTGCAAATGGCAGCGGTCGTTGGACTGGCTTTAAAAAATAATCTAACGGGCATGGAATGGGGTATCGGCGTACCTGGAAGCGTCGGTGGCGCAGTACGAGGCAATGCTGGAGCCATGGGACAAGATACCTGGCATGTTCTGAAGTTAGTGCGCGCCTGGCAAAATAATGAAACACGGGATTGGACACCAGATGAGTGTGGGTTTACTTATCGCAGTAGCGCTTTTAAAACTAACGAAGCTTTAGTGCTGTCAGCTATTTATCAATTGCAATTGGGAGATCGCGCGCAAATCACTACCGCCATGCAAACATATTTGAAACAACGCACTGGACGTTATCCTTCTTTTCCTTCTGCTGGCAGTTTCTTTAAAAATAACGACTTGGATAAATGGCAAAAAGACCTTAAAGAATTACCACCACTGTTTATCGAGCGCAAAAAAATTCCAACCGGCTGGCTCATTGAGCAGTGCGGTTTGGCTGGTTACACAGTCGGGGGGGCCAAAATCTCCGACGAGCACGGCAATTTCTTGATTAATTTTGATAATGCCACCCAGACGGATGTGTTGACAATTATGGAAAAAGCTCAGACCGAGGTGTATAATAAATTTGGAATTAATTTAGAACCAGAAGTAGAAATTGTGAGTTAGCGTTACAACAATCCAACATATAAATCATGATAATTATATTTAAAGGACTTTATCAACTTTCAAACTTTTAACTTTATTAACTAAAAACATATGCAAATCATCATCGTCGGAAAAAACATTGAATTAACCGAGGCTATCAAAGATTATGCGGAGAAAAAAATCTCCGGTCTTGATAAATTTTATAGTAGAATTATTCGCGCTGATATTACCGTTGGTTTGGAAAACAAACATCATCAAAAAGGCGACATTTTTATTTGTGAATGCAAATTAGAAATTCCCGGCAAAGATTTGTTTGCTTCCAAAACCGAAGAAGCCTTGTATAAAGCAATTGATAAGGTTCGCGATTATTTAGAAAGCGAATTAAAAAAACACAAAGCAAAAACAGAAACCAAGAGCGCACGCGCCAGAACAGAAATCCGCTCTAACAAGGGTTATTCGCTTTAGAATCGCATGTCAGTAAAAAATTTATTGCACAAATTTAAAACGGTCACGCAACCAATACTACCAATAATTGCATCATTATTCGTTGCCGGCGGTTGGAGCTGGTATCATTCTCCCCATCATATTATCTTGACGGTATTTTCTGTATCCATCGTTGTCGCGTCTATTTTAGCCGTCTTTTTTTATCTTTTTAAATTCTTCTTTACACGCTATGCGACCAATTCATATCGTCACCCCTTCTGGAGCAACAACTTTCCGGATTATCTCAATAATATTTATTTCTCATTGTCTTTGTTGTTTTTAGTTTTTTTCTTGCAAAATGAAATCATCAGCGTGGTTTATTTTATTGCTGTCATTGCAATTATCTTTGCTACTATCCAATCAGCCCTAAACCACCACCCAGCGGGAGAGCGATGGCGGACGATAAATAAATTGGCTTTTACTTTGGCGATTTTTCTCTTTATCATTAATGGCACCTGCCAGTATCTGGCATCACGCTATTATATTCTTGACCCATCGGCTAAATTCTACAACATCAATATTTTCCGCGCTTGGGCAATGACCATGTTTTGGATGGCTGGTTTTTCGGCTGCGTATTTATTGCTAATCAAAATTAAAGGACGCGCCAAGTGGCTCGCGCTCATTGGTTGGATTACTATTTTTGTAGTAGTTCTCGTGTTGTGGTTGCTAAATATTGGGGTCTTATATTTTTCTGGCTTATACCTAAACCCCACCGCCGCCTTGCACGCTGAGGGCGGAGAAGGAACTTTATTCCTCAACTGGCTTACGCTTGTCTTAGCATTGTCCGGAATTGTGGCACTCACGATATTTATTTTAATCACCAAAAAATTAATTCGATCCCATCTTTCTACTCCCGGCCAATATTGGCCATTTTATCATTGGACAATTATTATCATCGCTATTTTTTCTTTAGTGGGCATCTCTTCTTTTCGAACCACGCCGGAATTTATCGTTGTACGCTCATTTTATAAATTTTTTACTGGCATTCAAAATCAAGTGGAATTGAAACCGGTTGTAAAAGAAAAATTAAAACGCTTCGGAATAAATTATAATTACGACGAATTCTATCTAGCCCATCGTCCCAATACTTACCCCCCGACTTCCACGCCGCTGTTGTCTGTCAACCAAACAGATGCCAAACCAAACATTATCGCAATTTTCTTTGAATCATTTTCTGCTCGCCTGACGGAAATGGAAAGTCCGCAATTTAAGGGATTGACACCAGGTTTAAAAGAAATGGCTGACAACCAAAATACCACGGTCTTTACAAACTATTATAATGGCTCAACACCGACTATTACCGGGCTCATTGCTCAATTATGTTCTTTTTTGCCTCCCACTGGCCATGACGAAATTGAAAAAGAGAATCATCTAAACACTTTACACCTATCTTGTCTACCAAAAATTCTAAAACAAAATGGCTATAATTACGTCAATTATGTAACTGCAATTTCAAAAACATTTGCTCACAAGGACACGCTCTTTCCAAGCATGGGTGTTGACGAAATATTTGGAACCGCTGAACTCAAAAAATTAACAAACGAAAAACCACTTTCTTGGGGATTCTCAGATCACCAGCTGTATCCTCTAATGGAAAAAATACTTAAAGACAAAGCGCGCGAACCGTATTTAACCATCCTGTCAACTGTTGATAATCATCCGCCCTACACTCTGGCCCAGGATATGGTTAAATATGGTGACGGCAAAGACAATATGTTAAATTCGGTACATACGAGCGACGACGCTTTTAAAATATTTTGGGATAGTTTTATTACAAGTCCGGCGGCAAATGATACCATTCTCATAGTCGCGGCGGATCATGCAATTTTCCCCACGGCCTACAACAAAAAAAGTTTTCCAGATTTTGCCGGTAAAGCAACTTTTTATGATAAAATCATGTACATGATTTATATTCCCGATAATCCTTTGCCAAAATCAGTGGATACCTATGCTTCAAGCATTGATTACACCCCCACCTTGCTACAAATTTTAGGCATTAATAGTTCTAACTCATTTGATGGCCATTCAATTTTCAGTGATCGGTCAAAATATCCCAACCTAATTGGCATGCACGAATTAGGATTATACATAAACGAAGAGACGCCTGATGGCAAGCGCCAGCTGTCTTACTCTGTTCCCACAGAAATCACCTGTGGGGCTTCTGATTATTCGGTTGACCCAGCTTCGCCTTTAACCTTATGTGAGCTGCTTGAATTTTACCAGTGGAAACGCCAACGTCTGGAAAAAGGCCAGTTTTGGGATAAATAAAAATTTTATTAAAGCCAAACCAAAAAACCTTGCTTAAACAAGGTTTTTTTGATAAAATACAGAAAATAATTCATAGTCAACCGAAATACAAATATGGACACAAATGAAATGTCGGCTATTTTTAGTAACCACAAACAATATTTGGGCTTAACTGCAAGCGAAGCCAATAAACGCCTGGATCTTTATGGCCCAAACTCACGGCCCGCTCCCGCCAAAACACATTGGTACAAACGGCTTTTGGTCATAATTTCCGAACCAATGATTCTGTTATTATTGTCCGCATCCGCAATTTATTTTTTTATTGGCGATAAAATTGAAACGATTATTTTATTAATATCAATTATACCAATCTTAGTAATTGAATTTGTCCATGGACAAAAAACCGACACCGCCGTTAGCGCTCTCGACAAAGTTCTGGTCCAATTTGCTTCGGTGTATCGCGACCATACCGTAGTCAAGCTAGAAGTCGCTAACATCGTTCCGGGAGATTTAGTTTATTTAACAGCGGGTGACAAAATACCAGCCGACGGCATCATCATTAATTCGCCAGGTTTAATGGTTGATGAATCAATTTTAACCGGAGAATCTGTCTCCGCACCAAAACAAGAAGCAATAAATGAAAAAGAAAATAACGCTGACACTCTTCTCCAGCAAGGTACACTTGTCACTCAAGGCGAAGCAAAAATGCTCGTTACCACAACTGGAATTAAAACCGCCTACGGCCGACTTGGAGAATTGCTAAAAAATATTGACGAACAAAGCACGCCACTTCAAAAAAAAATCCGCCGCTTAATCACCAGTATTGCCATAATAGCCGGAGTGGTTGCTTTTACAATTGGTATAATTATGGGACTCCGAATCGGCTGGGCCAACGGAATTCTAAGCGCCATCACAATGGCAATGTCTTTGATCCCGGAGGAGTTCCCCATAGTGTTTAATGTATTTCTAATTATGGGCGTCTGGCGGATGACACACAAAAACGCATTGGTCAGAAAAATGGCGATGGTGGAAATTTTGGGGTCCACCACAGTTATTTGTACTGACAAAACTGGAACATTGACTACCGGAAAAATGTTGCTACAGAAAATTTTTTATAAAGACCAACTAATAGAAGCTGACGATCTTCTTAAAAAATCTAGCACCATAATTGAACCGGTAACCGCCGCCCTTTTGGCACTTGAACAAATTGCGATTGACCCGATGGAAATTGAAGTACAACGCTTTGCTAAACAAATACACATTAATTTAGAAAATCTTTACCAAAGCCACGAATTAATTGAGGACCGCACTTTCGAAAGTAAAACTAAAATGGTTCACCACCTTTGGCAGGATAAGGCGGGAAACTTACGACAGTATTCCGCCGGAGCTCCTGAAAATATTATTAACAATTCTTTAATATCCGATAAGGAACGCGCGCGTCTTAAGGTCGCGTACGAATCTATGGCCGCACAAGGATACCGAGTAATTGCTATAGCCACCAAATTATTAAAAGACAACGAGCAAATAGGAATTGATAACCTTGAATTTCAAGCGCTGTTTGCGCTTTACGACCCACCGCGAGACGGTGTCAAGGAAGCAATTCAACTATGCCAAAAAGCCGGGATAAGAATTATTATGATAACTGGTGACAATAAATTAACCGCTCATAATATTGCTGAACAAATTGGCTTAAAACATAACGAAGAATTAATTGGTGAAACTGAATTAAAAAATCTATCACCGGCCGCCTTAGAACAAATGGTAAAAACTCATGACATTTTTGCCCGCATTAAACCAGAAGAAAAATATTTATTAGTTGAAGCACTACAAAAAAACGGCGAGATTGTCGCAATGACTGGCGATGGCGTCAATGATGCTCCTGCTTTAAAAAAAGCAGATATCGGTATTGCTATGGGCGAAAGAGGTACAGAGGTGGCCCGGGCGGCCGCCGGCATAATTTTAACAGATGACAATTTTGCATCAATCGCCAATGCCGTAAAAGATGGAAGAAAAATTTATGACAATTTACGACAAGCATTTGTGTTTTTATTAACTTTCCACATACCAATTGTGGTCTTAGCATTTTTCCCACTATTCTGGGGGGACACCCTGATTTTTCACCCAATTCATATAATTTTTTTGGAGTTATTTTGCGATCCGGCGGCAGTACTTGGCTTTGAACACGAAAAAGCGCGACACAACCTGATGAATGAACCGCCGCGACCTTCAAACGCTCCACTTATTAATCGCGCCATGATTTGGCAAATTATCATTCAGGGCTTAGGGATTGCTGTAATCAGTTGTGGTTTTTATATTTACTGGTCATTTTATCAAAACGACATTGCTTTAGGGCGCACCACCGCTTTTGTCAGTTTAGTTTTTGGTCAGATTTTGATTATATTTTTTTCACGTGAGTGGGAACAGATTAAGAGCAACAGTTTATTACTAATAATAGGGCTCGCTACTATTACTGCCATTATCTTAATTATTGAAATCAAACAACTAACGGGAATATTCCAATTTAGTCACCTCAGTCAATCCACTTTAATAGCCACGACAATAATCTGCGCGATTTTTACCTTCGCCTTTGCTCGGCTAGGACGTTGGGCAAACAGATTTACAGCTAAAAAAATATAGCTATGAATAATTTAATTGAAATATTGGCGAATGAGCCACCCTACCGCCAAAAACAAATTCAAGCGGCTTGGTTTGATATAAAGGTACGCTCTTATGACCAAATCAGCACATTGCCACAAAGTTTGCGTTTCAAACTCGCCAACGCAGATTTCCTAACAGTGGCACCAACTGGTGTAGCTGAAGACAAAGATGATCAAACATTCAAAACACTGCTGCATTTAAAAGACGGCGTCGCTATTGAAACGGTTTTGATGGGACGTGTCAATAAGAAATTGGTCGGACGAGAAGGTGAAACCCGCTATACCATTTGCGTTTCTTCACAAGTCGGTTGTCCGATGCGTTGCACTTTTTGCGCTACCGGTCGGCTCGGTTTAAAAAGAAATTTAACCTGGCAAGAAATTTTAGATCAATATCGCTTTTGGAATTACTTCATCGCAGACAATCTGAAAGGACGAATCGACAATATAGTTTTTATGGGTCAGGGTGAGCCAATGTTAAACTATGAAAATGTTAAACAGACAATCAATCTCATCTTAAAAAATACTGATTTAGGCCCGCGTCAAATTACTGTTTCTACTGTTGGCGTCAAAGCCGGTATGGAAAAAATAGTGACCGACCCAGAGTGGCCACCAGTTCGATTTGCGCTTTCACTGCATAGCGCAATTACTGAAACTAGACAAAAATTAATCCCCTCTCATTCTGGTGGATTTTTAGAGTGGCTTCCTGAGTGGTCAAAACAATATCACGAACGTTTTCCATCACGCAATCATTTTGTTGGTTTGGAATACACCTTTATTAATGGCACCAATGATGACGACAAACACTTAAAGGCACTGGTAAAATTAGCATCTAAACTAGGTAAAGTTCGCATTAATCTTATCCCTTACAATTCCACCGACCCGAACATGCTTGGTAGCCCAATAGAAACAATTGAACACTGGCGCGACGAACTCATGAAAAAGGATTTTGTAGTTACCATTCGCCGCTCCCAAGGACAACGAATTGCCGCGGCCTGCGGACAACTCGCCAATAAACAATCTGAAAAATAAATTTATAAGTAATAATTATGAACATAACAATCCTCGGTGCCGGTAATATGGGAACGGCCTTAGCCCAAGTCATAGCAAAAAATGGTCATAAAGTAACATTGTGGAACGTGGAAATTGATCCAGAACCATTGGAACAAATTGCGCGCTTTAAGGAAAATAAAAAATATTTACCGGGAATAAAATTATCAAAAAACATAAAACCGGAACCGGATTTGAAACGAGCACTAAATGGCGCACAAGTATTGGTGCTGGCTATTCCAAGTAAATATATTTTAACAATTTTAAAACGCGCACGGCCATATTTAAAAGGAAAAATAATTTGTCTTAATGCTTCTAAGGGTTTTACTGATAATTTAGAAACAATATCGGTTACAGCCAAGAAATTACTACCGAAATTATCACAAACATCTTTGGGAAGCTTATCCGGACCGGCCATTGCCACTGATTTGGCACTTGGTAAATTTACCGCCATGGACATAGCATCTAGTAATAAACATACAATTAAGGTGGCGCGTGAAATTTTGGGAAAAAATAAACTAAAATTAAACGCCTCATCTGATTTAATTGGCGTCGAAACCGCTGGCGCAATTAAAAATGTGTACGCGATCGCGCTCGGTATAGCGGTAGCCCTTGATTATTCCCACAACACTATTTCCGCTTTAATGGTTGCCGCTCTCAAAGAAATGTCTGTACTGATCAAAGCCGCCGGCGGACAAAGTAACACCGTACTCGGACTTTCTGGTGTTGGCGATCTCATTGGCACCGGTCTTTGCCCGACTTCGCGCAATCACCGTTTCGGCAACTGCTTGGCGCATGGATTGTGTACAGCCGATGCACTTCTCCAAGTGAAACAAATAGTGGAAGGCGTCCCAGCCACAAGCACCATAGAACGACTCGGCAAAAAATACCAAATAAAATTACCATTAGCCCACCTGGTAGCGCTCTGTGTTAAAGGAGCAAAGACAAAAATTGAATTTGAAAAATATTTAAGTAAATATTCACAATGAACCGAAGCGCCCAAAACACAGATAGCCGTTTTGCTGTTATTGCAGTAGTTTTTTTGTTAATAACACTTGGAATAATTAGCAAATTATTTATTTTACAAATAATTGAACACGGATATTACGCTACGCTTGCTTTGAATACGCGAGAGATTTATCGTCAACTTTATCCGGAACGCGGCAAAATTTTTTTTAAAGACGCCCGCACCGATGAAATACACCCAGCGGCCATCAATCGCGATTATCACCAAATTTTTGCTGTTCCCAAAGAGATAGAGAAAGAACAAGTCGCAAGCACCACTAAAAAATTAACGGAAATACTAGCCATCACCGATCTTGACGAAATAAAAAACATTGAGAATAAATTAAGTAAACAGAATGACCCTTACGAGCCCGTCGCTAAAAAAATTGACGATGATATTTGGCAAAAAATTCAAGAACTAAACATGCCGGGCATATATTCTTCTCCAGAAGAGTGGCGGTATTATCCCGAAAAAGAAACCGGCTCATCAATTTTGGGGTTTGCTCGCCGCGAAGATGAGCGTCAAGTTGGAAATTACGGCATTGAGGGTTACTGGAATAAAACTTTAGCTGGTCAAGAGGGATTTTTACTTGGAGAAAAAAGCGCGCTAGGTTCAATTATATCTTTGGCTGGCCAAACTCTTAAAGACGCGCAGCCTGGATCTGATATTATATTAACTATTGATCGGGCGCTTGAAACAGAGTTGTGCTCATATCTGCGTGACGGTTTAGAGGAATATCAGGCTAAAAGTGCGGCATTGGTTTTAATGAACCCACAAACCGGAGCAATTTTAGCGATGTGCAGCGCGCCCGATTTTGACCCCAATAACTACTCCGCCGCTAATGAAATTGATAATTATAACAATACAACGATTTTCACACCATATGAACCAGGTTCAGTATTTAAACCGATCACAGTCGCCATGGCTATTGATCAAAATTTAACCACACCTAATAGTTATTTTGATGACCCTTGTCAAAGAAAAATTGATGGTTTTACCATTAAAAACGCCATGCAAAAATGTTATGGTACGATTACCATGACAGAAGCTTTGGAAAATTCTGTCAATACGGCGATGATTTATCTTGAAGAAAAAATGGGTTCGAAAAACTTTTTACAATATGTAAAAAAATTCGGATTTGGGGAAAAAACCGGACTACGACTTAACACTGAAGAGCCCGGCAACATCAGCTCCCTTGAAAAAACCGGGCAAGTTTACGGCGCGGTTGCATCTTTTGGACAAGGTATCACAGTCACACCTTTACAAATCGCAGTTGCCTATTCAGCAATTGCAAATGGTGGTAAACTGCCTAAACCGATCATTGTTTCCGAAATCCAACACCCCAACGGCCAAACTGAAAAAACAACTCCCCAAACCACCGACACAGTTGTATCAGCGCGGGCCGCCAAATTAACCGCCGGCATGATGGTATCAGTAATTGAATCCACCCACGGGCAAACCGCACGCCTTAATCATTATTTTATGGCCGGCAAAACTGGCACCGCTCAAATTGCCGGTCCAGGCGGATATACTGAAGAAACCAACCATACTTTTGCCGGATTTGGACCGGCTGAAAAACCGGAGCTCGTCTTAGTGGTTAAATACGAGTCGCCCCAAAGACAATGGGCTGAATCAACGGCTTCTCTAACTTTTAAAAAATCAATGGATTTTGCCTTAAAATACTTAGGCCTAACCGAAGAACGTTAAAAAAAATAAAATTATTTTAAATATATTATGTTAAAATCAATTCTTCAATATTTACTCAAATATTTTTCACAAAAAATAATTGCCAAATATTCACCCGACATTGTCGGTATTACTGGTTCAATTGGTAAAACTTCAACTAAGGAGGCAACAGCAGCAGTACTAGCAACAAAATTCAGTATTCGTAAAAGCGTTAAAAATTATAACAATGAAATTGGCTTACCTTTAACGATTATCGGCATAGAAGAAACTCCCGGGCGTTCCATTTTGGGATGGCTCAAAGTATTTAATAAAATTCGCAAACTAATTTTTTTCCGTTCAAAAAATTATCCGGAAATTTTGGTACTGGAAATGGGTGCAGATCGACCAGGAGACATAAAATATCTTACCAGTTTGGCACCGTGCAAAGTAGGCGTACTCACATATATTTCACATGCCCACACTGAATATTTTAAGACCTTAAAAAAAATTGCCCAAGAAAAAAGACAGATTATTACTCACTTAAATAAAGACGGCTTCGCCATATTAAATTACGACAACGCCCTTGTGATGGAGAATGCTCACCTCACCAAAGCCGAAGTAATTACCTTTGGTTTTAATGAGGGAGCCGATTTGCGGGCCAGCGATATTAATATTATTTATAACGAAATTGACTGGCCCGCTGGTTTAAATTTTAAGTTAAACTACAAAGGCAATATTGTACCGGCATTTTTACCAGATGCCGTGGCCGAACATCTTATTCCTTCCGCCTTAGCTGGCTTGGCTATCGGATTAGTATTTGGCATTAATCTTGTCGAAGGAATTGAAGCGATTAAAAAAACAACGCCGGTCGCCGGGCACATGCGCTTAATTCCCGGAATTAAAGGTACAATGCTGATTGACGACACTTACAATTCATCACCAGAACCAACAAAATCCGCTTTGCGCACCCTCCAAAAAATTGGGACTAAACCTAACGCGCGTCGCTTCGCGGTTTTGGGTGATATGCTAGAACTTGGATCGGAAACAGAAAATGCTCACCGGGAGATCGGATTTATGACGGCTGAAACCGGTGTTGAATTTCTCATTACAGTTGGAACAGCGAGTAAATACACCGCCCAAGCCGCCCGTGAAGCCGGACTAAGCGATGATCAGATTGCCTCATTTGATGATAGTTTTGCGGCTGGAAAATTTTTGCAACAAAAAATCGCGCAAAATGACATCGCTCTTATCAAAGGTTCACAAGGGGTGCGCATGGAAAAGATTGTCAAAGAATTAATGGCCGAACCGCTCCAATCTCGTGAATTGCTAGTGCGACAAGACCACAACTGGCTTCAAAACTAAAACTTGATTTTTACGGTTTTTGAGCGTAAAATGTCAAAACAAACATATGAACCTAAATTTACTGCAAACTTCACTCACTTTTCTGCTGGCTGCCTGCATTGGCGCTTTTTTGTGGGCACCACTTTTAACCAAGTTTTTATATAAATATAAAATTACTCGCCGTGGTGATTTTGATTATACTTTGCGTGGTGAAAAACAATCCAAGGTGGGCACGCCAATAATGGGTGGACTACTTGTAATTATTACAGTGATTGTAATTACCTTACTATTTAATTGGGATAGACGATATACTTATGTGCCTATGGGCGTAATGACCATCGCTGCCCTACTCGGCGCAGCTGACGACCTTTTGAATATATTTGGTATACAACGCCGCTTGCGTTCATTTCATCAGACTTTAACACTTATCAAGGTTCACAAACATTGGCATGTCCGTCTTTGGCATACCCTCTCACTGCCATGGGTGGCTTTTAGACGGGCAGTACGAATATTTGGCTCGAAGCCCGGTCGAGGAATTTTTGTTCATGAAAAACTATTATTGCAATTCTTGGCAGGCGCGGTTGCCGCTTGGTGGGTTTATTTTAAATTAGGCGAAACCTGGCATTCAATTTGGATGCCGTTTAATGGCCAAGTAAATATTGGTTGGTGGATAATTCCGTTAATAATTTTCTTTGTAATGTTTACCGCGAACGCGGTAAACTTTGCCGATGGCTTGGACGGTCTGGCGGGCGGGGCGCTTATTATTACTTTCTCGGCGCTTGCTTTTATCAGCTGGGCAGAAGGTCGCACCGCTTTTGCTCCACTTAATGCTACCGTTGTCGGCGCGCTAATCGCCTACACTTATTTTAATGTCAAACCAGCGCGTTTTCAGATGGGTGATGTGGGATCGCTCGGACTGGGGGCACTACTTGCCATCAACGCTATTGCCATTGATCGTATTTTACTTTTGCCCTTCTTGGGTTTTATTTTCTATCTTGAAATTATTACCGTAATTATACAAGTTTTATCTCGGCGCCTTTTGGGCCGGCGTATTTTTAAAATGGCCCCCTTACACCATCACTTTGAATTTTTGGGTTGGAGCGAAGAAAAGATTGTCATGCGCTTTTGGATAATACATGGATTCGTAGTTTTCGTCGGACTATGGGTGGCGTTTTATTAAAAATTGCAAATTTTTGATTTATAATTTCAAAATATCCAATTAACATTTCGCGATTTGCATTGAAAAATTTAAAATTAATTGTGTATCTCACTTTCTCCCAAAAAACCATAACCGACTTTACCGAAACCAACATCGAAAACCTATACAACACTGGTTTTGTTTTTACGCGCCAAGGTAAAGGTGAGATGGACCAAACCAGAAGTGTGCGGGTGAATTTGGCTAAATTTAAATTGTCCAGTGAGAACCGCCGGATATTGCGCAAAAACGAAAATTTAAAATTTGAAATTATCGCTCTCCCCCACCCCAATTATGAGTGGACGATCCATAAACTTGGACATGATTTTTATTCAAAAAAATTTGGCAACAAGACTTTTTCGGCTAATAAAATCAAAGAACTACTGACTGATAAAAATAAAAGTAACTTTAATTTATTATTATCTTTTAGCAAGCCCAAACCAATCGGATTTGCCATTTGCTTTCAAACTAAAAATATTTTACATTATTCTTATCCTTTTTACGATTTAGAGTCCGAAATGCCTAATATTGGTATCGCAATGATGACCGAAGCGATTATCTGGGCGCAAGAAAATAACAAAAAATATGCTTACCTTGGATCTGCCAAAGACGCGAAAGCATTATATAAATTCCAATTTAGCGGCACAGAATGGTTTGACGGTGATAAGTGGAAAACTAACACTGATGAACTAAAACAAGTTATATGAAAATAACGATTTGCTATAGTATGCAATTCGCAGAAAAGGCGACCAAGGCACAGACATGGCTAAACGCTCGTGGTTATGAAACGTTTGTATCCAGCGTTAATGCTGGTTATATTGGTTTGGATGATAAGGCAAAAGAAAAGCTAAAGTTGCATCATAAATATAAAGAAGACGCTATTCGCAATCATTTCAATTTGATAAAAAACTGTGATGCTATTTTAGTTTTGAATTATGATAAAAACGGCATTGAAAACTACATCGGTGGTAATGCTTTTTTAGAAATGGGAATTGCTTACTTTTTAAAAAAACCAATCTATCTGCTAAATCAAATTCCCAAAATGCCCTACTATGAAACTGAAATCATCGCGATGAAACCGACAATTATAAACGACGACTTGTCTGTAATTCTGAAATCCACAATCTAAAATCTGAAACTATGAAACACATTCACTTTATCGGCATTTGTGGCGTGGGCATGGGGGCGCTGGCTGTTTTATGGCATAAAAAAGGCTGGAAAGTGACTGGTTCAGATGCGGGGTTTTATCCGCCGATTTCTACGCATTTAACAAAACATAATATTAATTATTATGCCGGTTGGCACCCCGAGAAAATTGGCGCGCTCCCGCCCTCTCTTAATCTCCCCCTCGGGCAGGGGGAGACAGCCCGACCGGATTTGGTGGTCGTGGGCAATGTCGCGGGCTCACAAAACCCTGAATTAAAATATGTTTTGGATAATAATATTCCAAATCTTTCTTATCCGGAATTAATAGAACAAAATTTAATTAAAACCAACTCCATTGTCTGCGCCGGCACTTTTGGCAAAACTTCCACTGCCGCTCTGCTCGCAAAAATTTTTATTGACGCCAAATTTAATCCGGCCTATATGTTCGGAGCAGTGGCCTCTGATTTGGATATGTCGGCTGATGATTTAGGTGGCGAATGGAGTATTGTGGAAGGCGACGAATATAAAACCGGGCGGACTGACTTGAAAGCGAAATTTTTTCATTATCACCCCACCCATTTACTTTTAACTTCCGCCACTTGGGACCACGCTGATGTTTATCCCACTGAAAAATTATATTTAGAAACGTTTCAAAAAATAATCACTCAACTGCCAAAAAACGGGTTACTCGTGGCGTCGGAAAAAGTTATTAATATTCAATCATTGGGTGTTATCCAGTCATCTTGCCCAATAATTACCTATGGTCCAGCAGTTGAAAATGACTATCAGTACTTTGATGTTACCCCCACTAAAAATGGCCTTACATTTAAAATTAAAAATAAAACTGAAACCTACAATTTAAAATCCGAAATTTTAGGTACCTACATGGCCGACAATATCTGCGGTGCCTTTGCTTTAGCACATACAGTCGGCATTGATTCTAAAACAATTATAGCCAGCATTAAAAATGCCGGCGGGGTTAAACGCCGTTTAGAAAAACGCGGAACAACAACCATTACCAATGCCACGGTATTTGATGACATTGCTCACTCCCCAGCCAAAGCCCAAGCCGTTCTTTCAACTTTACGCCAAATTTATGACGGTAAAATTTTTGCCGTTTATGAACCCAACACTGGCAACCGCCAACCCGAATCAGCGCCCGCCTACGACAATGCCTTCGCAGATGCATCCGAAGTCATCATCCCCCGCCTTACCAAAATTAAATCAGATAACAAATCCAAGCATTGGGACGGGAACGAGCTCGCCTGCGTAATCAGCAGCACCAAACCCGCCACCCAATATATTGCTGATGATGAAAAATTAGTAAATTATCTATTAAAAAATGCCGGACCAAACGATGTAATCGTATTTTTAGGTAGCCACGGTTGGCGTGGCATGATTGAAGCAATTATAAATAGTAATTCATAAACTTATGAAAATACCGGAGCAAGCCAAAAAAGTTTTTAACGGAGTGGTGTTTGATGTTTACCAATGGGATCAAAAATTATACGACAACAGTAACGCCACTTTTGAGATGCTCAAACGGCCAAACACTCTTTCTGTTATACCCACCATAGAAAATAAAATAGTTATCGGTAGCCACGAACAACCTGGACTGCCACCCAGCTACGGATTTTTAGGCGGACGCCAGGATAAAGACGAAAGTCCGGAGCAAGGCGCCCAGCGGGAACTTTTGGAAGAAGGCGGACTCATGAGCGAAAATTGGGAGCTATATAATTCGTTTTCACCCCACGCCAAATTAGATTGGATAGTTTACTATTTTATCGCGCGCGACTGCAAAAAAACTCAAGAACCAAATTTAGATGCTGGTGAAAAAATAAAAACCTTTGCTGTTAGCTTTGACGAATTAGTTGATATGGTTTTAGGGGAAAAATTTTATGGCACGGACTTTGCCCTCCACGTCGCAAAATTAAAAATCCGCAACCGTTTGGACGATTTGCGGACTTTACTGTTTAAGTAATCACCGGAAAATTACTTTTGTGTTACAGTGTTTATTTGTTGTAGTGCTGTAGTATTTGCTATTTCCCTTCTTCAACAATTTCCACTTTAATCGGATCGCTTTCACAGTCCTTAATTTCCAGTGTCATACCACAAGAATCACATTCCACGACCACTCCGTCTTCGATGTCAACATAAGAAGTAAGGTCAACATCATTTTTGCACTCTGGACAAATTAATTTCATATAGTATTAAATATAGTATTACGGTCATTATTATATGCCAAAACCAAAAAAAAATCAAGTAGTTACTCCCCAACCCCAGGCCGACAAACTAGCCCGCGCCTTGGGACTCACGATGCCACTGTATCTCAAACGCGAAGATTTGCACCCTTTAAAATCCCACAAGGGTCGCTCCCTGCCACCCATGATTGATCATTATTTAAAATTTGGTCACAGTAATTTTGTTATTTCTTCTTCCGGTAATGCTGCTCTGGCCGCTGGGCTTTATCTTAAAAAAATCAATTCCTCTCAAAAAAATAAAATAAATTTAAAAATTTTTGTCGGTAAAAAAATCCCAGCCGACAAAATAAAACCACTGCAAGCTCTGACAAATAAAAATATTACCATTGTTCAAGTGACTAACCCCAAACAGAGCGCTTTTTTAGCCCAAAAACAAGGAGCAGTTTTATTACGCCAATCTTTGGATAATCTCGCGCCCAAGGGCTATGCCGACCTCTACGATGAATTAAGACGTATCAAGGAATTAAAAACGATCTTTATACCTACCTCATCTGGAACAACATTGGCGGGCCTTTTCATGGCCTCCAAAGGCAAAATTCAGCTAAACATAGTGCAAACCGACTTTTGCCACCCTTTTGTTAAATCAAACTTACCAACTCCCCAAAAATCCTTGGCGGGGGCTATTGTGGATAAAGTCGGACACCGCAAAACAGAAGTGCTAAAGGCCTTGAAAAAATCCAAGGGGGCAGGTTATGTGGCCGACGATTGGGACATAAAAAATGCCATAAAATTAGCGTACAAAACCGAAAAAATTAAACTATCCCCCAACAGTGCTTTGGCATTAGTGGGGTTGCTTCATGCTTTGATAAAGGGGTGGCAACCGAAAGGAGCGATTGCACTTCTTATCACTGGAAAATAATTTTTTACATTTTCGTGTCTCAACACTGATTTTTAAAATGAGTATTAAGAGACGAGCCGCACCGATGATCCCCTAAGGCATCGGTGCGGGCAAATTGTGAGAAGGCGATCAACAGCCGTAGCCACTCGGACCGAAACCCCCGCTGTCGTTGATGATGGCGCGGTGGGGAATGGCCGCCAACAGCTCGGCGCGTTCGGCCGCGATAAACACCGACCGCGCATCGGGCGAGTTGGCAGCGATCTGCGCCACCTCACGCCACCAATCCTGGGGCTGTTCCCCCACGTCAGTTGTTACTGCCGGCAACTTGATCTCCAACATTTCTTTCTCCTTGCTCCTTGGAGCTGGGTCATGACTGCGCCCGACATTCAGACGCATTATTTGACCCAACTCCAAACTATAAAGAACAATAATTAAAAAAGCCATCCCGATATGCGGAATGGCTTTGTTATTTGATTATTTATTCAAACTCAAACAACACATTCCGCGGAATGGCTAAAGTAAAAGAAAAACACTTGATTGTTTTTGTAAGTTTTAATCATACTATTTATATAGTACCATACTAACCAAAGCTGTCAAATGACAGGTGTGAATAAATATATTGTTGGCCAAAATGACCATAGATATTGAAGGGGGGCCCGCGGATTACTCAACGCGGGCCAAGGCCGTTCCCCAGTTGGGGAAGGAAAAGAAAATCAAACGAAAATGGATCGGTAGCACGCCTTGGGGCGGCGCCAACCAGCACCGTCCTCAAACCAACGCCACCCCATTGGGTGGCTGAACTCGTCCACGACGAGTTCAGCGTGGTCGGGCACACCAGCCGGGCGAGAAAGCGGAGCATTCATCGATCCTCCAGCCCCCTCACATTGAGGGGGGAACGGGTAAATTGGGGCGAAACTTCTCCCCCAAAAATAGACAAGCGTTATCTACTTTTGGAGAAAAATTTACACCCAAATAAAAAGAACAAAAAAACCACCGCAATCGGTGGTTTTGTTAACTATTAAAACTTAAACAAACCACCAAAATCGTGGAATAGAAATAATAATCAATTTTCCGTTCGCTAGTTTGTTGTGCATATATGTCTAGAATAGCACTAGTTAAAATTTTTGGCAAGATCGCCCGCTGTGGATAATTTACCGCCCTACCATGGTACTTTCCAAATCAATATCCACGCCAGCTCGGCGCACTTTCAATCGCACCCCATCACCAACTTTTAAACCCAACCACAAATTATCGTTATTCATCACTTGGCCATTTAATTCCAAAATAATATCGCCAGCACGCAATACCCCAGCACCCTTAGTCACAAAAAAGCCATCAATCTTTTCACCCGCGTCAATCAAAGGTTGCTCGGCGCTATACCAACCTTCTACACCCAAACTGGCATAAATAATTTTCTGTTGGTCCAAAACTCCCGGCAACAAACGCGTAATATATTGGTAAGGTAAAAACTCTTGACCACCAATAGTTAACCCAACCGCTCGCCCCTGACTATTTACCACCACTGCCCCAGCCAAAAAATTAGAGGACAAAGACATTAATTTAAGCGGGGCACTGTCCAAATGAGCGCTTACAAACGGACGCGTAATTTCTTCCACTTCACTGGCGCTCTGCCAATTTAAACCATTAAAAACAAACAGATCCACACCCAAATCTAAATTGTCAACAAAACTAGCCACCTTAAATTGCAAACCAGCGCGACCAAGCGTGGCGCTTTGAGTTAAATCCAAACGCGCGAATACCAAACCAGAAATTTTGTCCGGCAACACTGTCGCCACACCATAAATCGCCCCATCCGATAACACTGCTTGCCAATTGCGATAATTGCCGGAATAGTTCCCGGGATAAATTACAAACCAACCATCAGAAGAAACCAAAAGTCCATTACCCAAAAAATTCTGACGTGGTAAATATTTAATTCCCCGATTGGTCTCCGAACCGGTATACACCGCTACTACGCGCTCATCCATTTCCTGGCGAACACGACTTTCTAATTGAGTGTGATAATTTGGTAAAGAATAATGCGTACTACTAAAAACTTCACCCTCGCCAAAACCTGGCCAAATCCAACCAAGCATCACGGCCGCGCCAGAAATACCGGCCACCAAACCGAAAAAAGTGGCAGTAACCAATATTTTAATTCTTTGCCACTGGCGATGTTTTTGAATATCGCAGGTAGGCGGTGGTAAATGAGGAGGAATCATAATAATAATTTATCGCCAGCGCGCTAAAAAAACCAAAAGCAAAATTAACCAGCCACCATTAATAATTAAAAAATTTTTTTGCTTATGCCAATTGATGCCGGCACTGTTTAAATGAAAACGTACAAAAATCCACAAACAATACCAAAACCAAGCCATCACTACTCCAGTAATAAAATATCCTATGGGCAGAAGGTAAATAACCCAAGCCAATTCTAAAATCATCATAAACATTGCCCCAAACCAAAGCCATTGTTTTTTGTCAAGCGTATTTTCATATTCTCGCCACCACCACAGCGCTGTCAAAGCAGAAATCAAAGCGCCCAATATGAGCCATAACCAAAAATTAACCTTGAAAATATTTAAAGTAATGGAAGCAAAAATTCCCATCCACATTCCGGAGAGTCCCAAAACAGACAGGGCCAAACGCGCCCGACGATATGGTTTAAAATCAATGAGCGCGGTATCGGATCGGGCCGGCAAAAGCCAAAAACTTACAGCGGGAGCAAAAATAAATAAAATATCCGCCAAAATTGTAGCGCCACGCCATTCCGTAAAAAGCAATACCAATAAAAATCCAAAATTAAATAGATAGAGCGACGCCAAATGACGCAAGCGGTTCCAGCCAGTTGGATAAAAAGTAAAGCGTACCAAAACTGTAATAAAAAGCGCGCGACTAAAAATCCAGGCAATTAATTCCCAAGTTACATTCAAATGATTTAGCCACCATAAAAAAATAACTGCACCCAAAACATCAACCACAGCGGTTAAGCGCGGATGAGAAGTGATTTGTTTCCAGTTGAACATACGACTATCAAAAAAATTATCAATTGAGCATTTTATTTATGGCCGTCATATATGAATTTTGTTGCTGCGGAACTTAATCAGTGTTGCCGCCACGCCACCCGAGGTGGCTCGGCAACACGGCTCCCCAAGCAGTCCTCACTACCAAAATTAATATATGACGGCCAAAAAACTCAATATGATTAATGTCCTAACATTATCATTATCATACAACAAATATTAAAAAAAAACAACCGCGCCGGCAGTTGATCACTTTGTCTGTCATCCCCGTGTAAACGGGGATCCGATGGCCGATATTTTATTGTCTGGATTCCCGTTTACACTGGAATGACAATTAACGATCGGAAGGGAGGAGAGGTGCCAGAACTTTCACAAACTCACTCCCCTGCCTCTTGCCAAAATTAATTGGCGATTTTGCGCCGCTGTGACCTATTAGGTCCCACGCGGCGACTGGCGCTCATTTTATACGCATTGCGCGTACACCCCGAGCGCCCGAGGGGCTTGGCCAACTGGTGGCTACTTGGGAGGAGGCTCGCACTCCAAGATGTCCACCCCATCTCCAGACGAGATGAGGCGCCCAGGCCGCCCGTTGCAGGCGGCGATGATTGCCGCTTCCTTGGTAAGGAAGCAACCATGCGAACCGCCCTCAGTGCGGGTCAAACTAGTGGGGCTAGAATTAGCCCCATCCTGCTGGGCGGTCGCGACCGACCAGCAGTCCTCTTCCATGGTGGCGTTTGAGACGCCATCTTCCTCCCCCTCACCGTCGGAAGGGACGAACCGGATGGGGGCCGCGGCCGGAATCGGCTTCGGGCGAGGGGCGGGGCGGGTGGCGTCGGCCACAGCGGGTGGGGTCATGGCGACTCCACCCTTAGCCTTCATGGCTTCGATGTGAAGCCAAGCACGCCGAATCCGCTCTTCGGCGTCGTCCATCCGCTGATGGATGGAGGCCCGGTCCTCCACGACCTCGGCGAGCTTCTCGCCGAAGACAGCGGTCGCGAACTCGGCATGGACCGCGACCGACCTCGCGACGGCCGCGTCGGCCATGGCCGCGTCGGCCATGGCCGTGGCGGTCGAGGCCTCGGCCTCGACGACGTCGAGCCTCCCCTCGAGCTCGGCGAGGCGAGCCTGGGCGGCCTCGTCGTCGCCATCGCACCCACGACCCAGAAAAAAAACACCGACGACCAGAGCGAGACCAAGGAACAGAACCACATGCTTCGCCTTCATCACGATCTCCGCCACTTACCCAACTTGGGCTGTGGCTCAAAAAGAGCAAAGGGCAAACCGAAAAAACTGACCGGTTTGTCATTTCCAATAGAAACACTACCATATTTTACTACTTTGTCAATGCCGGCGCTACTTGTTTTTTGCTAAATAATCTGATAAAATAGCCACATATGTCTCTCGCCCAAAACAAAAAAGCCCTATTTGATTATGAAATCCTAGAAAAATTCGAGGCCGGTTTAGTATTGACTGGCGCCGAAACCAAAGCGGTTAAAGACGGGCAAGTTTCCCTTAAAGGGGCCTATGTTACTTTTCACAATGGTGATGCTTATTTATTAAACGCCCATGTGAGCGCCTACAAACCCGCCGGGAAATTAGTGGACTACGACCCCACCCGCAGTCGCCAACTATTGTTGCGTCAAAAAGAAATCCGCTATTTACAGGGAAAAACCCAAGAAAAGGGCTTGACAATAGTGCCACTTTCAGTGTATACTAAACAACGCTTTATCAAAGTAGAGATTGCAGTCGGTCGCGGCAAACAAAAATACGATAAAAGAGAAACAATTAAGAAGCGCGATTTAGACCGAGAAGTTAAACGTTCATTAAAAAATTAAAATTCGTCCCGACTAAGTCGGGACTCAAAAATTTTCCATTTTGATTTTTAAATTTTGAATTTAAATGGGGGCGTTGGGCATCGACGGTAAAGCCGACGATTGTTCGCAAGCCGAGGCGGCCTCAGTCCTCGTAAATAGATGGGGCAAATTAATAAGTGCCAACTTGTTATCAAAAGCAAAAGCAATGTTAGCCTCCGCCTTCGGTGGTGGCTGTTGCCTCGCTCCGACTTTGGCCTAAGGGCCACAAGTCCATCGTCCGCGTAAGCTTCCGTAGCGCGATCGCGGTGTAACCCACGGAAGGTAGTTTGCATGTGTTGCCGATCGCCTGCAAATGAAATTCAATCGGCTAGGCCCGTACGGCTTTTGCGTCTTTTATACGGCCGGGTCAAAAAAAATAAAAACGCTAAGCTTGTAGACGGCAGTAGTCACTCTTATCGGACGCGAGTTCAACTCTCGCCGCCTCCACACGGCTTCACTGCGTTATGCCGTGCAAGCTACGACAACATTAATAATTTTTATTAAGCTACGCCTAATTTATGGGGCGTAGCATAGCGAAGACCCATGCGCATTTCACGAAAACAAAAGAGGCCAGAACCAAAAAGAATCGCTTTCTACAACGAAGGCATTTCCGCTCCCAAAGTTTTGGCACTTGATGCCGATGGTGGCAATCTCGGTGTGTTAAATACCGCCGAGGCAATCAGACAGGCGCGTGAGCAAGAAATGGACCTCGTGCTAATCAATCCCAAATCCGATCCGCCAGTTGCAAAAATAATGGACTTCGGTCAATTCCGCTATCAACAGGAAAAAGAAGAACGCATCCGTCGTGCCCACCAACATGTGGTAGATACCAAAGGTTTGCGTTTATCACTACGAATTGGCGCGCATGACGTGGAAATCAGAAAAAATCGCGCGGTGGAATTTTTAAAAGAAGGCGACAAAGTAAAAATAGAAATAATGATGCGTGGCCGAGAATTACAACAGGTACCCCTGGCCTTTGAAATTTTGAAAAAATTTGTAGACAGTATCAATGAAGTATTTCCAGTTAAGTACGACGAGCAACCGGAAAAACAAGGCAACAAAGTTGCCGGTACTATCGCCCGAGTTTAAATCGGCGAACAAAGTGAGCACAACAATTTTGCATTTTGATTTTTACATTTTTAATTTTTTATATATTATGCCAAAAATGAAAACCAATCAAGCGATTGCCAAACGCTACAAAGTTAAAAAAAGTGGCAAAATTCAAAAAAAAGCCGCTGGCCAGGGTCATTTTAATGCCCGTGAAGACGGCAAAACTGGTCGTCAAAAACGTGGTGGCGTCGTGGTCAGTCAAACCTTGCGCAAAGTAATGGCTGCGGCCATGGTTAAATAATACAAATTTCTAATTAAATTATCCAATCAATATGAGTAGAGTTAAAGGTGGTGTCGTTCATACTAAACACCGACGTGGAATTTTAAAACATACTAAAGGTTATCGCTGGGGAAGAAAATCAAAAATGAAAGTGGCCAAGACCGCCGTGATGAAAGCCGGTCAGCACGCCTTCAATGACCGCAAAATTAAAAAGAGAACTGCACGCGGTTTGTGGCAAATTAAAATCAATGCTGCTGTTCGCAAAGAAGGAATCTCTTACAGCAAATTCATGAACGATGTAAAGAAAAAGAACATTGCGCTTGATCGTAAAATTTTGGCCACTATCGCTCAAAAATATCCAGCTCTGTTAAAACAAATTGTGGAATTGGCTAAAACCATAAAATAACCAACTTATCCACAAACCGACAATTTTTTGCTAAGATGAGGGTATTGACAAAACAGCAAAAATGTGCTATTATATCTTAATACAATTTTAAAGACCTAGTAAGTGTTCGAGCGTAGCGGGGACACCCCCTCCTTTGTCTCTCGCTCGTTCGGACGCTTACTGGGTCTTTTTTTGTTACTGGCTTGAAAATTATGAGCCAAAGGTAAAGTGATTTTCACAAGCAGTAACAATCCGCCTTTGGCGGATAAAAACCATTATTAAAAAATATTCCGATTTTATTCGGAATATTTTAATTTTAATATCATCAGCGCGTTTTCCCCCTCCCCACGCCTGTGTCAATTAGTATTGGCAAACGCGTGGGGGCGCTGACGATTTTTTCCTTTCTGCGCGCCTCTCCATCCAGATTGTTGAGGCACGTCATGCATCCACGACCTCCATCGGCTGGTTGGCGGTAGGGTGGGCACAGCCGAGCTTGCACACACCCTTTTCGTCGAGCGGCTGGCAACAGCTGCCGCAAAACGCGCGACGATCACGAATGTCGGACATCACCGCCACGACAAGCGCGCCAACAATCAAGAAGACACCAAAAAGAATCTGAATCATGTGTTCGTCTCCTCTCAAGCAGGATTTAACCACGTTTTTACTAAAAAGTCAAGATATTGACTATTTGAAAAAAATATAGTATAATTTGTAAAGATATTTTAAGACAAAATTACTTTGTAAATATATAAAATAATTGGCGGGTCGGTAGTTCAACTGGTTAGACCCGCCTAGGCGGGCCTGTCACGGCAGAAGTTGCGGGTTCGCCATATCATGCGATATGGCGCCCTGTTGAATAACAGGGCGAGTCCAGTATATAAAAAAGAGGTTATAGTGTCCATATTTAAAATTTAAATTAAAATAGAAATCAGGGCGGGTCGGTAGTTCAACTGGTTAGAGCATCCCGACTAAGTCGGGAAAGTCGCGGGGTAATTAAAATATATGGAGGAAATATTTTATACCTACTTAATTTACAGTCAATCAAGAAATAAATATTACATCGGAAAAACAAATAACATCGCAAGACGATTTAAAGAACATAATAACGGGGAGGAGAAATATACTAAAACAGGCTCGCCATGGACTTTAATTGGAGCTATACTTTCTCAAACAAACTCTGAAGCAACCAAGCGTGAAAACAAACTAAAACGAGCAAAAAATACAAAATACATAAAGTGGTACTTTGAACAACACAAAATATAAATCATTGGGCGGGTCGGTAGTTCAACTGGTTAGAGCACTGCCCTGTCACGGCAGAAGTTGCGGGTTCGAGTCCCGTCCGACCCGCTTAGTGATTTATAAAACAAACCTCAGGTGGGTTTGTTTTTTGTTAGAGCATCCCGACTGAGTCGGTGCTTGCATCCCGTATTGAATCGGGAGAAAGTTGTGCCGACTAAGTCGGCATCCGACTCGCTGATTATTGTAGACAGTGTTTTGAGGAGCCCCGACCATAAACTGGTAGGGCTCTTTTAGTTTATACGTAGCCAAATTTGAAAGTATTTTATCGCCTACATTATAATCCCAATTTCGCCACAATTTCAAATTATTGATAGAAACAAGAAAAAATGATACACTGACAATAACAATACACAATTTAAAGACCTAAACCACGCAAGTGGCCACGGTCAAAAATCTGAACAAACATAGAGATGGCTATACCGTCTCGGTATTGTTTGTTCAGTCGGTTTCCGAAAGGTTGCTGGGTTTCGCAAGAAGCCACCGGACGGTTAGCCTTTTTTGTTTTAAAAAAATGCGACTGTCCGTTTTATTCATCTAATTTAATCTCTATGATTAAATCTGGCGAGGTAAACAAACAGCCGGCCAAGGCCATTTGGTATGGCATAGTAAAAACTATTTTACTATTGTCGCTTTTGACAGTACCGCTGGCTATGGCAAACAGTGGCAAAGCGTGGTTCAGCGTGTGGTATTCGCTTATATTATTTTTAGGCACGCCGATTTTTATTTGGATATTTTTAAATTATCGCTCGGTAAATTTTATTTTTGACAAAAATAAAATTGAGATTAACTATGGCATTTTGTTTAAAAGAAGCAAAGTGATAATGGCTAAATCAATTCAGAACATTAAAATTGAGCGTGGCCTGTTAATCCGTT
>MFRE01000012.1:49463-50372 GCA_001784475.1 Candidatus Magasanikbacteria bacterium RIFOXYD2_FULL_41_14
GTTGATAGACGAGGTAGCAAAAATTCCAACAAACCGGACGGACTTTTGGTAATATTAAGAGAGGACGAAGAGATGTTAAAAGGATACTGGGCAAAATAATTTACTGACCTTGACTTATTTTAAATATCCGCTAAAATAGTATAAAAATATAAAACCTGATTGTTTTGACTAACCATTATTTCTATTCCTATAAAAATGAAACTAATGAATAATTATATATTTTGGGGTATAACAGTTTTAATAATCACCGCTTTGTTGGGTGTGTTAGGAACATATTTAATGTATCGTGGAACGACAATCAATAGCACTAAGGATAAAGGGGATATTATTGATACTATAGAAAAAAAATCTAATCCAACAGTTAGTAATCTTATAGAACAAAATAATATTGGAAATTTAAATGTATCCGACAATACTGGGCCAACCCAAGTGAACATCGGCAGTACCAATAATTCGCAGGTAGTCAACCAAAGAAGATATTTTTTAAAGGAATTTAAAGTTAATAAAGAAATAAGAGATAGTTTGCATATACTCAAATTAACTTTTTATCAAACTGACGGCATTTGGGATTCTGGAACTACATTCATATTAGATATCAAATTATCTGGTCCTTATACCGGCTTCAAATTCTTGTCTGGCTTAACTGGTAATTGGCAAAATGTTAGAATAACTCTCAAGCCGGAAGACCGCCAAAAAGGCATATTTTATTTTAGCACAACAACAGCACCCGAACGCGGCAATGTAATATTGGAAATAACCTCAAAAGATGACATTGATGTGGTTGTAGCTGGGTTTGCCCCACAGGCCAGCTCTATATAAAATTAGTCAAAACCCACATTCCCACTTCGTCCCATACGCCCCGCCAAAAATTCCCTATAAAGGAATTTTTTGATATTTTAGCCAATTTTA
>MFRE01000013.1:0-5064 GCA_001784475.1 Candidatus Magasanikbacteria bacterium RIFOXYD2_FULL_41_14
CCACTTTAAAATTTTTGCTGAAAATACGTCCGAACTTTCTCGTATATACAGCTCATATCCGAAAACGGCGAATTTTCGCCAACGATTTGGTACGGCTCCCCCAACAAACACGACACTTTTTGCCCCGCGAGGCGGAAGTCCGGCGCGCTTTGCGCGCGTGCCACAGGCACAGCCGATTTTTTGCCCGCCTTTAGGCGGCTTCCAAATTACGACGATTCCAAAATGATGTTGACAGAGATTTCTCGTCGGCGCGAGCCTCGCTCGAAATGACAATGAGTAACAATACAAAATAATTTTTAATTTATTCACTATGAAATATTTTCTTTACGCGCGAAAATCAACTGACGAAGACGATCGTCAAGTTTTGTCTATTGAGTCACAAATTACGGAATTGCGCGAGTTCGCGGAAAAAGAAAAGTTGGAAATAGTAGACGAATTTATAGAAAGTAAAACCGCTAAAATTCCCGGGCGTCCAATTTTTAATAAAATGATAGCACAAATTGAAAATAGTAATGGATTAGGAATTTTAGCATGGCATCCGGATAGATTGGCGCGCAATTCTGTGGACGGCGGAAAAATTATTTATCTGGTTGATACTTTTAAAATTGTCGGGCTTAAATTCCCTACTTTCTGGTTTGAATGCACGCCACAAGGGAAATTTATGTTGAATATTGCTTTTGGACAAAGCAAGTATTATATTGATAACCTGTCGGAGAATGTAAAGCGCGGACTCCGACAGAAGTTTCGTCGTGGCGAACGCCCGGGCGTTGCGCCCGTGGGCTATTTAAACGAATTAAGGCACCATACGGTAGTAAAAGACCCAGAAAGGTGGCAAATAGTCAAAAAGATTTTTGAAACGTATGCCACGGGTAATTATACGCTTGAAGATATACAAATAATGTCATTTAAGAGCGGTTTGGTTGGTAGACGAAAAAGGCGCGCCTTAACATTGGGAACTATCCACTATTTATTAAGAAATCCAGTATATTATGGAGTATTTATAGTATGTGGTGAATTATATCAAGGCACGCACGAACCGATTATCTCCAAACAACTGTTTGATAAAGTACAAGAAGTAATGAAACAGAAAGGCAAACCAGTTAAACCCGAAGTAGTAAAAAATTTTCCTTTTCTCCGCATGTTAAAATGCGGAGAGTGCGGACGCGCGATAACCGCAGAAAAGAAAATTAAACCGTCGGGCCGAGAGTATATTTATTATCGTTGCACGAAAAAGCAACGAGTTTGCAGTCAAAAATATTTAGAGCAAAAAGAAGTAGTAAAACAGTTTAACGAGATTGTTCAGAAAGTCGCTTTGAGCGACGAAGTTAAAAATGATTTTTTACGACGATGGGAAGCGGACAATACAAAATATTCTACTAAAACGAGCGCGGATAAAAATAAATTAAGAGTAGAATTAAAAAGTTTAGAAGAAAAGCAAATGAATTTGCTTGACGCGTATCTTGATCATACTATTTTGAACGAGGAATACACCACCGTAAAACAAAAAATAATCAACCGTAAGATTGAAATAAGCGAGAGTTTAAACGACAAGAGAAATAATTGGCTCGGACTCTTGCGCGAGTGGATTTTAACCGCTAATCAAGCCACTAATGTCGCCACTCACGAAAATTTGGAAGAGAAGCGAAGCTTCTTGCAAAAAATCGGCTCGGACTTCCGCCTCGCGGGGCAAAAAGTGTCGTGTTTGTTGGGGGAGCCGTACCAAATCGTTGGCGAAAATTCGCCGTTTTCGGATATGAGCCGGATACCGGAATCGAACCGGCCTCTCATCCTTGGTACCACACCAAAAGCGTAATTTGAGCGGGCGATGGGAATCGAACCCACACCCTAACCTTGGGAAGGTCATATACTGCCACTATACTACGCCCGCATTTGGTGTGGTACCGAGGGAAGGACGCACACACTACCGACTTATCACCATGCCAATGTATTGGTGTGGTGATGTACTAATCCCGCGTAAACCAAAAGGCAGATTATAAAATCTGCCTTTTTATTATACCTAGAATTGCCTATTTATTCAAGTCCGTGAAAGGATTGTGCACTTTAACATACAAATGGAAGTTTGTCTTTTTGGCAAGATCCCCTAAAAAGACATCAACCGAAGGATAGCGGAATAAGATATGGCGGGCATGTACTGACTCAACTTTTTCTTTTTTCTTTGTATCGGGATTTACCACATCTTCTGTTTTCTTTTCTTCAACCTTAATAATATGATAACCATATTCGGTCTCGACTAATTCCTGCGCGACATCTCCTTCATTCAAGGCAAAAGCAGCGGTTTCAAATTCAGGCACCATCTCACCTTTTTTAAAGAAGCCCAGATCGCCACCTTGATCTTTAGTGCCATCCTGACCATATTGGGTCGCCATCTCAGCAAAATCAGCTCCACCTTTGATTTGATCCAACACACTTTGTGCTTGAGCTTTTACTTCCTCCTTTAATTTATCATCAGTGGCAATTTTTTCGTTTAATTTATTTTGTAAAATATAACTGCGCATCACCTTCTTTTCATAATCAACTAAAGTCCAGCCATAACGTTTTCCCAATTCTTCGTTGAGTTTGTCAACGTTTTCAAACTGTTGCATTAAGGTTGTTTTAAGCGCGTCAATGTCGCTTTGTTCCACGGTAACACCATAAGACGTAGCTTCCTGATCAAGAAGAACGTTATTAGCAATGCGTAATAATACCTGATCGGACATTTCTTCATCGGTAAAATTTGCTCCCGGTCCATTGTTTGCCTTATCATAATCGCGCATTGTTTTAATTGCGTGTAAATCGTCGGCATAATCGGTATAAAGCGCGACAGTGCTGCCAATTTTTGCCACTGGCAAACGCAACACTTTGGCAACTGCTAAAGTAAAATTATCCGTGGCAGCTAACGCGTAAGTTCGGTAAATACCCACTACTCCTGATAGCACTAAAACGACACCAATGAGCCCGGCGAAACCTGCAAAAAATATCTTCATATTTTTTTTGGCTGACATTGATTTATCTTCCCCCCCAATGTTTGCATTTTTTTCTTCTGATTCCATAAAAAAATATATTACTCGGCTAATTGGTGAGTAAAAAAACGCCACCATTTTACCGGATTAAAATTATTAATTGATTGTACCACAAATTGATTTTCCTGTCTATTAAAGTTTTCCGCACTGTCAACGATCGCTACCTGCTCACCCGGTTTGACTAAATTTAGCTCTAAATGGGCCTTTTCCTGAATAAAATCATCTGATTTTACGTATTGCAAAAGTTCGTCGGTATTAATTTTTTTTGCTTGTAACTGTTTTTTTCCATCTTGTAAACGAACGATATCCTGGCGTACTTGATAATCCTGAAAATACGCCCTACCAAAAGCAACCGCCGATGCCGTGGCCAGCACAAATGCGGCAAACAAAAACCAGCGCGACCAGAAAATTTTTTTCCATTTATTTGTTGGATTTGAAACCATAATAACTTCAACTTCTACTCTTGATTATCATTTTCTATTTTGCCCTCCAATTTTTCAGTTGATAATTCTGTTAAACGCGCCTCTAAAAAATCCTTGACTTCATATAACCGCTCTTCATCTAAATCTGGTATAGATTTTATAAAAGCGCTATAAATCGCGTCCTGATCTTTGAGCTTGCCGTTGCGGGCAAAATTTTCAGAACATTCTTCAATTAATGTTTGGGCCTGCAGTGGATCATGAATTTTTTCTAACTCCAAAATAGTCCGCTCGCTCTTGGTCTCAATAACTATCGTGCCGTGATTAAATAGATTGGCGGAAAGTCCACTTTTTTTAATATGGATATCTTTAATATTATCATACTTTACCGAAGAAACCAACTCTTTTAAAAATCCCTTGCGACTAATATCAACAACGCGAGCACTGGTAATGACTGTAAAATTGCCATTATCTTTGTGCCAAGCGCGTACGCTAACAATAACAGCTAAAAAAATACCACCGCCAATAAGCACATTGCCAAACGGACCCTGAGCTAATAGCCAAAATACAAAAAAGGCAACTGCCAAAAGAATGGTGAGGGCAAATATATAAGAAACAAACTTATAAATAGCGTGACGTCGTAAAATAAAAACTATGCTTTCGTCCTCGTTGAGATTTATTTTTTTAACGATGTTCATATTTTTTTAATAATTTGTTAGCGACATTGCGATCATCCCAGACAATTTTTTTACCATTAGCCACGCAAATTACTGGTTCGGTACCTTTGGCGGTCAAAGCCACCACATCTCCTGAATTGGCCAATTCAAAAGCTTTACTAAAAGCTTTTTCACGATCAATTTCAACAAATAAATTCTTCTCGTTCTTTTTACCGGCCAAACGCGCGCCTGACGCGAGCATTTCGGCTATTTCAGCTGGATTTTCATCAAAACAATTCACGTCTGTCACAACTACAAAATCACACAACTCGCCCGCTATTTTCCCCATTTGAACCCGTTTACCAGTGTCGCGTCCGCCTCCATCTGATCCGATGACCGCTATTACTTTATTGCCAGGCGCAATTAGCCCGCGTAAAGTATCAAATAATTGTGTAAAACTCATCGGTTCATGCGCGTAATCTACCACCACTTTGAAATTTTGGCCCGCTTCAACAAATTCCATTCGGCCGGACACTAACTTAACCGATTTCAATCCAGAGATAATTTTTTCATCATCAATTCCCTGTGATTTTCCAACCGCTAGCGCGGCTAAGGCATTATATAAATTAAATTCACCAATCAATTTAATTTCAAAATCTTTATCTGCAAAGGTAAATGTTGATCCGTGCGCATTACTAATAGTACTCGTTGGGATAATTGTAGTTCCACTAAATGATGCCCGATCTTTCAAACCAAAAATATATTTTTGATCTGACTTATATGTCAAAAAGAAATTGGCGTTCTCATCATCCGCGTTGGCGATAATAACCTTGGGAACTTTCTGACCCGCGATAATCTTATGAACGCCGGACAAGGTGGCAAACATCTTGCCTTTATCTGTCCTTAAATTTTCAAAACCGCCGTGGCGCTCGGAGTGTTCTGTGCCTAAATTAGTAAATACAGCCACAT
>MFRE01000013.1:5166-6567 GCA_001784475.1 Candidatus Magasanikbacteria bacterium RIFOXYD2_FULL_41_14
GAATTTGGCCTAATCCTAACATGGTCATTTTTTTATCATTAGCCCAACGCTTTTCAGCGATTTGGAATTCAACTGTCGTGAGCATGCCAACTTTATATCCTCCTGCCTCTAAGACACTGGCAATAAGCCGGCAAGTAGTTGATTTGCCTTTAGTGCCAGTGACGCCAACGACAATTAATTTGCGCGCTGGGCGGCCGTAATACCAATAAGTCGCGACAGCAATCAGGTAATGTTTGAATTGGTTAAGTTTTTGTTTGAACATAAAGTTATCAATTATCATCCCCGACCTGATCAGGGATCCAGTCGCGCGGTTAAGTTTCTGGATTCCCGATCAAGTCGGGAATGACAAACAAGGAGTTAAGCTCACAACGATGTCTCATACACCACTTGCTCCAACTTATGAAGCGCTTGTTTCGCCTGATCAAATTTATTGCGATTGTAGCCGGTCAAATCCATATCCACTAATTCGCCAATAATTTCTTCAGCGCAGGCGTGACATTTTTTTACCATTGCGAAATTTTTCGCGGTCGCGGATTTAATGGCATAGCGATAAAGTTCGCCGGGCAAATCACACAAGCCACCGATATAAGTGTCGGGTTCAATTGGCAAACCAGAAATTTTCCCTAATTCTTTACCATCACAAAATTGTTTAAATAAATATGCCTCCACAAATTCTTCGACGCCCGCCAAATACGCGCCTTCGTCAAATAATGCACTATCGCCCTTAAACTGTTTTTGCAAAGCCAACAACATTTTTTCTGATTGCGCCAAACATTCTTCACCGACTTTTTTATCATCGCGCTGAAAGGCAAAAATTGCTTTTTTGGCATGGTGCTGGGCATCGCCCGCGGTTTTGATTACTTCGCGACGTTTGGTGCGGTAGCCCAAAATTTGCGTGCGGATGGTTTGGAGATATTTTTTATTGAGCATAAATTTATTAGTTAAATAATAAAATCCAAATAGCGCCTGGTAAGGAACAAATTAATAGCAATATAATTGGCATTAAAATCACAATGGGGATCATCGCAATATCAAAAATAATCCTTTCAGTAGAATTTCTTTGGACGATCCATTTTTTATAGATTAATGACACTAAATATCCAAAAGCAATCCAAGTAAACAATACGTAAAAGAACAGTGGCCAACCCTGTTCAGAAAATAATATCGGAGCGCACATTTGCCAATATTCACCAAACTGCGCCACACATTTCTTTGTTTCTAATTCAAGAAAATATCCGTCAATATAAAAAAATACCAAAGCGACCATCTCCAAACCGGCGAAAATTAACGCTTTTTTGTTTAATTTCATAGATAGTTATTGACAACAAATAAAATATAATGTAAAATATGGCTACTTTATGAGTGCCTATTGATTTATTCTTAATAATAGTGTATCATAAA
>MFRE01000014.1 GCA_001784475.1 Candidatus Magasanikbacteria bacterium RIFOXYD2_FULL_41_14
AACGTTATGCTGTACCTAAAGAAAAAATAGAAGATAAAATTGCGCGTTGGAGCGGAATGGTGATTATGAATGAAGGGGACGCTTCTGAATTGGAGGTGGATGACGAAGAGGCGATGTTTGAAACAGCACAAAAACCAGTGTCTGCAACACTACAACCCGCCTCATCGGCGGACAAGTACAAAAACACTACAACACCGAAAAATGTGATTTCGAACGAACGTGAGAAATCCCAGTCCGGTTCGCAGGATGCCACGAAGCGAAGCCCTGTCATTCCCGCGCAAGCGGGAATCCAGTCCTCACCCGCTCGTTCTGCGACTGCTTCTATTAATCCTGGGTCTACTCAAAATTCATCCAAAAGGAAACGCAATCGTAACCGTAATAAAAATAATCGTCCCGTAAGTTCTCCGGGTGAAATGATGCCGATAATTTTAACCAACCCGGATGAGAAGGGTGTGTCGTTGGATTCTTTGTTGCCCAAGGACGAAGACAGTGCGGGTGCTCGTTTTGTTGTTCCTCCTTTCCAAGGTCAAGCCCTATCGGATGATCAGGGAGAGGGCGAGGGGGCGGTTTCACAAAAATTACCTGTCATTGCGAGCGAAGAGAAGCAATCCCAAGCACCCATCATATCCGCACAGAGTAACTTGTCGTCCTCGGATCTTGGCCCAGAGGCAATAGGGTTGCTCTCTTCTGCTGATCATAAAAATCCACCGGTAAATCGCATTGCTACACCCAAAATTGTTCTTCCCGGCCGAGTAGAAAATATTGATGAGTAAATTATACACAATCCCGATTAAATTGGGATTGTTTTTTTAGCGTTAGGTGCTATAATTAAAATAATAATAAAAGTTTAATTTTTAACTATTAACTATATGTTTGGCTTAGGAAATTCGCACAGTGGTATTGAGGGTCATAATACAGAGCGTGAGTTTTCACATCAGGAATCAGAATCTCGTGTACATTCGCGAGTGGTGTTGGAATTTATGCGTCATGGTAAAAAGGAAAAAACCGCAGACGGACAGACAGACGAAGATGTTCGTTTAATTCCGTCTGCCAGAACAGCCGCTAGAGAAAAAGGGCTGGGACTTGCCCCACAATTAGAAGTTTCCGCGGTCGTTGCCAGTCCGCGTAAACGGGCGCAGGAGTCGGCTACGCACGTAATGCTATCCGGCCAGCCCGATACCACGGGAATGAGTATGGAAGAAATTGAAGCGGAAATTGCCAAACAGCTTAAATATGGCAAAAAAATTATTCCTGATTCACGATTGGATTTTTTCACTGATAAGGGTGGTTTATTAGATAAGGCCTATGCCGAGGGTTGGGTAACTAAATTTATGGTGGAAAATAGTGATCAGGTGGCAATAGCCGATGACGATCCCCAAATGACCAGTATTACCCGAGTGGCTGGTAATGTTGCTGATTTAATTTTGCGCTATGTAGAGATGGGTGGAAATTTTAATCGCTTAGTCGGTCGTAATCCTAAAAAATATGAGCCATTAAAAAGCCAAATGGAAAGATATTTGGGAACGCACGCAACTATAAATGAATCATTTCTTCTGAGGTTGGTCGAAAAATTACAAGGGGTGGATCGGCGTAATGAAGTGATGGCAAAAATTGGGCCGATGTTTAAAGAATTGCAAGGTTTTCGGGTAGAGATTGAGAACACAGGTCCTGCGCAACAAGAAATTCACATTAAAGTTAAGCTGGGTGATGAGGATATAGATCTGGTCGTCCCTAAAGTAGTTTTAGAGGAATTAGTGGCCGACCGCGATGAGTTTAATAAGAAATTTCAGACGAGTGACAAATAGACCATATGGATTTAGATAAAATTAGAACCACTGACTGGTATCGTCAGGAAACCGAGAGTGCGCCTTATTTTATTTATCGGCCTTGTTGTGGTTGTTTGCATTGGTTTCACGATCAAGATAGTAATATTTTTTGGTTATGTCGTAATGATTTAGCCAAAGGTTATTTCAGTAAAGACTTAATGCGACAATTGGCGGAAAAATATTTACTTAAAGAGCGTGAAGACTTTGGTTTTATTGATAATCTTTACAACGATTGGTACCAGAAAGTACGGGTATCGAGTGAGAAGATTTTTGAAGAAATAAATAAAATTGGCGTAAAAAAATTCAGCGATTCATTACTTTTACGAATTAATCACCGATTGGCTTCGGCAAATTTTTTCATGTGGAATTTATTTTATATTGATATTTATGATTTAGACGCGGAAGGATTGGTAAAGAAGGAATTAATTGAAGAGAATGTAGTTTTAGAAGACGCCGAGATAGCGGATTTGATGTCGCAAGAAAAATTAATCAGTCACCAGCGTAGTGAGCGTGATTTGTTAAAAATTGTCGAAGATATCAAAAAAACTCCCGGCGCACTTAACACTTTTTTGTATATTTCATCACCGCAAAATTTACATCGTTTAAAATTGTACCCAGAAATAGAAAAAGCTATTGAGAATTATCAATCATCTTATTTTTGGATTTACAACAGTTGGGGGCATACACAGGTGTTAACCGCATTTGAAATAGTAGAAAATATCAAACAAATTTTATCTGGTCCGAGAGATACTCACAAAGAATTAGACATGCTAGTAAATTTTAGTAAAGAGATTAAAGATAAAAAAACTAAAATTTTCAAGTATTACCATCTTTCCAAATGGGGCAAGCAAATGTTTCATTTTTTCGGAGTAATTTCTTTTTGGCGCGATGAGCGCAAGGTGCAAGTGCAACGCTTAAATCATTATTTAGAGCTCGTGGGCACAGAAATGGCGCGTCGGAGTAATTTGAATTGGGAAGATATTAAGAAATGCGATCCGCTGGCTATTAAGAGTTTGCCGGTTAAGCGGTCGCTCACCAAAAAATATGAGACCTTGTTTAAGAAGAGTTACATGTTGGCTTGGAACGGTAAAAGCGAGTATCACCTTAATCCAGCGCTTAGTAGCAAACTCGAAAACATTATTGAAAAGTCAATTGATTCAGCTGTCACGGAAATTAGAGGTGTGATTGCTTGTACTGGTAAAGCGGAGGGAAGAGTGGTGGTAATTAATAAAATGAGTGAATTTTCAAAAATGTCGCAAGGCGATGTGTTGGTGACTGTTAGCACTCGCCCGGAATTTGTACCTCTTATGAAAAAAGCCGTGGCCATAGTGACGGACGAGGGCGGAATCACCTCGCACGCGGCCGTAGTCAGCCGAGAATTAAAAATTCCCTGTATTATCGGCACCCAAGCAGCGACCAAGAAATTAAAAGACGGTGATTGGGTGTTAGTAAACGCCGATCACGGCGTAGTGATAGTAAAATAACGATTATGAACAAATTACCACTTAATCCTAAAAAAGAAATTTTTCGCTGGGGTCCGATTCCGGGTAGATTTTTTTATACTTCATTTTTTACCGAGGTAAATTATAAATATTTTTGTCAAAAGTTTTTGGGGCTGAATTGGTCGCGAAGTTTATTCTTGTTCCGCAATCGTCAGATGTTGTGGTTGAATGAATACGCCGCTCTGCGCAGTACTGGGCAAAAAGTATTTGTAAAGTATTGGTTGCCATCAAAATCGCGAAATAATATTTATAAACGTTGGAAAGAAGAGATTGTTAAGTTAGAGCGTTGGCATCGCTATTTGGATAATATTGATTTGGCAAAATTGACCGATAAGCAATTTAATCAGTTTTGGGCGGATTATAGTCATGATTATATTAATTTTTGGATTTACGGGACAGTGCCGGAATTGGCAAATTATGGCGCGGATAAATATATAGAAAAGGAATTGTCTAAATATATTAAGGATAAGACGAACTTAAAACAAGTTGTTCAAATATTAACAACACCGGAAAAACCATCGTTTTATCAAGAAGAAGAAATGGCTCTAGCGACGAGTGAAAATTTAAAAAAGCATCAACAAAAATTTTATTGGTTAAAAAATAGTTATGCTGGAACACAAGTGTTACCGTTGATTTTTTTTGTTGAACGCAAAAAAGAGATCACATCTGATATTAAGTTAGAGACGCGTCAGAGATTGGCGGAAACAAGAAGAAATAAAGTTGCGGTAATAAAACAGTATAATTTATCAAAATCAATTATTAATATTGGGCAGGCAATTAGCGAGGGGATTACTGTGCAAGACGAGCGTAAAAAGTATATATTTATGGCTTTGCACTACCAAGATCGGCTTCTTGTTGAGGTAGCGCGCCGGTTTGACTATTCAGTTGATGATTTGTTAAACACTTGGTATTGGGAGATAGGAGAAATTATCGATGGGAAAGATTTGCGCAACATATTGGATAATCGTCGCAGTGGTTTTGGGGTAAATTTTTATAAAAATTGTAAGATTTTAGACGAAAATGAAACAAAATCATTTTGGCAATTATATGGTGAAGAAAAAATTGTTAGCCAGACAGAAGTAAAGGGGTTAGTTGTGAGTAAAGGAAAAGGCGGAAAAGTTATTGGTCACGCCCGAATATTACTTGACCCAAATCAAGTAGGTGAATTTAAAGTTGGCGAAATTCTGTTAGCACCAATGACCAGTCCAGAATATATTTTTGCAATGAAAAAGGCGTTGGCGATTGTGACTGATTTTGGCGGGCTTACCTGTCACGCCGCGATTGTTTCGCGTGAACTTGGTATTCCGTGTATTGTTAATACTAAAACTGCTACAAAAATTTTCAAGGATGGGGATAAAGTGGAGGTTGACGCAAATAACGGTTTGGTGCGAAAAGTTTAGCCGAATCATTGCCTAATCGTATCATTTATGATACAATTAACCATATAAAATTGATACAATTAATTTTGATATTATGTTCAACAATAACAATTTAAATAAGAGGCAGGAAGCCATTGTCAAAATAGTTGGCGATAGTGATGTCCCAATGGCAATTTCAGAGCTGATTAAACAACTCGATCGATTTGGTGAAAAGACTACTCGTATTACAATTATTCGCGATTTGTCTTTGTTGATCCAGAAAAAGTATTTTGTCAGGCAAGGAAAAGGTCGAAATGTCGCCTATCTGATATCGCCATTTTATCGCTTAATTAAACCGATTGCTGTCGCTGAATATTTTAAAATTGATCCCGACCAACGTTCGGTGATTAAATCATTCAATTTTGATATTTTTTCATTATTAAAAAATATTTTTACCGATGAAGAAGTGGTAAATTTCAAAGAATTAAATAAAATTTATCAAAATAATATAAAACGATTGACGCCGATTGGAATAAAAAAAGAATATGAACGACTTACGATAGAATTGTCGTGGAAATCATCAAAAATTGAAGGTAATACCTATTCGCTTTTAGAAACTGAACGGCTTTTGCGTGACAAAGTTGAATCGTCTGGCCATACTCACGAAGAGGCGATAATGATTTTGAATCATAAAGCCGCTTTAGATTATATTCGGGGGCATGTTAATCAATTTAAAAAAATATCTATCAGTAAAATTGAAGATTTTCATTATTTATTGATTAAAGGTTTGGGGGTTGAACGTAATTTGCGTAAACGGGTGGTGCGCATCGCTGGTACGACTTATGCGCCGCTTGACAATCAGTTCCAAATCAGAGAAGCCATGGAAAAATTTTGTCACTTGGTTAATACTCAAAAAAATCCTTTTGTACAAGCACTGACGGCACTTTTACTTATCGCCTATATACAACCATTTGAAGATGGGAATAAGCGTACCAGCCGTTTATTGGCGAATGCTATTTTGTTGGCTAACTCTTCTTGCCCATTATCGTTTCGGAGTATTGATGAAATTGAATACAAAAAAGCCATGTTATTATTTTATGAGCAAAATAGTTTGGCATATTTAAAAGAATTATTTATTCAACAATTTGAATTTGCGGTTAAAAACTATTTTTAATTAAATCGCCGACTAAGAATTCATGGCGGTATGAAAGAAATACAGAAATTTCCCGTACAAATATTAAAACGAGAAACTGGGCAATTTAGTAAGGATTTTCATTCCAAGGTCTTTACTCTGTTCGCTTCGTCCGAAAGCGATGTGTTTCAAAAGGCCAAGGATTTTCCTCGACACTATAAACATTGTTTTTGTTTTTTGCGCGAAGATCATGCGCGTTGGTTTGCCGATTCCAATAGTTCGTTGGCAGTTCGCCAATTTATCATAAAAAATGTTTCAAAAAAGTATGACTGGATTT
>MFRE01000015.1:0-49660 GCA_001784475.1 Candidatus Magasanikbacteria bacterium RIFOXYD2_FULL_41_14
AATTATTTCAAATTACTACTGCCGGCGAATCGCACGGCGGGGGAGTTGGTTGTATCGTGGACGGCTGTCCGCCCGGTTTAGAATTGTCGGAAAAAGATATCCAAGCGGAATTAGATCGTCGTCGTCCCGGCCAGAGCCACCTCACCACTCCGAGAATGGAAAAAGACACTATTCAAATTTTATCCGGAGTGTCGGCCGGAAAGACATTGGGCACACCCATTATGCTTTTGGCTTTAAATGAAGACGCGCGTCCGGCTGATTACAGTAAATTACAAGATAGCTATCGTCCCTCGCACGCAGATTTTACTTATGATGCTAAATACGGTTCGCGCGAACATCGCGGTGGTGGACGTTCGTCAGCGCGTGAAACTTTGGCGCGGGTGGCCGCTGGCGCGATTGCGCAGAAATTTTTGCGTGAGCGTTTGGGAATTGAATTTGTCAGTTATGTTAGTCAAGTTGGTTTAATTCAAACTGAAATTGATCGCTCGCAAGTAACGCGTGAAAAAATAGACAATAGTTTGGTGCGCTGTCCGGACGAAAAATCATCCGCGCAAATGATAGCGGAAATTGAAAAAGCCAGAGCCGAAGGCGACTCGTTGGGTGGAATAATTACTGGCGTTATCCGTAACGTGCCGGCGGGACTGGGCGAGCCGGTGTTTGATAAATTGCCGGCGGATTTAGGCAAAGCAATGTTATCAATTAACGCTGTCAAAGGTTTTGAAATCGGTTCGGGATTTTCCGGCGTTACTTTGCGCGGTAGTGAACATAACGATTCTTTCTACATGGATGATTCTGGTCGTATCCGCACGCGCACCAATCATGCCGGTGGCACTTTGGGAGGAATTTCCAATGGCGAAGAAATTTATTTCCGTGTGGCCTTTAAACCTACAGCCACTATTGCCAAAACTCAACAAACCGTTACCAAAGACGGCCAAGCGATAGAAATGTCCGCCGCCGGTCGTCATGACCCGTGCGTATTACCGCGCGCCGTGCCGATAGTAGACGCGATGGGGGCGCTTGTGATTATGGATCATTATCTGCGCCAACGCGCGCAAAATTCTTAAATACTTTAAATTACGAAACTCACTTGTCATTCCGACCGAGCGTCGCAGTGAGTGGAGGAATCCCTTACAGTTGAGTATAAGGGATCCCTCGGCTACGCTCGGGATGACAAAAAAACGAGTTTTGAAACTCAAAGTAAGTAGTAAAAATAAATTTTATGATGACAAAAATACCTTTAGAAAAAATTCGTTTAGGCGTATCGGGTGATGCCGGTTCTTTTTCCGAAGAAGCCGGTCGGCTTTACGCTGGTCGCGAAGGAATTGATGCCGAGATTATTTTTGCGATTGATATGGAAGGAGTGCTCGCGCGTTTGGATCGCGCGGAAATTGATTTGGGAATTTTTCCGGTTGTTAATTCGCAGGGTGGTTTAGTAACGCAAGCGTTTGAAGCCATGGGTCGGCATGAATTTAAATTAGTGAGCGAGTTGTGGCTGGAAGTCCAACAATGTTTAATGGTTTTACCGGGATTGCGTCGCACGGAAATAAAAAATATCGCCACGCATCCGCAGGCCATTGCCCAATGTCAGCGTTTTATCAAACGTGAATTTCCAGAAGCCAAAATAATTGAATGGGCCGATACGGCCAAAGCGGCGCGTGATCTGCAAGCTGGGTTATTGCCGGCGGCCACGGCCGTTATCGCGCCAGCCCGGGCGGCAACGTTATACGGTTTGGAATTATTGGAATCTAATATCCAAGATATGCGTCCAAATCTTACAACTTTTATTATTGTTAAGAGATAATATGCCAAGCACAGAAATAAAATTTGGCGTTATTGGTTGCGGTCGGTTTGGGAAATTGTGGGCGCAAACATTGTCGGCGTTTGGTTCGGTCGCGGTGTTTGATAAAAATCCCATTGACCCCGCGTCTTTAGTTGTTCCCGCCGGACAAACTATCCAATTTTTACCATTAGAGCAAGTGGCCACCGCTTCGATGATTTTTTTGTGCGTGCCAATTTCAGAAATTGATCCGGTCTGTCGCGAACTTGCCCCGTTGTTATCGCCCGGCACAATTGTGGTTGATACTTGTTCGGTAAAAGTTTACCCGGCCAAAGTAATGCAAGCGATTTTACCAAAAAATCAACCACTCATCGCCACTCATCCGCTTTTTGGTCCGGATTCAGTCGCGCGTTTAGGTACGCCGGGAAGAAAAATTGTAGTTTGCCCATTGCGCGTTAGCACGGTTGAACAAGATCAACTGCTCAGTATTTTAAAAGAACTACAATTGCATATTATTGAAACTACCGCCGACAATCATGACCGGCAGATGGCCCGTTCGCAATCTTTGGTACACCTGTTGGGGCGAGTGTTTGCGGATTTGGATTTGAATAATCAAGAAATCAGCACGCCAGATTATGAGTCGCTCTTGCGTATTAATTCTTTCGTCAACAACGACACTTGGCAATTATTTTTTGATATGCAATGCTATAATCCTTACACGCCACTCATGCGCCTGACATTGCGCCAAAGTTTGGACAATCTGGAAGAGAAGATCAGGGTAGAAAGTGAAACTAAAGCCCCGGACGATGGCACGTTTTTTTTGTGGCGCTCCATGATTGAACAATTAGACCACGAGATTATTCAATTAATCGCTCACCGTCTTAATGTTGGCAAACGAGTTCAGGAATACAAAAAAATGCGCGATTTGCCGGTTACCGATCCGGAGCGCGAAAAAGAATTAGACAAAAATTACGAAATTTGGATGCGCGAATTGGGAATTTCCGCCGTAGAGCCGGTGAAAAATGTTTTGAAATTATTAATGAAAGAAGTAAAATCGCAAAATCAAAAATAAAAAATATGTTTGAGACCTTTTTAAATTTAGAAGAATCAGCCACCGTGGCGATAAATAGTTTAGCGCAAGAAAAAAAAGCCAAAGGGGAGCGGGTATATAATTTAAGCGCGGGCGAACCAATGTTGTCCCCACATCCGGCTGTAGCCAAAGTGGCGAGCATTGCTATTGCCGAAGGTAAAACTTTGTATCCGCCGGTGGCTGGCATACCGCCATTGCGCCAAGCGAGTGCCCAGTGGCTAAATACAACTTACCAAACGAATTATCAAACTGCCAATACTTTAATTACCTGTGGCGGCAAGTTTGGAATTTTCGCCGCTTGTCAGGCCTTTTTAAAACCAGACGATGAAGTTTTAATTCCCGCGCCTTATTGGGTATCGTATCCCGCAATTGTAAAATTATTTGGCGGTAAACCAATCACGGTAATGGGCGATGAAACCAATAATTGGAAAGTAAGTGCGTTGGAATTAGAAAAGCTCGCCACACCCAAAACCAAAATGCTGATTTTAAACAATGCTGGCAATCCAACCGGTTCGTTGTATGCGCGCACAGAATTAGCCGAGATTGTTTCTTTGGCCAAAGCGCGTGGTTGGATGATTATTTCCGACGAGGTGTATAGTGGATTGAGTTATGATGGTGAATTTATTTCGCTCGGATCATTTCCGGAAATTACCGATAATTTAATTTTAGTGCAAAGTTTTTCTAAACATTTTGCCATGACCGGTTGGCGAGTAGGAATGATTTTCGCGCCAGAATATGCCATTAAAATATTAACCAAAATTCAGGGCCAAAGCACTACCGGCACGAGTAGCATTAGCCAATACGCCGCTCTTTCCGCTTTGGAAAATGCCACTGAAATTCAAACACAGGTGTGCGCCGAGATGCGGTCGCGTCGGGACGCATTAGTGGCAGAATTAAATACTTTTAGCAAAGAAAAAATCTCCGCGCCGGCTTCGGGTTTGTATTTATTTTTTCCATTAAAAATTTTAGGAGTGGAAAATATCACTTCCGCGGAATTTTGTTTGAAAATTTTACGTGATGCCAATATTGCCCTGGTGCCAGGTAGCGCGTTTGGTTGCGAGGGCTACGCGCGCGCGTCCTTTGGCGCGCCGGTGGAAGAATTAAAGGATGCGGTCAGTGCTTTAAAAAAATATTTGAAAATGTAATTTTGTCATCCCCGTGTAAACGGGGATCCAGTCGCTGTCTCCCCCTGCCCGAGGGGGAGAAAAAGAGGGGGTGGGAGCGCTACGCCGTTCAGTCGGTTGACTTTTTCCATTTTTTTTGGTATTTTAAATGCGCTATATATATGTATGGCCTCATGCCGATACCGCTTCGACGGTATCGAGCATCCTCGATTTTGTCGAACAAAATCGGGATCGTCTAATACAAATCATGGCCTCATGCCGATACCGCTTCGACGGTATCGAGCATCCTCGATTTTGTCGAACAAAATCGGGATCGTCTAATACAAATCATGGCCTCATCGTCTAACGGCTAGGACAGAGCCTTCTCAAGGCTTAAATCGGGGTTCGATTCCCCGTGGGGCTACCACTATCACACAATCGGAAAATTTACCGATTTTTTCACGGGCGGTCGCCAAGGTCGTCCAAGCGTTTTTTGGCCAACCGTCGCCGTTTTTATATTCCCCCAGTATTAATTTATCTGATATTTTTGTTATCATACTCGTATAATTAAGTTTGCATGCTTTCCCCACAAGATAAGATAAATATTTATAAATCCATTTTTATTGGCCGCACCGATGTTTTTGCGCAACATTGGATTTCGTGGGACGGGAAAAAACAAGGATGGTTTCCGGTTCACACTGACCGTGCCAATACTGCCTATGCGCCGTTTACCGACAGCGTTCTTGAAAATCATCTTCGTGGCAATAAAATAGTTGGCATCTATCCGCTGCTCACAAATAATACTTCATGGTTTGTCGCGGCTGATTTTGATGGCGACCATTGGCAAAAAGAAGTCGTGGCCATTATGCTGGTATGTAAAGAATATAATTTGCCAATTTATGTAGAGCGTTCACGCTCTGGCAACGGCGCGCATGTTTGGTGGTTTTTTGAAACTCCGTATCCGGCATTTAAAAGTCGTCTAATTTTTCTGCGCCTTTTGTCGCTATCAAATAGCATAGATCCATTGGACGGCGAACGCAGTTTTGATCGTATTTTTCCCAATCAAGATTATTTATCAGGTAAAGGTTTAGGCAATCTTATCGCTTTACCGCTTCAAGGCGTGGCGCGCAAAAATGACAATACCGTATTTTTAGACACGGAAAATAATTTTTCGCCGTTTGTCGATCAGTGGGATTTTTTGCGAACAATACAAAAAATAGTGACAGCTACCCTTGATGAACTTTACGCTAAATTGATTGAGCAGAAAAAAATTACCACTTCTATAATTAAATATACTGGCTCCGATTTGTCAATAACCGTTGGCACACATATTGTTATCCCTAAATTGTTCGTATTTAAAGAATTGGCGACTTTTCTTGGTGAGCAACTCAATTTTTTTAATACCGAGTATGCCGTCAAACAGCGGATGGGTTTGTCTACTTATGGAACGGAAAGATATTTTAAAATGATTGAAAAAGATGATGCCAACATTTTGCTCCCACGTGGATTTCTTGGCTCTCTCTTACATTTTCTAAACGAACAAAAAATTCCTTATCATATTACTGATGAGCGCCACCAAGATAAACCAATAAACTACGATTTCTCTTGTTCGCTTTTTGATTATCAAACTATCGCACTTAACGCTTTCAAAAATAGCAACACCGGCATCTTGGTCGCTCCACCGGGATCGGGCAAAACTATTATGGGTTTGGCTTTAGTCGCGAAGAAAAAACAACCGGCTTTAATTCTGGTTCATCGAAAACAAATTTTTAATCAATGGTTGGAACGAATTGAAAATTTTCTCGGTATACCAAAGAAAAAGATTGGTCAGATTGTTGGTGTCAAGAAAAAAATTCAAATACCTATTACGGTCGCGATGGTGCAAAGTTTGTCTCGTCTTGAAAACATCAGGGAACTCGCCAATCAATTTGGGACTGTGATTGTTGACGAATGCCACCACATGCCGGCCAAAATGTTTCGACAAATTATTATCAAACTCAAACCAGCATATTTGTATGGTTTGACAGCAACGCCAACCAGAAAACGTAACGATGAACGGCTTATTTATATTTATCTTGGCGAAATTATTCATGAAGTAAAAAATACTCAAAATAATAGTATTTCAGAAAAATTAGTCGCGAAAACTGCTATCACAAAATTTTACGAAAAGCCATCTGTTTCTATCATTATTAAAACCACCACTCTTAATTTTCCTTTCAAAATTTCCGTTCGCAATAGTCAGCCGGTAATAAAATCGTTGTGTTTTGACACCACTCGTAATCAACAAATTATTAACGATATTATTCAATCTGCTCAATCCGGGGAAAAATGTTTGGTGCTTACCGAACGGAAAGAGCACGTTGATATCATGGCTGAATATTTAAAACGTGATTTTGAAATTATCACTATGACTGGTGGCTTGACCGCAAGCAAGAAACAGGAGAAAGAAAAACAAATTTTGTCCGGACATTTTCAAATTATTATAGCGACCGGACAACTGGTTGGCGAGGGCGTGCATTTCCCGCATTTGGATTCACTTTTTTTAGTTTACCCGTTTTCTTTTGAAGGCAAATTGGCGCAATATATTGGTCGTATCCTCCACAGTGATAGTTTAGCCAAAACAGTTTATGATTATCGCGACGAGCTGGTTCCATATTTTGAACGGATGTATAAGCAACGAAAAAAGTATTACAACAAGCATTATCCGCCAGAAACCATCGCATAATATTTGGCGTTGTAAATTTTTGGTGTTTGGAGTATAATAATACCATGACTAAAGAACAACAAAAGCAACAATTTTACAAGGTTTTTGCTAATCTCCCCATAAATTTACGAGAAGAGATTATTTTGGTTATCTCTGGCAAAGGCCCGATTACTTGGCAGGTGGCTTTTTTGGAAGTTGACAATGACACCGACTTGGGCAAAATAATTTTAGAAAAATTATCTGATTTAAAGATTATTTAATATGGTCTCTAAACAAGAAATAAAACAATTAGTCATTGCACGACTTAAAACTTTACCGGAGGATACCGGCATGTCAATTGGTTCGCAGGGTGATTTTAACAAAAGAGAAATGATTGCGCATGTGGAGAGGGGAGATGATGTTGGTCAAAAAATAGTTGAGGTGGAAATGAGTTTTTTACGTGGCCTTAAAGAGGGGATATTGTATGAAGCATAGCATGCTTGTTACTAGGCCAAATTTTGATTTAACCACTCGCTATATTTCTATTTGGGCGAAGAAAATAATCGCGTTGGCCAAATCCAAAGGCGACGCTGTTTTTGATTTAGATAAAAAACGTGCTAACCGTAAAGAGTTTGAAAGTGTAATAAGAAAGAAAGAGCCATCCTTGGTATTTTTGAACGGGCACGGAAATTACAATGTCGTCGCTGGTCAAGACAATGAGGAATTAATCCGCGTCGGTGATAACGAACAATTGTTAAAATCCAAAATTATTTATGCCTTATCCTGCCGCTCTGGTAAAATTTTGGGGCCGAGCAGTATCAAATTTGGAGCGGACGCGTATATTGGTTATGACGAAGATTTTATTTTTTTGTATGATGAGAATAAACAAACTCGTCCGGAGCAAGATAAAACCGCCGAATTATTTTTGGAACCGTCAAATCAGGTGATGGTGTCATTGTTAAAAAATCACACACCAAAAGAAGCGCATAAAAATTCCAAACAGTCATTTGCTCGTAAAATTAAAAAACTTCTATCCAGTCAATCAACCGCTTTAGAGAGTTCAGCGGTGAGATATTTAATTTGGGACATGCAACATCAGGTTTGTTGTGAAAGATTAACAAAGTAGGTTATACGCACACGAAGCGCCACCAACCAATTTTTTACCGAAAAGCCGGAAAGTTGTATCTTGGTGTCAGTTCTATATTTATTCACTCAACCTATCTGGGATTATTCGCAATAACCTTTCTTGTATTTTTTGCGCAACCGGCCATATTTTTCCGCGTCCAATTTTCTTATGTCTTCAATTCCAATTTGGAGTTCCCTAGCGATAGTGCTATTTGGTCTTTTGCGATTTAATCTTAGCCACAAAATTTGAATTTCTGTTTCAGACAATTCAGACATTAATAATTCGGATTGCTCTTTAATAAATAATCTTAAGTTCTTATAAGGTGGTCGCTGTCTAAAATTTGCGCTAAATTCAGTATTGGGTGTTTTTGCTCTTATAAATAAATGGTTTAATAGTTGCTTGGTCAAAACATCCCTGTCTATTTGTTCTCGGCCGACAAAATCCGTTGTCGTTTGTTCGGGGGCGCCGGGCTGTAACCCGCCTGCTTGCTCGTATTTTGACATATTTTTTAATTAAATTATATTCTAATATATTTTAACTAACAAACAATTACTTCCAACCTTATCTCTTATCTAAAACACGCACTTCTTTTTCCCTGCGCATTTCAGAAAGCATCTCACCTTCGTTCAATAGCGGCCCTTTGCCTTCGCCTCGTAAATTACCTTCGGCCAGCAACCTAATTTCATCGTCGTTGTTTGCCCGACTTAATACATAGTTTGCTTTAGCCATTATTTGTAAAAAATCCGGAACCGCTTCCAAGCGAACCCATTTAGGGTCGGTAATTTCAGTTTTACCGGTAAAAAATATTATTTTATCAGGTGCGATTATTTTAATATCCTTATACAATTGGCTATTGGTCCCTAATAATTGTTCTTTTGGTAAATCATATAGTAAGATTGCATCAGCGTCGGTTGCAACTCTTAATTTTGACTTTTTAGAACCGCCAAACTCGCTACATACGGCGATTGGCACAATGTCCGGCTTTTTTAATTCGTGAAATTCAAATTTCTGATTTTCATCCTTAGCCTGAATCGTGTTGTTGTTAATTTTTATTCCTTCAGCGTTTATTTCGGCAATTGGGTCTTCTCCAACACCATCAAAAGCAGCACGACTTTCACTGCGAGCTGAATATTTTCTGGCATGTACTCCTTTGAACAACTTGCCATGCATACATACAGTAACTTCGTTGATGGCAGAGATTTCATTACCAGATTGTGCCGCTATATTTACGGCGTCTAACATATTTTGCGGACCGTCCGATCCTTCTTTTGTATTCGGCTCCATTGAACCAGTGAACACTATCGGAGTTTTAAGACCTTCCAATTGATAACTGATGGCGGCAGCTGAAGGGCCCATAGTATCTGTTCCAAAAACAACAACTATTCCATCATACTTATCATGTTGTTCTGCTAATTTTTTACCTAATTCGTTATAGTAATCAATATTTGCGTTTGAGGAATCTATCAACTCTCCTTCAAATCTAAATTCTTCCCATTCAAGCTGATAGGGTAATTCTTGTAATTCTGGTAGATTTTTCTGCAGATCTTCCATTGAACCAGGGGAAAGTCCGCCTAGCTTAACCGACGGCTTCATCCCAATCGTGCCACCGGTGTAAAGTATCAGTATTCTACGTTCTTTTAATTCTTTCATATTTAATAATAATGACATAAATACGATATCACAAAAATCTTATTTATTCAACTAAAAAAATTAATTAATTATCACTATTGCGTTTTTTTTTACTTTTATGCTATACTTAACGTTAGGTAAAAGTTTTATTATTAACTAAACCTATATGCCCAAGTATTTTTTTATGGTTGGTTTTTTAACCTTCCTATTAGCATCCACACCAGCCCTAGCCCAAGACGCCAATATTACTGTTGGCGGTGTTAATTCCGGCGATATGACTATTAGTTTGGACGCAGTTACAGTTGATGCTGTCCCTGCCCTAACAGCAGTTGAAAGTGTCGACGAAGTGCCGACTGATTTAGCGGGTGATACCACTACTGATGGTACTGTTTTAGAAGGTATTACTGTTGTCGAGCCAACCGAAATCCCGTCAGCATTCGGTATGTGGTGGCGTGGAATTCGTGAAAAAATTTCTGTGGCTTTAACATTTGACCCCGTTAAAAAAGCGGAAAAACTTTTAGTTTTTTCTGAAGAACGCCAGAAGTTGGCTGAGTTTATTGCCAACATTGCTACAGACGAAAAATTAAGAGCCAAAGCTACCGATATGATGGAGAAAGCCCAAGAGCAAATAGCAAAGGTGGAAGCCCTAAAAGATAAAATTGCGGCCGACACTAGTGAGCGTGCCACTAGACTTAAGCAAAATTTAGCGAAACATGAATTAAATCGCGAAGAGATGATGACACGGCTTGAAGAAAAGTTACCCCAAGCACAGGGCAAATTAGATGAATTACGTCAAAATGGGTCGGCAATGGGCGAGAGTTTGTTAAATGCTTTGAATAATGATAAATTACCCGCCGTTGCCAAAGAACAGCTGAACGCGGTTAAAACTCGGGTTCAACAAACCGCTGCCACCGTGCGAGATTTTATAAAACAAAAACAGGACTTGTTAGAGCAGGCCAAGGATGGTGAAAACGCTAATATTCAAGAAGAATTAAAACAGTTGCGGGATGATCGCAAGGTAAAAATGGACGAAGTAAGAGATGAGTTCCAATCCGCCCAAGATGAACTTAAAGCAACAGTTCAACAGCGGGTTCAACAAAGAATGAATAACGCGAAAGATGAAGCCAATCCAGTGTCAGCTGAAACAGATGCGACTGAAAGCAACGAATAATATTTGTAAAATAAAATCTGACGCTACTAGGCGTCAGATTTTTTTATCTCCTTTTTTAGTTATCTTCCAAATATCTTTTTAGATTTTGTTTAGTAATTATTATCTCTGAATATAAATCAGCTGATAGCATTAAAGCGAGTTGGGCGGCTTGGCCGTCGGTCAGTCCATTGTCGCTGTTAAAGCCCAAATCCTTAACTTTTTTTAGTATCCGATCGGAAGCAGTTTGTCTATTTGCCAAAATGGTTTCCAGCGGAGCGAGCAAAGGCCATTTTTTTTCAGGCATGAAACTTTTTGCCAGTTTTAATAGATTTTGACAATATTTATAAATAACATCACTGTCCAGGCCTTCATAGGCCGATAATTTTTGTAATTCACCGCGTACATAGCTGTCGGGTGGAATATAAATTGTTTTCCCTTCCAGTAAAAATGGATTTTCTATGCCTTTGTCTGATGGCACGACTTCTAAAAATTTTTCTTGAATTGCTTTAAAAATGTGTTTGATAGTGCTAGCTACTGCCACCACAATATCTGGATGATTAATATCCATACCGCGGATTTCCATGGTGCCGTGGGCGTTGATTTTTATCGGATTCCAAGTATTATCTAAAATTGATCCGTATTTAGTGAGCATTTCCGCTTTTCGGCCGATGTCAGTGGCCAGTTCGCTCCATTCTTCAAATCTGGCTTTTATTAAATTAAGTAAATCAGTATTAGTGGTTAGGTACCCTTGCAGTGCGCCAAATTGGGGCAGATCGGTAAAAATACCTTGAGGGTAATTCAATTCTTTACCACCTCGAAAGGCCAACATTCGCGAATCTTTGGCTAAATATTTTCCTTGATAAAAAGGTGATGATTGGGTAAAGCAAGTCAGGGCTGGATCCATGGCGATCGCTAAATTATAAATATTTACCATGCTTTGTTTGTTTTTGGAGGCAATTAAGGGCTTAATCATTTTTTCTAAATAATCAAAAACTCCCCAGGGCAGGGAGTAGTGAATATGTAGGCCAATACAGCGCCCAAAATTATTAAAGCGTTGTTGACCATATATTTGTTTAAGCGCGTTGAAGCGTTTTAGATTGTGCGCTTCCGGAGTGAATGTGCCTGGGTAGGTGCCATAGGCGTATAGGACAAGCCCTTCTTGGCGCGCGCAAGTTACTACTGCTTCAAAATCTTCCAATGTAATTAACATCGCGTCGGCCACGTCGGTATAGGGCGGAGTGTTTAACTCCACCATATTTTTTCCAATTTCTCGCTTAATGTTGATGTTGGGATAGGCGGCGTTAACGGCTTTAATAAGTCGGTCCGCCCCATTAGTCATGTATCCTTTTTCATCCAATGTAAACAATTCAAATTCTATGCCAAATTTCATATTTTTGGCCGGAATTTTCTTTTTGGGAAGTGTTTTTGTCATAAGACAGATACTACACTATCATTTTTTACTGCTTTGGTCAATTTAGTGGGGTTGAGTTTGTTAAATGTTTGTGATATAATGTTGTCATTATTCTTAATTATTTTTATGGCCAATTTGCAAGAAATATTTAATAGAATTCAATCAATTAAGCAAAAACAAAAAGAAATTAAATCCGCTTATCGGGAAGCACTATCTGGGCAAAGTGAATATAAAGAGGTTGTGGATAAGTTAAATACTTTACGCGCGCGTAAAAAACAAATCGAAACATTGACGCGTCAGGAGTTTTCCGGAGAATTTACGAAGTTAGATGATTTAAAAATTGATTTGGCTTCGGATATGGAATTATTAACTGACGCGGCCCTCACCAAAATGATGAAGGGGGAGACAGTAGAAGTTGAAGATCAGTATCACAATACTTATCAACCAGAGTGGAACGTGAAGTTTAAGAAGACCTAAACTACTTATTTATTAAATTAGTTATCGCGTTTAAATTTTCTTTGGTTACAGTGACGCCGCCCAGAACGATTTCACCGCCAAAGTTCTTCTTTAAAAAATAATTCCGCCACAATTCAGGTTCATTGGAATTTAATTTTGGCTCTAAAACAATATCAGCTGACAATTTTGAGCGTTCAGCTAAATAGTGTCTCATAATTTCAATACCACGTCCCATTACACTTGTTACTTTTTTGGCGTCAGTTGATTTAAATCGACTGTTTTTTTGATAATTATCCAAATTAACAGCAATGACAATGTCTGCGCCCATTTGCCTGACTACGTCGGCCGGTACGGGATTGGAAATTCCGCCGTCAACTAAAATTTTCTCCTGATAGACGATCGGCTGAAACATGGTTGGTATGCTCATGCTGGCTCGCACTGCTGGTACAATTTTTCCTTGATTTAAAATAATTGGTTGTCCACTAATTAAGTCCGTCGCAATTGCCGAAAAAGGAATCTGAGTTTCAGAAAAATCTTTGTCTCCCAACCACTCAAGCAACAGTTTTGCCATTTTATTACCTTTGATTAAACCGCCGGAAAATGTCGGTTCCCAAAAACTTCTTAATTTTTCACGGCGTCGACCAACCGTAAGCTCCTCCAATTTTTCCAAATCACGATATAAGGCGTAATGTGCTCCTACCCAAGCTCCAATGCTCGTGCCAGCGATAAAATCAATGGGGATATTATTTTTTGTCAGTGTTTGGATAACTCCAACATGGGCTAAACCTTTAATGGCGCCACTACCAAGCGCCAGGCCGACAGTTTTGCGTTTTTTAGTTGGCTTATTTGACTTTGATATTAGACCTTCACTTTTATTCATATTTGTGTTATTATTATTCAATTGTATTTTACTCTAAAATATAACTTAATTCAATTTCTCGCCGAGGTGACATTGAGGCCGGAAATAATATAAAAATATGGAAACTGCCAAACAGTTCAAATATTGGGATATTATTGTCGTCGCCTTTGTGGCCGTACTTCTAATATCCAATGTCGCTTCTACCAAAATTGTTGATTTTGGTTGGTTTACTTTTGACGGCGGAACGTTATTGTTCCCGTTGTCATATATTTTCGCGGATATTTTCACGGAAGTGTATGGCTATTCTTATGCTCGTCGAGCCATCTGGCTCGGGTTTGTGAGTGCGTTTGTAATGTCGGCGGTTTTTATTGTTGTCGGCAAATTACCGCCGGCCACCGATTGGAACAATCAAGCGGCGTATGAAGCAATTTTGGGTTTGACCCCACGGATTGTGGCGGCGAGTTTGTTGGCATACTTGGCTGGAAATTTTTCCAATTCATATATTTTGGCCAAATTGAAATTAAAAACCCAAGGAAAATTTTTATGGGTGCGCACAATTGGCTCCACGATTGTCGGAGAGGGATTGGACACAGCCATATTTTGCTTGGTGGCGTTTTATGGGGTGTTGCCGGGCGCGCTTTTGTGGTCAGTGATCGTTTCTAATTATATTTTCAAAGTTGGTGTAGAGGTATTGTTTACACCTGTCACTTATCGGGCGTGTTCATTTTTGAAGAAGTATGAAGGCGTGGATGTCTTTGATGCAGATACTAAGTTTAATCCGTTTAAAGGATAAATTGTGACATTGATTTTTTCGTATTAAGGGACTAAGATAGATATATATATGAATACTAATATTAGCCCTTTGGCCGATAGGATGCGTCCCAGGGATTGGGACGCATTTTTTGGCCAAGCTGACATTGTGGCCGAAGGGAAAATTTTGCGTAATTTAATTGATAGTGATAATTTGTCGTCGTTAGTTTTTTGGGGACCGCCGGGAGTTGGCAAAACCACGCTCGCGGAAATTATTGCCACTAAAACTGGCGCGCATTTTACAGTAATTTCGGCCGTCGAGTCAGGTAAAGATGCGCTTCGCAAAGCGGTGAAAGAAGCGCAAGTGCGACAGGAAGAAGAAAATAAACGCACAATTTTATTTATTGACGAAATCCACCGTTGGAACAAAGCTCAACAAGATGCGCTTTTGCCGTTTGTAGAAAAAGGTCAAATTATTTTAATTGGCGCTACGACTGAAAATCCCTCCTTCGAAATTATCGGGCCATTACTTTCACGTTCGCGTGTTTTCATTTTAAAAAAATTAGAAACAAATGAAGTTGTACAAATTTTAAAACAGGCGTTAGGGGATAAGGTTAATGGTTTGGGAAATTTAAAAATTGAAATTAGTGATGAAGTTTTTGAAATGTTGGCAGATTTATGTGGTGGTGATGCGCGGGTGGCGTTGAACGGATTGGAATTGGCGGTTAAGGCGAAAGGCGTTCATATTACCCCTCCTTTTCAAGGAGGGGGTGAGGGGGTGGTTCGTATCGCAACCACCGACATCAAAGAAGCACTCCAAAAAACCCACTTGATTTTTGATAAAAAGGGTGAAGAGTTTTATAATTTAATTTCTGCATTACACAAATCAATGCGCGGATCGGATGCGAACGCGTCGCTGTATTGGCTGGCGCGTATGGTTGAGGGCGGGGCAGATCCACTATACGTCGCTCGACGCGTATTGCGGTTTGCAGCCGAAGATATTGGAATAGCGGATTCGCGGGCTTTGCTTGTTGCCAATGCCGCTTATGATGCTTGTCACAAATTGGGATTTCCAGAGTGTAATGTTCATTTAGCCGAAGCAGTTGTATATTGCGCTTTGGCGAAAAAATCCAATGCGTTGTACGTTGCTTATGGCAAAGCGGCCGAAGACGCGAAAAATACCTCACATTTAGGCGTGCCGATTCATTTGCGTAACGCACCTACTAAATTTATGAAAGATATTGGCTATGGCAAGGACTATAAATATAATCCAGATTTTGACGGACCGGTAAGTCAAGAATATTTGCCAGAAAAATTAAAAAATAAAAAATATATTTAATTTTTATGTCCGTACACGTGTACGGACATATGTACGGACAAAATATTTATGCAAAAATTTCTATTACACACCTGTTGTGCCCCGTGTGGTATTGTCGTGATTGACGAATTACGTCAAAAATATAACTTGACAGTATTTTTTTATAATCCTAATATTTATCCGGAAGAAGAATATTTAAAACGCAAAGCGGAAGTGGTCAAATTATGTATTGAGTGGGGTGTGCCAATGGTGGACAATGATTATGAAAATGACAAATGGCAAAAAGATGTTGCGGATGGTTTGGAAACTGAACCCGAAGGTGGCTTGCGTTGCCCGTTGTGTTTTAAAATGCGTTTAGCGCAAGCGGCCGAATACGCCGCAAAAAACGGTTTTGAAATATATGGCACAACTATCACTTCTGGTCGCAATAAATTAGCGGCCATAATCAATCCGATTGGTCAATCGTTTGCTAAGTATTATAAAATTAAATTTTACTCTGAAGATTGGAAAAAAGGCGGGCGACAAGAAAAAAGCAACCAAATGGTTGCTGAAAGGGGAATATATCGACAAAATTACTGTGGGTGTAAGTATTCACGAAGATTAAAGATTGAAGATTAAAGACTAAAGATGAAAGATTTTTGTCATTGCGAGGAGCCGTAGCGACGTGGCAATCTAATTTTGGGATTGCTTCACTTCATTCGCAATGACAATATGACGTGAATTTTCAGAAACATGTTCAATCACTATGGTGATTATTTTTTTATCTTTCAACAACTTCTCAATTTTGTTCGGCCATTCAATCACGCAAATGGTATCGGGCGCGCCTAAATAATCCTCCACGCCAATGTCAATTAATTCTTGTTCGTTTTTTAAGCGATAGGTGTCAATGTGGACAAAATTCGCTTTACTGTCATCCCCGTGAAAACGGGGATCCAGCGTTTCGCTTGTATTATTTTGCGACTGGATTCCCGCTTTCGCGGGAATGACAATTTTATAAATATTCATCAAACTAAACGTCGGACTCGTGATTTCTTTTTCAATACCAAAATATTCCGTCAGCCCTTTGGTAAATGCGGTTTTGCCAGCACCTAATTCTCCGGATAATAAAACAACATCGCCACCCTGTAAGGTGGCGGCAAATTTTTTGGCAATATCTTTTGTTTCTTGTATTGAATTGGAAATCATAGGAAGGGGGAGGGCTCGGCCGACTCCCACGCTTTGCTGTCAGGACCACCGCTGTGTTCACCCGCACAGCAGTGTCAAGCGTGGGAGTCGAGCCGAGTCGAAGCGAAGTGCGAGCTCGCCTATTGCATCCGGGGAGGACACAGGGAGCTACAGCGAACCTCGCTTGTATTTGTCCAGGCCGCGTGTTTGCGGCCGCGCGCTGTGAGTTTTTGGCTCGCAACCAATCGCGCGGGGAATTCCACCGTGTGGTGGTTCCGCCCTGGACCAACGCGACGGAGATGGCGCGCCGTCGCAATTTGTGGGGCCCACGACGATGTGCGCAACGTTGTGCGCAACAGAGAGGGGCATGTGCCCTCGTCGTGGGCGAAAAGAGGGGGCGCGATTTGACCCGATTGCGCGCTCGACCTCTTAAAAAAGAGCGAGATGAGGTGACTGGACGAGCAGAGTCGTCCTGCTTACACGGAGCCATAAGCCGCCACCTGGCAGTCGCCTCATCCCGCTTATTAAGTAAATCACATTTTAGCCAAAAAGTCAATATTTGCCAATAATCAAAATAAATAGTATAATATCCGCGAGTATGGCTCTATCACTTGACGAAGTCCGAAAAATTGCTAAATTGGCTCGGCTGAATTTAACCCCAGCCGAAGAAAAACGCCACGCGGAAACAATTTCCGTTGTTTTGGATTATATGAATATTTTAAATGAAGTAAATACTGATGGTGTGGAAATTACCAGCCAAGTTACCGGCCTGTCCGATGTCATGCGTCCGGACGAGCCATATGAGTGTGATTTTAAAAAAGAATTAATTAATCAGATGCCGGAAGTGAGTGAGAATGAATTAAAGGTGCCGGCGGTGTTTGAATAAAGTCAGTTTATTAATTAGTTTATTAGCTGATTATTACAATTATTGTTCAAATAAATTTTATGCTAAGTCGCAAACGCCCAAACGCAGAGACAAGTTTTGAACAAGGGGGTATTGTCAGACAAATAGTTGATCAAATTGATAAGGAAAAACAGAAGACTGCCTTGATTGATATATCTCCTAACCCAGAAAGTAGAGAATTATTTTATAGGGTTCTCGCCGAAATAGAAGTTGAATTAGATAAAGCCAGTCCTGATAGGACTTATCTGAATAAAATTATTCGGGATTTACGTAGAAATTTTTTTGGGTCTGTCAACAACAGTCCATCTTTAAATGGCTTGATATTTGATGTTTCCGGAAGTGACATAACACTTGATCTTCACGAAGGGATTTTAGACAGTTTAAAAGACAGGTTACAAGCAGTATCTGTGTCGTCCGGATTTAACATGGGGGCTTTACCAATTGTTGATTTAGGTTGTGGAATGCATAACTATGTTCCTTACAGTGTACTTAAAGAAAAATTTCCTGATAGTAAATTAGTTGGTGTTGATTTGGACCCTGCTAATATTATTTATAGAAAATTAGTTGCCAAAGGTCTTCCTCCCCAAAAGCTTGGGTTTGTAGTTCCACAGTGGGCACATGTCGCTAATCGTCCTGATGATGTTTTGTTGGATAGTTATGTATGCGCCCAACTAGAGCAGCTACCATTTCCTGATAATTACTCTGGTTTTATGGTAATTGAATCAGCTTTGGAGGATGCTTTTGAGGTTGATGATTATGGGAATCCTGATTTATCGCATGTGCGCACCCATGTTCCGTCGGTTTTTTCAGAAATAAATAGGGTCTTGGCTGAAGGGGGTTGTTTGGATGATTCGTCGATGAGTTTTGGAGCAGACACCAGTTTTTTTCGTAAGGTAGACGGCAAATTGATTCCTTGGAGAAAATAATTATGAACCTAAATGAATTAACAATTAAACAAGCGCGTACCGGTTTAGACAACGGCGAATTTACGTCCGTTGATTTAACGACCGTGTGTTTAAAAAGAATTAAAGAATGCAACGGCGAATTGAATGCTTTTATTACGGTTTGCGAAAAATCGGCTTTAGCCGAGGCGAAAGTGGCTGATGAGATGATTGAAAATAAAAAAATAAAACCGCTTACCGGTATCCCGTTTTGTGTTAAAGATGCAATTTGTACGGTTGGTGTGCGCTCCACTGCGGCTGCCAAAATTTTAGATAATTATATTCCGCCCTTTGACGCGACCGTAATTAAAAAAATCCGCGAGCAGGGCGGGGTTTTGCTTGGGAAAAATAATTGCGATACTTTTGGCCATGGCGCCAGTAACGAAAATAGTATGTATGGCCCGGTGCCAAATCCGCATGATTTAACAAAAGTTTCTGGCGGATCATCAGGTGGCTCTGCGGCGGCCGTGGCCGATAATATGTGTATTTTTTCAATTGGCGAAGATACGGGTGGTTCAATTCGCCAGCCCGCGTCTTTTTGTGGTGTGGTGGGTTTACGTCCGTCATATGGTCGTAATTCGCGCTATGGAATAATGCCAATGGCGTCGTCGCTTGATACTGTCGGGCCAATAACTAAAACTGTGGAAGACATGGCAGTTGTAATGCAAGAAATTGCCGGTTGTGATGGCCGTGATGCCACTACCGTGCCGGATGATGTACCAGATTATGAAAAAGAATTGGGAAAAATAGATTTAAAAAAATTGACTGTCGGCGTTCCGAAAGAATATTTCGAAGTTGATGCTTTAGATCCAGAAGTAAAATCCGCCACCCTCGCGGCCATAGAAAAATTAAAACAAGCCGGCGCGACGATTAAAGAAGTTAGTTTGCCAATGACCAAATACGCCATTGCCGTTTATTATATTGTCGTGCCCTGCGAAGATAGTTCCAATTTAGGCCGTTTAGATGGTGTCCGTTATGGGGTGCGAGTTGACACTCCCCCTACCCCCTCTTATCAAGAGGGGGACAGCGACACCGGCAATATCCCCCTCTTATCAAGAGGGGGGCGAGGGGGGAGTCTTTATGACCTCTACGCCAACTCGCGCGACCAAGGTTTTCCCGAAGAAGTCAAACGCCGAATTTTGATCGGCACTTACGCGTTGTCCGCCGGATATTATGACGCTTATTATAAAAAAGCGCAAAAAGTTCGTACTTTAATTATTCAGGATTTTGAAAAGGCGTTCAAAAAAGTAGATGTTTTAATTACACCCACTTCACCGTTTCCAGCATTTGCGCTTGGTGAAAAATCTTTTGATCCACTGCAAATGTATTTGGCGGATATAATGTTGGCACCAGCATCGCTGGCCGGTGTGCCGGCTTTGTCTGTTCCAGCTGGAATGTCGAAATCTGGTTTACCAATTGGCGTGCAAATTATTGGGCCAAGGTTGAGCGAGGGGCTGGTGATGGGGGTGGGAGAGGCGATAGAGAAAAATTGAAGAATGAAGATTGAAGATTTTTTAGAGTGCTTAATTTTTTTAATCTTTAATCTTTAATTTTCAATCTTTTATCCTATGCTAAAACTTCTCGAAAAACCCCAACTCGTAACCACTGGCGAAGCCGTAAATTTCCGTGACTCCTGGCGCGTGTTTAAAATTATCGCGGAATTTGTGGATGGTTATAATTTTGTGGGTGATTTAAAACGGGAGGTAACGATTTTGGGTTCCGCGCGTTTGGCTCCTAATAATAAATATTATAAAATCGCCGAACAATTTGGCGCGCTTTTAGGCAAGAACGGTTTTACCACCATGACCGGCGGTGGTCCCGGTATTATGGAAGCGGCCAACAAGGGGGCGGACAAAGCTGGCGGTGAATCCGTTGGCATCAACATTCAATTGCCCCGCGAACAACGCACCAATCCGTATGTCAAAAAATCAGTCGGGTTTTCTTATTTTTTTACGCGCAAAGTAATGTTGACTTCGCCGGCCAACGCCTTTGTCCTTTTTCCGGGTGGGTTTGGCACCTTGGACGAATTTTTTGAAGTGGTGGATTATATGGAACTTGGCTATATGCATAAATCGCCGATAGTTTTGGTTGGGCGCGAATTTTGGGAGCCATTAATTAAATTTTTACGCAATCAATCAGTTGGTCAAGTGCACGCTTTTCCGGAAGAAATTATTAATACTTGGCACATTGTGGAGACGGCGGAAGAAGCGTTTGATATGATTAAAAATACAGAAGACCGTGACAATATCTGCGCGGTGGATGATATTTTGTGTCGCGGGGGAGCGGATTGGCGAATATTTCGGATTTTGGCCGAACTGGTGGACGGTTTTGAATTTTTATCAAATGTGCGCGGTGATGTTACTGTTTTGGGTACCAAAAGTATTTTACCGGGTTCAGCATATTATGACGCGGCCTATGAATTAGGCAAGGCCTTGGCCAAAAATGGCAACACCGTGGTTACCGGCGGTGGCCCGGGCACGATGGAAGCGGCCAATAAAGGCGCGTTTGAAGCCGGTGGTACAAGCATTGGTATAAATATTATTACCGATCGGGGCGAGCGCGTGAATAATTTTGTGAATAAATCTTTGGGTTTTCATTTTCCGTTTGTGCGCAAATTAATTATCACCGCGCCGTCCGAAGCGTTCGCGTTTTTTCCCGGCGGGTTTGGCACATTACACCAGTTGTTTGAATTGTTAACACTAATTGAAACCAAAAAACGTGAGCCCATGCCGATTTTGCTTTATGGCGAAGAATTTTGGGCGCCGATGTTGGAATATTTCCGCCTCCTGTCTGAAAAATTCAAAACCATCAATCGCGTGGATGAGGATTTGGTGACGGTTTTACATCAGCCGGAGGATATTTTGAAATATTTGCGATAATATCAAATTTCCAATTTCCAATGTCAAATCAATGTCAAAACAAAAATTTCAAATTATGATTGTCATGCTGAATTTATTTCAGCATCTCTGTGCTTTTAAGGGGATCCTGAAACACGATAGCCATGCGGCATCGCATGGAGTTCAGGATGACAATTGATTGGTTAATGTAAATTTGATATTTGGATTTATTTTGGAAATTAGAAATTTGGATTTTGAAATTATTGTATGCTCCCATACTTAGAATACCACGCCATCATCCTCGGTCCCGTCACCCTACAGGTCTGGGGTCTTTGGGTATCGCTTGGTGTAATTGCCGGAGTATTATTGGCCGATCGTTTGGCCAAGAAAAATTTTTTAGCCCCGCAATTAGTTTGGGATTTAGCCGTGTGGGCACTACTCGCCGGACTACTAGGCGCGCGCGTTGGCCATGTTTTATTTTATGACCCGTCTTATTATTTCGCCAATCCGGTTGAGATGTTATATTTCTGGCAAGGCGGGGCATCATCGCTCGGCGGGTTTATCGGTGCCAGTTTGGCCGTGGGGGCTTTTACCAAAATCAGAAAAATTTCTTTCACCCAATTATCCGCCTATTTAGATATTATGACCCCCGGGCTTTGGCTCGGTTGGGCTATCGGTCGCATCGGTTGTTTTTTTATCCATGATCACCCGGGCACTTTATCAAATTTTATGTTGGCGATAAATTTTCCGGATGGAGCGCGCCACGATTTAGGATTATATGATTCCATTTTGGCTTGGGTGTTGCTCGCGTTATCGCTCATATTTTTTAAAAAATTACGTCAACAAAATTCCGGCCTGGTATTTTTATTCACGGTCGCGCTTTACGCCTTTGTTCGTTTTTGGTTAGATTTTTTGCGCGCCACTGATGTTCGTTATTTTTATTTAACCCCGGCGCAATGGGGGATGGGCGTGGTATTTCTAGGATTGACATTTTGGCAAATTTACGGTAAAATTCGTTCCACGCCGATAAAATAGTTTTTAGAGCGGAGAGGTCGCATAGTGGTCTAGTGCGCGTCCCTGGAAAGGACGTATGTCGCAAGGCATCGAGGGTTCAAATCCCTCCCTCTCCGCCTTAAAAATTATTTAGCATAATTTTATGGATAAAATGCCTTCTAAAAAACACTTAATCATGGTTTTTTACGGCGTGAGCGGTTCGGGGAAATCTTTGCTGTTAAAAATGATGAAAGATATTTTTCCCAATGTTACTTTGCATCGTAAAGATTCTACTCGTCCACGTCGCCAAGGCGAACCGGCTCACGGCACGCCCGAATTGCGTTTAGTAAAAAAACTTGGTCCGGCCTCGGATTATTTGTTGACTTATCAGGCATATGGTGCTTGGTTTGGAGTTAGGAAAGATCAACTGAACAAATCGTTTGATAAAAGTGAAATTCATTTGATAATTATCGCGAATATTAAAGCGATTAAAGAATTTAAAGCTTTTTATCCGCACGCCATTACCGTTTATGTTCATTCTGATCCGCAAAATATCCCGGAAAGATTAATAAAGCGTGATACGTTGGAGTATGAGAAGCGCAAGAAGCGATCGGTCGCATTGTATAAAGGATTTTTGAATAATAATACTTTATTTGATTTTATCGTGTTAAATTTTTGGGACAAAAGAAATGCCGCTCAACAAGCCGAAAATATTATTAAAAAATATTTAGAAAATACCGGCCGGTTGATTCATGCCTAATATCTGGCTATCAAATTAAAACCGCTTTTTCAAAAGGCGGTTTTTTGGTATAATATAGCCAGCTAATTTTTAATCCAAAAAATATGGAGGACACTAAAATCGCAATTTTTAAGAAAAAGGAGATTCGGAAGGTATTGTTTAATAAGGAGTGGTGGTTTTCGGTTATTGATGTTGTCGGGGCGTTGACTGATACTGATAGGCCGAGTGCCTATTGGACGGCCATGAAGGCGCGCACGAATAGTGACGAGGGTGTTGAGTTATCTACAATTTGTAGACAACTGAAACTGAAGTCGTCCGATGGAAAGTTTTACGAAACTGATTGCGCCAACACCGAAGGCATCTTCCGCATAATTCAATCAATTCCATCTCCCAAAGCCGAACCATTCAAACGTTGGCTCGCCAAAGTCGGCTATGAACGCGTTCAGGAAATCGAAGATCCGGAATTGGGGCAAAAACGCACGCGCATGTTGTATAAATTAAAAGGTTACCCGGATGCTTGGATTGAAAAACGGATGCGTGGAATTGATATTCGCGAAATTTTGACTGATGAATGGAATAAGCATGAAGTGAAACTGCAAAAAGAATATGAAATTTTAACAGCTGAAATTGCCAATGCTACTTTTGGAGTAACACCAAGTAAGCATAAAAAAATAAAAGGACTCAAAAGAGAAAATTTACGCGACCACATGAGCAATTTGGAATTAATTTTTTCTATGTTGGGTGAAGCGGCGACTACGGAAATTGTTAAGACCGAACATCCGCTGGGATTTGATGACAACAAAAAAGTCGCTAAACGTGGTGGTGGCGTGGCTGGGTTAGCGCGCAGTCAGATGGAAATTGAGACCGGGAAAAAGGTGGTGAGCAAAGATAATTTCCTGCCGTTACTTAAAGGCAAGAAACGATTGAAATAATTTGTGGTTCTCTTCTCCAAACTATGCTATACTATAAATAGTTTTATTCATAACATTCACACTATATGTGCATGGGAAAAAGCAAAATGTGCGTAGGCCATTTGGTGGCCGGCGCGCTCGTAGTCGTTGGCGCCCTGAATTGGGGTTTGGTCGGTTTATTTAGTTTCAATTTGGTGAACGCCATTTTAGGTGGCGCACCAGTGATAGAGCGTTTAGTTTATGTGCTGGTAGGATTGGCAGCATTGTTTATGCTCGCGATGTGCCATTGTAAAAAGTGTGGCATGGGTGGCGGTAGTTGCTGTAAAAAAGATGGCGAAGCCACTGCTACTGGCGATTCGTGTTGTGGTGGTGAAAAGAAGATGTAAAGTTAATTGGTAAAAAATGCCCGCCTCATCGGTGGGTATTTTTTTTACTTGTCTTTTGTTTTGTCATTCCCGCGCAAGCGGGAATCCAGAAGTTTAATAACGTGACTGGATCCCCGTTTTCACGGGGATGACAGCCGTTAGGCAAAGTATTTTTTTACCAGTTCCTCAATTTTTGTATCGACATCAGCTGCTAATAATGGAGGAGTAGCATTGGATTTTTCAATTAATTCTATTACCACTTTTAAAACATGTTTCATACCGGGGATAATATGATTATCGCGGTCTTCGGCATAAGAAAAACGAACAAAGCCGGCACCCATTGAGCCAAAATCGCTGCCAGCTAAAGTCGCAATGCCTTTTTCCGTTAATAACCAATCAACCAGCTGTTTGTCGCTCTTAATTTTTAAATCATTTTTAACATAAGGCAAGTCCAGAACTTTATGAAAACTGGGAAAAAGGTAGAAGGCGCCTTCGGCCACGTTTGGCACAACATAGGGCGACAACAAACGCAGGGCCGCTTCCACAAATTTACCCTTGTTTTCGTATTGTATGAAATCTTTATTAATAATTTCTTGAACTTTGTCGCCAATGTATTCATATTTGCATCCATCTAATTCCACCTCGCCAAAAATTACCCCAGCCACAATTTGGGAAAAGCGGGGGACGGCGGTATATTTATTTATGGCGAACTTGCCAAATATTTCAATTACCCAGGTCGGTGCCACAATAAATCCTAGCCGCCAGCCAGTCATGGCAAAATTTTTTGAAAATCCATTTAGGTTGATGGTGTAATCTAACATCCCTGGTAGTGATAGAAAACTAAATTGATGTTTATCTCCGCCAAAGACAATTTGGTCATAAATATCATCAAATACCACAAAACATTTATATTCACGTACCAGTTCTGCAATTTGTTCCAACTTTTCTTTACCAAATACCATGCCGGTCGGGTTTTGGGGGGTGTTTAACATCAAGAGTTTTACTTGATTGTTTTCCGATAGTATTTTTTTTAAATCTTCCACTTCAAATTCTAAAGTGTTTTTATTTTCATCGCGACGTGCGTTCCAATTTAGCACATTGCCATGATTATAAAATTCAGCTAATGAGGCATAAATCGGATAGCCGGGATTTTGGACAATAATTTTATCACCCGGCGCCACCAATGCTTGAATACTCATCTCAATTACCGGTTTACCACCCGGCTGTAGCATTACATTATCTTTAGTAATATTTACGCCTCTGGTTTTGCTCCAATAGCGGGCGATATTCTCACGCACTTGAGGATAACCGGCAAAATGACCATATTTAGTTTGTTTGTCCTGAAGGGCTTTAATAGCAGTATTAATTATTGGTTCTGGAGTTTTTGGTCCAGTATCGCCTACGTGAAATTTATAAATCTGGGGAAATTTTCCCGATTTTTCTACTTCCATAACTTTCGCTCCAAAATCAAACGCTGATTCTGTGCCTAAATAATTTAAGGACGGGTTGATTGTAACATTTGGTGTGAGATTTTTGTCGGTGAGAAATTTTGGTAGCATAAATTATTTTAGATTTATGATTTTAGATTGTAGAGCGAGTCAGACAACTTTTTTTCAGAAAGCGTAACCACGGCCGAGCGGCCAAGGGTGTGTTTTTTAAGGATGGTTGTACGGTGAGCGATATTTATTTGCTAGCCCTTAAAATTTTCTTTTTTAAATCCTGCGCCGTAAACCCGGCCACTTCATAAACTTCTTTCGGATTGCCGGAAGTCAAATAAGTATCAATCGCAATCGTCCGTTTATCATAATCGCTCGGCAATAAAAACGGATATAAAAATCCTTTCCAGCCATTATGCATCGCGACCACGCGGCTGCGGTCTTCATCTGAACAAATTTCATTGGCCTTGGTCGGATTGGTTTTGCGTAAGTCCTCGTATAATTCCGGCGATGTGACGGCAATAATTTTTACATCCAATCCGCCCGCTTCTAATTCCGGCACAATTTCTAAAGTATTGGCCAAAACCTGCGCTCCGCAAATCGCGAGGGCAATTTTTCGTCCGCCATTTTCCGAATAATTTTTAAACACATACGCGCCGTTCACCGCCTCGCGCGCTTCGGGCACGCCATTGCCACGGGCAAATACCACTGTATCTGGTCGCGCAACTGACAACGCAATTGGTTCGCCTTTTTCTAATGCGTAAAACAACATTTCAATGGTTTCATTCGCGTCCATTGGTTTGTAAACTTTTATGCCTGGATAGGCATTGTACATGCTCATCCAAAATAGACCCTGATGCGTCGGCCCATCTTCGCCGGTTTCTGGTCCATCGTGAGCGGCCAGCACAATAAAAAATCCTTTGTGTTCGGGGTATAAATGATTATTAATCAAAGTCAAACGCACGCAGTTCGTCATCATGGAGGTGAACACGCCGTAAGAAGCAAAAACAGATACGGGTGCGAAATTACCAGGCAAGCGGTCGGTCGTAATCGCCGTGCCAAACATTGCCATATTTTGTTCAGCAATGCCAAAACGTACACCTCGGCCCAGCGGATTATCGGGAGTAATTATACCAAAAACATTTTCCGCTTTAGCAGTTAAAACCGATTTAGCCAAATCACCGGCGCCAGCATAGAAAAACGCGGTTTCTTTCATTAACCAATCAAACCAGGATTGGGTGGCTTTGCGAGTGGCAACATTTTTCCCTTGTTCAAAAACTAATTCAGCTGGCAATGTTTCTGGACGTTTGATGTTAGTTGGATTTATCAGGGCGCGTCCAGATAAAGTCGTTGTCATTTTTGCGACTAATTCGTTTTCCGGTTTTATTTTTTCAGCCACTACTTTTAAGCGCTCACAAACATATTGCGCTAATTCTGGAGTTAAACTTTTTAAAATAACCTCAATATCTTTATCAGTTTCTTTTTCCACACCTGGGATGTCAAAGCCTAAATTTTTGATGATTTCCACATAGTCTGGAAATTTAGCTGGTGTGCCGTGACTTTCAGCTGTGTTTTCCATTTTGCCATAACCTTGGCCTTTGCGCGCATGCGCCAAAACTACGGTTGGGCGTTTGTTGCTAAAACCACCAGCTGCTTTTTTGTAAGCATAAGCCAACTCTAAAACATCATGGCCATTAACTTCAATTACATTCCAACCCAATCCTAGCCAATGGTTAATGTAAGGTGTCGCAATCACTTCATTTATATCGCCGTCAATGCCATAGTGATTATAATCCAAATTAACAATTAAATTATCTTGGCCAAGCGAGACCGCCACATTACGGGCTTCATAACTCATTCCTTCTTCACTTTCGGCATCGCCCATAATCACAAAAACCTTCGTGTCTAATCCGCAGGATTTATGCACTGCAGCCATACCAGACGCACCGGATAAACCATGCCCAGACGGGCCAGTGCCAAAATCGGCTAACGGGCTATATGCCTCGACATGACCTTGCGGACCATCGGGTCGGCGGAAACGGTCCAAATGTTTGGCCATCACTGCGTGTATTTTTTCCGTATCAAAACTTTCTCCGGTTAATTTTAGTGATTCATAAATTATAGCGAGCATGGCGTAAAGAGCGGGGGAGCAGTGTCCGGCTGACCAAATCAATCGGTCGCGTCCGGGATTTTTCGGGTCAAGCGCATTAAAACTCATTGCCCCCGAAAGTACCATGGCTAAAATCATTTCTGCTTTAGCGGAAGATCCTGGGTGGCCCGAGCGAGCTGCTTCTACTGCCGAAAAAATAAAGCCACGCAAGATGCGGGCCAAATCACTTAATTTTTCTTTATCAATCCCGTCCATGGGCGCCAAATCCAATTTTTGTAAATTCAAATATTGGCCACCTTGCAGTTCGTTTTTAAATCTGCTGGGTTCAGTATTTCTTAATTGTTCCAATTCTTCTGATTTTAGGATATTATAGTGCATATTTTGGTTGATTTTAAACAAAATTGATGTTATTATAACAGATGTTAGATATTATTCAATGGCAAGTGTGGATATATTAGAAGCAATTAAAATTGATTTGAAAAAAGCTGGTAACGCTAAGCGAGCACAGCATAGTTTAAGTTTTTTCAAAACCGGTCCAGGAGAATATGGAGAAGGGGATAAGTTTTTGGGCGTGACAATGCCAGCGATTAGGGTGGTGGTTAGAAAATATTGGGATAATATTAGTGTGGCACAAGTGTCAAAACTTTTAAGTTCAATTTGGCATGAAGAGCGGATGGCAGGACTTTTGATTTTGGTAGAAAAATTTGGCCGAGCTACTGCACCAGAAAAAGCCAAAATATATCATCTTTACTTAAAAAATATTAAAGGCAGTATTAATAATTGGGATCTGGTGGATTTAACAGCACCACGGATTGTGGGCATGTATTTAATTGATAAAAGTCGTTTGCCGTTGTATAAATTGGCCGTATCCAAAAATTTATGGGAGCGCCGTGTTGCTATTTTGTCTACTTTTTGCTATATTTATAGTAGCGATGGTAGTGACGCTTTAAAGATTTCGGCTTTGCTTTTAAAAGATAGACACGATTTAATTCATAAGGCAGTCGGTTGGATGTTGCGTGAAGTTGGAAAGCGTTGTGATACTCGGAAGCTGGAAGATTTTCTAGCAAAACACGCTCCTGAAATGCCTCGCACAATGTTGCGTTATGCAATTGAAAAACTACCGTTGGCTAGGCGTAAGTATTGGCTAAATTTTAAATTATAGAATTAATCATAGATTTAATTATAGAATTAAATACGGAAATTAAACTTATTTTATATGGGTATAAGTAGTGGGAGTGGAGGGGGTCGAGGGTTTGACCCAGACAATTTGCCTGTTCCAACCGATGTTTTGCGAGATTATCAAAAACCGGACTATTCACATTTAAATGCTGTTGATTTGAAAGCAAGGATGCGTGTGGTTGAACGTATTGGTGACTTTAGTCCAATTTTAGATCTATATAGAGCGGAAGTGGACGCTTGGCGTCGGTATGCCGATACCCTTGGTTATTTTGAAGATTTAGCTTGGATGGTGCCACCGGGACTAACTTTAGATGGGGCAATTAAGGCTGGATTATTTACTAAAAATCCTGAGAAAAAAGGTGGTATTCAAACTGGCGAAGAAATGCTCGCTCTGGTCCAAGAGCCACCGACCACTGATTCCATAGTTTTGTGGATACCGCAAATGATAGATAATAGTGACTCTAAAGATGTAGCCACACAACAGCGGATGATCGGAGGGTTGACCCAACAGGTTGGGTTGCCAGCTGGGCGCACACCTAGTTTTGGCTCTGCCACCCTTTTGACAAATTTGATTTTGGGCTATAGACGTGAAACTGGTAATATGGAGGAGAATATGCCACCCAAAGGTAAGTTTGTTCGTACTGATACGTTGGATAAAGATGGCCACCGAGTTTGTATTGGCGGTGGCTCTGGCAATGGCAACATATGGTTTGTGGGTGACCGTGATGACCAGGCAACTTTTGGATTAGGTTGTTATATGACCTTGACTTTACCAAGACCCAAAATATAATTTTTTATGCTTGCAAATTTTTGGTATTTTGGCTTGTATCAACCGCTATTTAACGTTTTAATTTGGTTGTACGCTCATGTGGCCAATGGCAATTTGGGTTGGGCGGTTATTTGGCTTACTGTTTTTTTACGCATAGTACTTTTGCCCTTGACGATTATCTCTGAACGTAATGCCTGGCGTGAAGAAAAAGCGGAAGAAGAAGCAATCGGCAAGGCCTCGGCTTTTCGCCACGACCGGGTGCTGTTCAAATCCGAAGTGCGCGCCATTATGAAGCGTCATAAAATTTCACCATGGGCCAAAGTGGCTGCTCTGGGAATTCAGCTGTTGGTGTTAGTTTTGCTGTATCAAGTATTTGTGCGCGGTATAACTGGTGAACGCATGTCTCATATTTTGTATTCCTTTGTTGATTTACCAGGCAAGATAAATATAATTTTTTACGGATTTAATATTGGAGCTCGTCACGACGTTTTTTGGGCCGGTATCTGTGCGTTATATTTGTTTGGCACGATAGTTTGGGAAAACCGTGGCCACAAATGGACGACTGGTCAGGCGTTTTTCTTGTTTGCGTTTCCAGCTTTTACCTATTTAGCACTTTGGATTTTGCCAATGGTGAAGTCGCTGTTCATTTTGACTTCTATGCTGTTTTCAACTATAATAGAAGGAGCGATGCGCACGGTATTTTTGAAGAAGAAAAAACAGGAAAAATCACATCACTAAATAACGGATGATTTGATGATTAGAAAATTTGTTGATTGGCTGTGCATGACCAAATCGACCAATCAACTAATTAACCAATCAACTAATTAACCAATCAACTAATTCACCAATCAACTAATATATGGCTGGAGATTCTCTTGATAAATTAATGTATTCATTTGTAGTGGAGGATGTTTTGAAGGGTTTTTTTATTTACGTTCCCCCTGGTTATGTGGCCTGTGTTTATGATATGGGTAGGGGAGTATTGAAAAAGGTTTTAACCCCAGGATTGCATTTGAAAATTCCATTTTGGCAAAAAGCCAAATTGTTTAATGTGCAGACATTGGAATATGGTATCAATCGTCAGTTTAAGCCGGAGAACGAAAAAGCCCTGGGCGATATTCCAATTGCCGCTATTACTCAAGATGGTCGGCGCGTAGGGGTGGAGGGAACAATTTTAGTTCGTTTGGATGTCCACCAAATCCCAAGTATCTGGCAGACAATTGGTGAGGATTTTGTTGCCAAGATTGTTCGTCCGACAATTCGTAGCCGGATGCGCATGGTATTTTCTCGGTTTGATTATAATGATATAGTTGGTTTGAAGCGTGACGCCGTGGAAACTGAATTAAAAAATGAATTAGAGCGTATTTTTTACGCGCGCGGGATATATGTGGAAAATGTTTTGTTAAGTGAGATTTCACAGATTGCGATGAATTAATGGATGCTTCGCTACGCTACGCACCATAAATTTTTTGTTTGGAATATAAAGTTTACAGGGCCCGGCTTCACTGCGTTGCGCCCGGTAAACCATACTACTAATAAATTAAATATAGAGTAAAGTTTACAGGGCGTAGCCGAAGGCGAAGCGCTGTGGATAACTTGCTTATTGACGAAAAATTGAAAAAGGTATATATTATCACTCATACAGTATGAGTGATAATTTTTTACAGAAAATACCCGTTTTTACTGTCATCCTGAACTTGTTTCAGGATCTCTAGAATAACAGGGAATGCTGAAACAAGTTCAGCATGACAATATGTTATGGACAAACGCTTATCTGACTTATTAAATTTAGTTGTTGAAAATCATATTAAAACGGCCGAACCAATTGGATCTCGTTTTTTGGTTGAAAAATGTGATTTAGGACGAGGCGAGGCGACTGTTCGCAATGAATTGCGGGCTTTGGAAGAGGGCGGATATTTAACTCACCCGCATACTTCGGCTGGACGTGTTCCGACTGAAAAAGGCTATCGCGAGTATTTGACTAGCTTGGATTTGAATGAAGCAAAATTATCAGCAAAAGATAATGAGGTTTTGGGTATGAATGTGTCAGTGGAAATGGAGCGGGAAAATAAATTAAAAACTTTTGCTAAGATCGTGGCTGGATTGTCGGGTGCTACCACCATGCTGGCCTTTACACCTGATAAGGTGTATTATACTGGTCTATCAAACCTGTTTTCTCAGCCGGAATTTTCGGTTTTGGAACATGTGGCCGACATGTCGCAAATTTTTGATCATTGTGAAGAATGTTTGGGTGTTTTTTTTGATAAAACCGATAGCGATGTAAAATATTTTTTGGGCGAAGAGCATGGTTTTGGAAATTTATTGTCAGTGGCCGCGTTTCGATTTGGTGATGAAAGTATGTTTTTGTTAATGGGACCGATGCGAATGAACTATGGACGCAATTACGCTTTAATGAATAAAGTTAAGGAATTAATTTAATATGACTGATCAATCATCGGTAAATAAGAAGCGCCCAACGGTGGCAGTAAGCGTAGTTATTTATAATAAAATAAATCAGGTTTTTTTAATGCGCTCACCGGCCTGGAACAATCTTCTGGTTATGCCTGGAGGTGGCATTGATTGGAAAGAATCGGCCGAGCAAGCCGGCAAGCGTGAAGTTTTTGAAGAAACTGGTCTAAAAGTGAAAAATCTGCGTTTTGTGCGCATTGTAGAGATGCTTAATGATCCCAATTATCAAAGAAAGGTTGATGGCGAGCCCAAACATATTGTGGCCTTGGATTATGTGGCTGATTTGGACGGAGAAGATCAGGTGGCCAAATTAGATGGTCAAGAGGCGATTGATTATCTCTGGCTCACGGTGGATGAAGTTTTAAAACGAGATGATATTGAACCGGCCACTCGGGAGACTGTAAAAATATTTCACGACGGTCATTTTGGTAAAGAGAAGAAAAATATATTTAACCGTGATTGTAAAAAATGTCCTGATACAAAAAAAGAATGTGAAGAATACAAAACCGGTTGGCAACGGGCTTTGGCTGACTATAAAAATTTACAAACCGAAACCGAAAAACGTCGTGGTGAATGGGTAAAAATGTCAGAAGCGCAGATTTTGGAAGAATTTATTCCGGTTTATGATAATTTTAAAAAAGCGTTCGCGGTCAGTGGCTCTCTCCCCCTGCCCGAGGGGGAGATAAAGAGGGGGTGGGGGCAATGGGCACAAGGAATTGAATATATTAAAAAACAGTTTGGTGATATTTTAAAAAATCATGGTGTGGAAGAAATTAAAACTATTGGTGAAAAATTTGATCCGAATTTGCACGAGTCAGTTGGTGCTGAAGAAGTGGAAGGAAAAGAACATGGGGAAATATTAAAAGAAATTACTGGAGGATATATGGCTCACGGAAAAGTTTTGTGGGCAGCGAGAGTAATTATAAGTAAATGAAAAAATTAAATATCAAAATGCAAAATGACAAATTAAAATTAAAAATGACCAAATAATTTTGTATTTTACATTGTAATTTTGCATTTTAATTTAATATATTATGTCAATTATCCGCTATTCCCCCCAATGGGACCCGTTTGCCGAAATGGACGACGCATTCAGTCGTCTGCCGGCACTAAATCAATCCATGCGGGCGTTTATGCCGGCGATGGATGTTTACGAAACCGATAGTGCGGTGGTTGCTGAAACTTCGCTGGCCGGTGTTAATCCGGAAGATGTTAAAGTAAGCGTGGAAAAAGGCGTCTTGACCGTACAAGGTGAAAGCAAGAAAGAACACGAGGTAGATGATAAAAATTACTATCGCAAAGAAGTTCGCTCGGGTGCGTTTTTCCGCCAAGTGGCCTTACCAACTGCGGTAAAAGAAGATGAAGTAAAAGCTGAATTTGAAGATGGAATTTTAAAAATTACTTGTCCAAAATTACAGAAAACAGCAAGTAAAAAAGTGGAGGTAAAAATAGTTAAAAAGAGTAAAAAATAGTTGTACGACTTGTTCCATTGAAGTGTATAAGTTGGGAAGATAAGTAAAAAATATGCCACACAATTTATATCGCGGATTTGATCCGATTTGGTCCGGTCATAAAAAAGATTTGCCGACGTTGATGAAATATTTGAATATTTCAAGTAGGGTTTATTATTTGTCTATTTTTATAGCTAGTTTATTAATAGCGCATATAAATTTTAGTTTATTTGGAAATTCGGTAATTGAAACAAGTGTTGGTTTTTTGGTTTTTTTCGTTCCACCATTACTGTTATTTTATTTTTTACAAGTTTATCGTCAGTTTTGGTATATCTGTCCAGTTTTTAATGTAAAAGACAAAATAGTAAAGATTGTGTTTGGTTTTTGGATAATGATATTTTTGTTAGTTGACATATTTCAATTGATTGTAGGCATACCAATTGGGCAAGAAGAAATTAATTTATTTGGTTGGCTGGTAACTTTTAGTAATTTGTTTGTAATAGCTAATATGGTGTTGGCATTGATTGGGGAATTTTTATTAGGAATAATAAAAAATAAGATAGAAATTATTGATAGTAAGGTATAAAATTTGTTATGGATAAAATTAAACAGGTAAAACGAGAAATTAAAGAAATTTTGTCTAGATCAATAATGCCAGAATTTGATATGCGTCATGGTGAGTTGGTGTTGAGTTGGGTTTTGAAACTAAAACCAGACGCAGATGATGCTTTGCAAATTGCAGCTTTGGCACATGATATTGAACGCGGGTATTATGGTAAAGACAAATTAAAGTATGACCCAGCTGTTTATGCGGTTTATGATGATTACAAAAATGAGCATGCTCATCGAGGTGCGCAGGCAATAAAAGTTATACTAAAGAAATATGATTTTGAAAGGAGTTTCATTGAAAAAGTAAAATACTTGGTGGAAAATCACGAATGTGGTGGTAATGAAGAGGTAAATATTTTACGTGACGCAGATAGTATAAGTTATTTTTTTGACAGGTTTGATAGTTATTTAGAAGAAAAAGGTTTAGAACGGGCAAAAATAAAAGTTGAATACATGTTTGATAGAATTTCAGATGGAAACAAGGAAAAGGTGGGGGAGATTTACAAGCAGGTACTTAAAAAATTAGAAAATTATAAATTTAATAAAATTAATTAATTTAATACATATATGTCAAAAGTATTAGGAATCGATTTAGGTACAACCAATAGCTGCATGGCCATAATTGAGGGTGGTCAGCCAAAGGTTTTAGAAAATAAAGAAGGCGCGCGCACCACGCCATCAATGGTTGCGATTAATAAATCCGGCGAACGCTTGGCCGGGCAATTGGCCAAACGGCAGGCCGTTACCAATCCGGAAAATACTTTGTATTCTATCAAACGTCTTATCGGCCGTCGTTTTACGGATGCCGAAGTTCAGCGTGATTTGAAATTGATGCCTTACAAAATTGTTCAATCCGGCGAAGGCGTCAAAATTAAAATGGGCGACAAAGATCATTCGCCGCAAGAAATTTCCGCCATGGTTTTGCAAAAATTAAAAGCCGATGCCGAAGAACGCATTGGTGAAAAAATTACCGACGCGGTTATCACTGTGCCGGCATATTTTGATGATGCCCAACGCCAAGCGACAAAAGATGCGGGCGCGATTGCCGGTTTAAATGTTTTACGTATTGTCAACGAACCGACTGCCGCGGCACTCGCCTATGGCTTTGACAAAAAGACCGAACAAAAAATTGCGGTTTACGATTTGGGCGGTGGCACTTTTGATATTTCCATTTTGGAAATCGCGCCGGATAATGTTCAGGTGTTGTCCACGAATGGCGACACGCATTTGGGTGGTGATGATTTTGACCAAGTGCTTATTAACTGGATTTTAGCCGAATTTAAAAAAGATCAAGGCATTGATTTGGGTAAAGACAATTTGGCCTTACAGCGTATTAAAGAAGCGGCGGAAAAAGCTAAAATAGAATTATCCACTTCACAAGAAACCGAAATCAACCAGCCGTTTATCACTTCTGGCGTTGATGGACCGAAACATTTGGTAATGAAATTAACCCGTGCTAAATTAGAAGAACTAGTCGGTGATTTAGTTCAAAAAACAATGGGTCCAGTACAAAAGGCCTTGGATGATGCCAAATTAAAAGTGGGTGATTTACACGAAGTCGTAATGGTCGGTGGTATGACTCGCATGCCAATGGTTTTGGCAGCAGTTGAAAAATTCTTTGGGAAAAAACCAAACATCAGCGTTAACCCGGACGAAGTAGTCGCGATTGGCGCGGCGGTTCAGGGTGGTGTGATGCGTGGAGACGTTAAAGATATTTTGCTTTTGGATGTGACACCACTTTCTCTTGGTTTAGAAACAATGGGTAGCGTGATGACCAAATTAATTGATCGCAATACCACCATCCCAACATCTAAGACCCAAACATTTTCTACGGCGGCTGATAACCAACCGGGCGTAGAAATTCATGTATTACAAGGCGAACGTCCGATGGCCACTGATAACAAAACTTTGGGTCGATTTATGTTAGACGGTATCCCACCAGCTCCACGTGGCGTTCCACAGATTGAAGTGAGTTTTGATATTGACGCTAATGGTATTTTGTCGGTAAAAGCCAAAGATAAAGCCACTAACAAAGAACAATCAATTACAATTACTGCTTCGACTGCGCTGTCAAAAGAAGAAGTAGAAAAGATGAAGAAGGAAGCGGAAGCACATGCTGACGAAGACAAGAAAAAACAAGAATTAATTGAAACCCGCAATTTGGCCGATACGATGGTGTACACTTCGGAAAAAATGATGAAAGAAGTGGAAGAGAAAAAAATCGCGATTACCGACGAAGAAAAGAAAAATGTGGAAGAGGGAATTAAATTGGTAAAAGATGTGAAAGATAAGGATGATGTGGAAGCGATTAAAAAAGCGTCCGAGACATTGTCTAAGGTTGCGCAAGTTGTTGGTCAGAAGATGTACCAAACGCAACAGCCACCGCAAGGTGGCCAGCCGGGCGCGCCAGATAGTGCAACTCCATCAGAGGGTGGGGAACAGTCAAAGAAGGATGATGGACCGATTGAAGGAGAAGTGGTAAAATAGAACGTGTAATTTATTTTTGATGAATAAAATATGCCGGACCAAGACCCAAGCATAGCAATGCCTTTTGATTTTGATCGTAAAAAAATTGCTCAAGAACTTTGGCTGCCACAAACTAAAAATGATTTGATGGAATCCAATCGATTGGGTGCCGATTTATTTAGAAAATTGAATAGTGAAATTGTAACAGGAAAAAAATTAGAGGCAGGATCTTGGATTTTTTTGGCTGGATTTTTAGCGAAATCGCTGGGGCATGATAATGGGTTAAGCGTGGGCGATCTGAAAGGATTTAAAATAGCTGACATAGGTGGCGGACATTATTCTCCCCCTAGTAGCTTTGGTCCAAATTTGGCTCGTGCTTTAGCTTATTTGGGCGCGGAAGTATTTGTTGTTGATCCAAAGGCATCAAACAGTGATTTTGCCGAAGATAGTTTTGCTATTGGCTCCGTATCAGTCGTGCCAAAATGGGCGCAGGAGTTGTATGAAGAAAACGATGGTCCTATTTCTTCGGACAGACCAGTTGATATAGTTACTAGTAGTGCTTTTGTAGCTTCTCCTGGTTCTCCAAATGATTCTGAATATCCAAGTTTGTTGGATGGATTAAGGAAGATATCAAATGTTCAAATTCATTTGATTCAAATTAATGATGCAGTTTTTTTAGGCGAGAATGGTATTATTCAAAATATCAGAAAAAATGTAGATGGTGTAAAATATTGCGCTGATGTTTCAGCGAAATTAGGTAGTGACAGTACTGAAACTGATTTTATTGTGATAGACTCGCGGTTCAAGAAATAAATTATGCCTAAAGATTACTATAAAATACTCGGTCTGGAAAAAAATGCGACTGCCGATGAAGTAAAAAAAGCGTTTAAAAAATTGGCCATGCAACATCATCCGGATAAACCCGGTGGTGATGAGAAAAAGTTTAAGGAAATAAACGAGGCCTTTCAAGTTTTAAACGATGCGGATAAGCGAACCAAATATGATCAATTTGGTTCTGATTTTGAATCTCAAGGTGGTTGGGGCGCGTCCGGCGGAAATTGGGAAGATATAATGAATGCGTTTCGTAACCAGCAGGGCGGTGGTGGATTTTCCGGTTTTAGCGGGGGAGATGCCGGAGACATCTTTGGTGATATTTTTGGCTTTGGTGGTGGCGGTCGTTCTCGTCGTGGCGGTCAACAGGCGCGTGGTCGTGATATACAAGTTGATGTGGAATTGGATTTAAAAGAAGCCGCGTTCGGTATTGAAAAAGAAATTTCTTTACGCAAACAAAGCGCTTGCGATGTTTGTCGTGGCACTGGGAATGAACCAGGGGCCAAAATGGAAATCTGCGCTATTTGTAAAGGTCAGGGTCAGATGGTTCAACAACAGCGTACTTTTTTGGGTGTGATGCAAACTGTGGTGCAATGTAGCGCCTGTTATGGCCGGGGTGAAAAACCAGGTAACATTTGTAAGCATTGTGGCGGTGATGGCGTGATGGCAAAGAGTTCAACAATTAAAGTAAAAATTCCGGCTGGCATTGATGAGGGTGAATCAATTCGTTTATCCGGACACGGTGAGGCCGCTCCCCATGGTGGTGGGGCAGGGGATTTGTATGTGCGAGCGCATATAAAACCGCAAAAAGTTTTTCATCGCGATGGGCCTGATGTTTTGACAGAAAGCGAAATTAGTTTTTCGCAGGCGGTTTTAGGTGATAAAATTATGGTACCAACTTTGGACGGTGAATTAAAAATTATAGTACCGGAAGGCACGGAATCAGGCCAATTAATTCGTTTGAAAGGCCACGGTATTACCAAATTAGGCCATACCACGCGTGGTGATCATTATGTAAAAATTAAAATTCGTGTACCAAAAAAACTTTCTCGTGATGTTCGTAAAAAGTTAGAAGAAATTAAAGATGAAATTTAGTCTCGCTTTAGTAGTTAATTTTTATTATGTCCATTGAATCCTTTGGTGACTTGCGAAGAATTGTGGCTGGCAACAGAGAGATAAAAAAAGAAGCCAAGGAAAAGGGCGTTACTTTTGATGGACAAAGAGGGTTTGAGTTAATTGATTATGCCACTGAAATTGATGGCTTGGCCCAGGTAATGTTTCAGTCCCACCTAGAGTGGGCAGAAAGTAAATTTGATTCTTTGCGGGAATATTTGAAGGATGTTTCAAGAGAGGACATAGAAGAGGCATTTTTTAGAGGTTTAAAAACCAATATCACACAGTATTTTAGAGTTTACAAAAAAACCGGTAATTCCGATGTGATTAAACAGCTACATGATCCCGCTTTTCAGAATAAATTAGTTGAAAGTTTTTTTATTGATTTTGTTTTGACTTTGCGTAAAAGTGGAAAAGGCAAGACGTCGCCCATTACTGCCTTAAAATTAGCTAGACAATCATACATTCACGACCCTGATATTGTTTCCAAGTTGCAAAAACAGTTTCCCGAAACCGACTTGGGTTTAATTGTCAGGGCCGCCGTGGCTTATCCGCATACATCTGCTGAATTTATCGCTCGGACCGAAGAAAATATTATTACTTTGGCCAAAGAATTTCCTGATGTTGACCCCAATATAATACGGACGGCCGCAGTTTCAAATCACAGGGGTGACCCAGCCTCTTTTATAAGAAAAGTTCAAGATGGTACTACTGCATTATCAAAAAAATTTCCGGACGTTGATATGTATGTTATCAAGGCCGCGGCTTTGGGAAGGCCTAAACGAATAGAAGCATTTATTGCTGAAGTGGCTGCTGATATTACTCGTCTAACAGGAAAATTTCCTGATGTAAAAAGATATATTATTAAAACAGCTGCCGCTTTTCATCGTGATGATCCTGATGCTTTTATTGAGTCAGTACAAAGAAATATTCCGATTTTAACAGCCAAATTCCCAGATCTTCCCTCTCACGATATTGAAACTGTGGCCGTGTGTCATTTTGGTCGAGCAACTGAACGTCTTGAGGAAATTAGGGCAAAAAGGTTGAATAAAAAAACTTAAAATCCGCCAGAGCGGATTTTTGAAATGATTTTTTGTCAGCCCGATGAAAATTTGCCCCATACTGTGATGCGGAATTGGCATCTCAGTCTGTTACATTCTTTGATCCAACGCCTCATTTACCATTTGGTCCGCTTCTTTATTTTGCGCGCGCATCACGTGACGGTAAGAAACTTTTTTAAATTTAGCGGCGGCGTTATAAGCAGTAACAAATAATTTTTGTAAAGTTGGTTCTTTAACTTTATATTTTCCTTGCATTTGTTTTGTAACCAATTCACTGTCCAACACACATTCCACTTCGGTCGCTCCTAGTTCGGCGGCTTTTTTTAATGCCGAAATTAATCCTGAATATTCCGCAAAATTATTAGTTTGTTCGCCTAAATATTCGCCGTAAGAAGTTAAAATTTTTCCCGCTTCATTTTTTATCACAACACCAGCTGCCGCCGGACCGGGGTTACCGCGTGCGCCACCGTCAGTAAAAGTAATTAATTTCATATAAAAATTTAAATAAGTATTTAAATCAGTACGGTAATTTCCATAATCCGCGCTCATCTTTAAGCGTACCGCTAAAATATAAAATTTTATGAAAACTGTCAGCAGTTGAGTTTTCGACGGGATAGTCCAGGAGGTTGTGGCTTACAGAATAGTACGGGAATAATGCTTCAACTCGTTTGTTCCAGACTAGGCCCAGTGTGTTGTAGTGGTCAAGTGGCCAGACATCGCGTAAGCCCTCGCCAGAACGTGTTAGTAGATAAGGCGGCTGTCCGCTCGTATAGGTATTAATTTCGTATGATGTCCAAAATAACCACCAGTCATTGTATGGGGCGAGTCGCCAGTGGTCTGCCTTAATTGGGTATTGCTCATTTTGATTTACTATTAATACATCACCAGGTCTGATTTGAAGCAGAATTTGTCCGGCGTGTGCTGCCAGTATTTCAGGTAAAATAATTTGTTTATCAATTTCTTTATCAACATTAAATGTGGCAAATTCGGTGGCGAACCCAAAAGTGTCTTTAGTTATCACATATTTGTCAGTAGTGCTACTTAGTTGTATTGTCCAGATTTGGTTATTTTCAGTTTGCCAATCTAAAAAATCATTTTTGCTGACAGAGGTTACGCGCGCGTTGGTTGGGTTGGCAATAAATATTTCCTTTTTTGTGCTAAAGAAAATTTGTTGGCCGGGCGAATCTTGCCAAGCGAATTTTGTGACAGCGCTTTTGTCAGATGTGATAATCTGCCAAGTTAATTTCTTGTCGGCGGTTGATATAATGAAGATATTATCATTGGTGGTGGAATCTGGTGCAATCGCTAAGTATTTTTCATCACCCGACCATTGCATTTGGGGTAGATTACCAATTGTGGGTAATTCTATTAATTGATTATTGCCGGTGCTATTTTCCAAAATAAAAATTAAATAAGTATTTTTATTATCATTGTCTGTGTCTGTTTTTTTAATAGCGTATGCCAAATAATTTCCATTTGGCGATAATGACAAAATTTCCGGCAGATCGGACGATATTTTTTCCGGGCTGTTTTGTTTCAATAAAGAAATTTCTTTGATGTAAATAGTTTCTTTATCTTTTACCTCAATTTCTTTTTGCCAACTATAATAATTAGGAGAGGAAAGAGACAAGTCGTATTTGCGTGAAGTGATATTTTTTAATCGGATTGGCATTTTTTCATTGAGTTTAACGCCGTCCAAAGAGACAGAAGTGTCGGCCGGTAAAATATCAATGCTTAGGCCACCGGTTTTTTTAAGGAGTCCATTTTGCCAATCATAGCTATAGCCAACGGAATAAAGTAGTATAATCGGAGTAAGTGTCAAAAAAAAGCCGATAAAAAAAATAAGTAAAATAATTCGCCAAGGTCTGGTAAAATAACTGCCAGGATATTCCATAGATTGATTTTAGATGTCAAATTTCAGATTCAGAGCCAATTTTGACTTATTGTTGATTTTGGGGTATAATAACTCAAATTTCTCAATAAGTCAAAAAATATACCAATGTCCTATTTATTAATTAACGGTGGTAAAAAATTAAAAGGATCAATTAAAGTACAAACTGCCAAAAATTCAGCAGTGGCAATTTTGTGCGCTTCAATTTTGGTTAAAGGGAAAGTTGAATTAAATGATGTGCCCCAAATTGAAGAAGTTAATCGCATTATAGAGTTACTCAAAAGTATTGGGGTTAAAATTTCCGGAGATGGTGGTCGCTTGATAATTGATTCTTCCGGTTTGCTTGATTTACAAAAAATTGATAAAACTGCCGTTGCCAAAACTCGCTCATCACTACTTTTACTCGGGGCGTTGGCAGGTAGATTAAAAAAATATAAATTAGCCCGATCTGGCGGTTGCAAATTAGGGAATCGCACGGTGCGTCCCCATATTTTTGCTTTGGAAAAATTAGGATTAAAAATAAACTCCCGCCCGGATTGCTACGAGGTAGACGCCTCTGGCCTTACGGCCGGTAAAATTGTAATGTACGAATCTGGAGATACGCCAACTGAAAATGCCATTATGGCAGCGGTGGCGGCTAAGGGTACGACAGTTATCAAGATGGCCTCGGCCAATTATATGGTAGCTGATTTGTGTATTTTTTTGCAATCAGTTGGTGCCGAAATTTCAGGTGTGGGAACCACCACCTTAACTGTCGTTGGTGGCCAGTCTATGGCTACTGGTGTCAAATACGCGATTATGCCTGATCCAATTGTTTGTATGACACTCATGGCGACAGCGATTGTAACTGGTTCGCGTTTGACTATTAAAAATTGTCCGATGGAATATTTGGAATTGGAACTGTGCAAATTAGAAGTAATGGGGCAGAAATTTAAAATAAAAAATAAAAGATTGAGCGCTAATAATTTTTTTCAACTGGCCGATATTGAAATTATTCCTAGCAAATTAACCGCTTTGCCAGATAAAATTGAAGGGCGTCCGTTTCCTGGTTTGAATATTGATAATTTACCACTTTTTGTTCCGATTTTAGCCAAAGCGCAGGGTCGCACTTTAGTGCACGATTGGGCCTATGAAAATCGGGCGGTATATTCTTTAGAATTGCAAAGATTAGGAGTTAATGTTACTTTACTTGACCCCCATAGAATTTGGGTTGAAGGGCCCACTAAGTTTAAACATAATGAGGTGATAGCACCTCCCGCCTTGCGGCCAGCAGTGAATGTTTTTATCTGCATGCTCGCAGCCAAAGGTCAATCCATTTTGCGCAATACCTATGAAATTGACCGCGGTTATGAAAATTTATATGCGGTTTTAAATTCAGTCGGGGCGGATGTGCAAGTTATTAGTAAATAAGATTTCTAAATATGATTAATGAGAACAATACTGTTTCAAAGCGGGGAAAATTCGGATTTATAGTTTCAATTATTGTTGTCGCTGGTTTTTTTGGGATGGGATATTTTACTGGCCAAGGAGTTATAATCAAGAAGCAGTCTCTTAATTCCGAAGGCAATGTTGATATTACCAAGGTTATTAATTTAAAACGATCTTTAAATAACTCCGACAGTGTTGATTTTAATGAATTTTGGCAAGTTTGGGATCGGGTCAAAGAAAAGTATGTCAAGCAACCCGCCAAAGAGGCAGACATGTTTTATGGCGCAATTTCCGGGATGGTTAGTGCTCTAGGAGATCCATATTCAGTATTTATGCCACCGCAAGTTGCCAGTGACTTTTCCAAAAGTTTGTCTGGTGAATTTTCCGGCATTGGAGCAGAAATTGGAATCAAAGAAGACCAGTTGGTTGTGGTCGCGCCCTTACCAGGGACCCCGGCTGAAAAAGCCGGTCTGCACGCTGGTGATAAAATTTTAGCGATTGATGGCGTTGATACTTACGGTATGGATACGATTACAGCAGTTACTAAAATTCGCGGCGAAGCTGGGACACAGGTTGTTTTGCTTGTTACTCCTGATGGCATAAAAAAAGCCGAAGAAGTAAAAATAACGCGTGCCACTATTAGCGTCCCATCTGTTATTTATGAGCAAAAAGAAGATGTGGCTTATTTGCGGATAATGCAGTTCAATGAAGATACCACGAGCGAACTTGATAAATATATCAAAAAATTAAAAAAAGATAATTTAAATAAAGTCATTTTGGATTTGCGGAATAATCCTGGTGGCTATTTAGACGCGGCTATTGCTATGGCCAGTGAATGGGTACAAGATGGGGTAGTGGTGAGCGAGCGTTTTAGCAGTGGTCAACAAAATAACCACAATAGTTTGGGAGAGCATCGCTTGGCTGGCATTAAAACCGCAGTTTTAGTCAATGCCGGTTCGGCTTCAGCTTCGGAAATTGTGGCCGGAGCTTTGCAGGATTATAAAGCTGGCACTATTATCGGTGAAAAAACTTACGGTAAAGGTTCGGTACAAGAATTTGAACCGTTTCCGGATGGTTCGGCATTAAAGATTACTGTGGCGGAATGGTTCACGCCCAAAGGAAAAAATATTAATAAAGAGGGGATTATTCCAGATGTGGAAGTGAAAGAGGATTATGAAAATGAGGCAGTTGGTCAAGATGTGATGATGGATAAGGCAATGGAGATTTTAAGCCAATAGAAATCATAATAAAAAAACCGCCTAGAATAAATAGACAGGCGGTTTTTTTGTTATGTAAGCTTTTAACTAGAAATTGCCTGGTCAAAATCAATTAAATATATTCGCGGTTTTTTGGTAAAATCAACTTGACCGTTTTCGTCCCTAAAAAATCTTAGGCAAAAATTTCCAGAATGACAGTCGTGGCCATGTACGACGCCTTGTTTTCGTAAAACACTTTTTATTTTATCAGCGTCTCTGTTTAATTCGCCTAAAAATTCCCCATCCAATATTTCCCAATCAGCCAAACTTAAATCAAGTACTCCGCTATAAACATCAACCAAATCTTGTTTGTTTAAATGGTATGATATGATTGGCTCAACGGGAACATAGTCAAATCCTTCATTTTTCCATAATCCGCAATCTTCATACATTTTTTGCCAAGCCATAAAAGCAGATGGAATTATTCGTCTTATTATTGTTTTTCCTTTTAATTGACCGCCGACTAAAAATGTTTCCGATCCATCTTTAGGAAATTGTTTTCGTGAAAATTTGTCTTTCAGAACATTTATTTTTTCATACAATCTTGGTTCGACAATGCTATCTCCTAAATTCTTTTTAGCTAATTCCAACAATGCTTTTCTGTCACTTTCAAAAGCATACCGAATCATTTTTGAGCATATGCTTCTGGTTTCCAGATCCTCTTGTTCTAATCCCATTCTTATTAATTCCACCCGTTCACTCGCGGAAACGTACATAATCATTCTCGCACACACTCTTTTGGTTTCCTGGTCTTCCTGTTCTAATCCCATCCTTATCAATTTTCCTCGTTCATTTTCAGGAGCGCACGCAATCATTTTGGCGCACATTTTTTTAGTTTCTGGGTCTTTCTGTTCTAATCCAGCTTTTACTATTTCTCCAACTTTCATTCTGAGTTTCTCTTGTTCATTTTTTGGAGCCCGCCAAATCATATCCGCACAAATCTTTTGAGTTTTTGGGTCTTCCTGTTCTAATCCAGCTTTTACTATTTCTCCAACTTTTGTTCTGAGTTTCTCTTGTTCGTTTTCTGGAGCGCGCCCAATCATCTCTGCATACACACTTTGAGTTTCTGGGTCTTCCTGTTCTAATCCAGCTTTTACTATTTTTCCAACTTTCTTATTTAATATTTCTCTTTCGTTTTTAGAAACGCTTTCAATCATATTGGCACACGCCTTTATGGTATCTGGGTTTTCCTGTTCTAATCCCATTCTTATTAATTCCACCCGTTCACTCGCGGAAACGTACATAATCATTCTCGCACACACTCTTTTGGTTTCCTGGTCTTCCTGTTCTAATCCCATCCTTATCAATTTTCCTCGTTCATTTTCAGGAGCGCACGCAATCATTTTGGCGCACATTTTTTTAGTTTCTGGGTCTTTCTGTTCTAATCCAGCTTTTACTATTTCTCCAACTTTCATTCTGAGTTTCTCTTGTTCATTTTTTGGAGCCCGCCAAATCATATCCGCACAAATCTTTTGAGTTTTTGGGTCTTCCTGTTCTAATCCAGCTTTTACTATTTCTCCAACTTTTGTTCTGAGTTTCTCTTGTTCGTTTTCTGGAGCGCGCCCAATCATCTCTGCATACACACTTTGAGTTTCTGGGTCTTCCTGTTCTAATCCAGCTTTTACTATTTTTCCAACTTTCTTATTTAATATTTCTCTTTCGTTTTTAGAAACGCTTTCAATCATATTGGCACACGCCTTTATGGTATCTGGGTTTTCCTGTTCTAATCCCATTCTTATTAATTCCACCCGTTCACTCGCGGAAACGTACATAATCATTCTCGCACACACTCTTTTGGTTTCCTGGTCTTCCTGTTCTAATCCCATCCTTATCAATTTTCCTCGTTCATTTTCAAAAGCACAGTAAATCATTTGCGCACACACTATTTTAATTTCCAAATTTGCCTGCGCTAACCCAGCTCTTATCAAACGACCGCGTTCATCTTTTAGAGAATCAATTATTTTTTTTTCTAAAAGAAGGGGTGAATTTCCAGCAGCTTCTTTAATTTTTTGATCTTGTTTTTTGTCGCTTAAATATCTGACCAAGGAATGCTCGGTTATCTCGTCTTGTCCGGAAATTTCATACATAGACAAAAATTCCGGTCTCGCAAAAGCTGGTTTGTTAATATTTTCGTTCGCTGATATTTCTGGTGTCAATATATCTGCCACGCCATGCTCTAGTTTCATATAATTTTTTGGCAAGATATTAAAAAATTATAAATCTAAAATTAAAAACCTGCCTGCCGGCAGGTCTAAAATCACTAAATCCGATCTTCCCACCTTCTGTCTGTCTCCACTTCCAGTTCCAAAAAGACTTTTCTATTCATGGCAATTTCCAATTCTTTGCGCGCCGCGATGCCAATTTCTTTTATTGCTCGGCCATTAGCACCGATGATCATCTTTTTGTAGCGTTTATCGTAAGTGAAAATTGTGGCTTTGACCACTACAATTTCACCTTTATCTTCAAACGACTGCACTTCTACGTGTGTAGTGTAGGGAACTTCCTGGCGCAGAGCCAAGAGAACTTTTTCACGGACTACCTCCGCTATCAAAAATTCCCGATTAACATTAGTGATTTGATCTAGCGGATACAATTGTTCTCCAATTGGCAAAAGTTCTAGCACTTTTTCACGCAACGGTTCAACATGTCTATTTAGTAGCGCAGACAGTTCAAATACGGCTTGGTATTCTTCACCCAAAATTTTATAATCATCTATATAAGATTTTTCTTTTGCTGAAAGGTCGCTTTTATTAATCACTAAAATCTTTGGAATATCCAATTTGCGCAATAAAGATTGGATGAATCGCTCTTCGGCACCAACGGCTTTGCAAGGGTCAACCACATAAATCGCGAGGTCAATATCTTTGATAGCATCATTAACTAATTCACCCAGCTTACCAGCCAAAATATTGTGATGATCCCGCAGGACCCCAGGGGTATCCACAAACACCGCTTGACCGCCAGGATAATTTAAAACTCCATGAATAATATGGCGCGTTGTTTGTGGTTTGTGCGTTACAGCGGCTAATTTCGTGCCAACCAAAGCATTAAGCAGGGTTGATTTACCGGAATTGGAACGGCCAATTAGGGTTACAAAACCGCTTTTAAATTGTATTTTTTCTACTTTTTTTTCTTTCATAATAATATGGCCTTGCCTTTTTTCTATGATTTATGTTATAATTCTACCATAAAATTACAGTTAAATCAAGTATAGAATGAAAGTCATTTTATTACAAAAAGTAGCCGGATTGGGAGATATTGACCAAATTAAAGATGTGGCCGATGGTTATGCCCGTAATTTTTTATTTCCCCGGCATTTGGCCGTAGCCGCCACTGCACCGGTTTTGGCTGACTTGGCAATTCATAAGAAAAAAGAGGCGAAAGAAGCGGAAAATGATCTGCATGACCAGCAGACCTTGGCAGACAAATTAAGCGGTTTAGAGGTGGAAATAAAAGAAAAGGCCAGTGGGAAGGGGCTATTATATGCGTCGGTGGGTCCGGCGCGTGTCGCGACTGCTTTGGAAAAAATTGGATTGGCGGTTGAACGGAGCCAAATACATATGAAACCGATAAAAGAAGCGGGAGAATTTGAAGCGCTAATCAAATTACGCCATGGTTTGGAAGCAACTGTCAGTGTCATCGTCTCTGTCTAATGCCCCCCGAGTAAATCGCGGGGTTTTTATTTTAGCTTATTTATGCTATAATGTTATCTGTTATTTAAAATTAAAGAATAAAGATTATAATGCTGTTGTAATTATTTAATCTTAAATCTTTAATCTTTTGTTATATTATGAACACAAAATATATTTTCGTAATTGGGGGAGTCTTGTCTGGAGTTGGCAAAGGCGTTACGACCGCGAGCATTGGGCGTATTTTTAAAAATTATGGTTATAAGGTATCGGCGATTAAAATTGATCCTTACATCAACGTTGACGCTGGCACGATGAATCCGGTGGAGCATGGTGAGGTGTTTGTAACTGAAGATGGTGACGAAACCGACCAAGATATGGGTAACTATGAGCGTTTTTTAGATACCAACTTATACTCTGGTAATTATATGACGACCGGTCGGATATATCTAACTGTAATTGAAAAAGAGCGGAGTATGTTTTATAAAGGTAAATGCGTACAGGTAGTACCGCATATCCCATTTGAAGTTATTGACCGGATTAAAAAAGCGGCCGAGCAAACTAAAGCGGAAATTATGGTGGTTGAAGTCGGAGGCACAGTGGGTGAGTACGAAAATATTTTGTATTTAGAAGCGGCCCGCATGATGAAGTTGGATAACCCTGATGATGTGTCAATAATTCTAGTGGGCTATATGCCGGTACCGTCGCATTTGGGCGAAATGAAAACTAAGCCCACCCAACATGCGGCGCGCACGCTTAATAATTCTGGTTTGCAGGCCGATTTTATCGTGGCGCGCGGTAAATATGAATTAGACAAACCGCGCAAAGAAAAATTGGCTTTGTTTTGTTGGATGAAGCCAGAGGATATAATTTCGGCGCCTGACGTGGAAAGTATTTATACCATTCCAGTTGTTTTGGAAAAGCAAAATTTTGGGCATTTGCTCGCGCAAAAATTGAAATTTAAATTAGGATCAGTTAAGAAAAATAATGAATGGGATAAATTTTTAAATAAAGCCAAGGCGAAAAAAAAGCCACTGAAAATCGCGGTGGTAGGTAAATATTTTGCGACTGGCGCGTATACTTTGGCTGATTCCTATATCTCGGTGATTCAGGCGGTTAAACACGCTGCTTGGTGGGTGGGCGCGGAAGCAGAAATGACTTGGGTTGATTCGGAAGATTTTGAAAAAGATCCGAAAAAAGTAAAAGATTTATCAAAATATGATGCTTTGATTGTGCCCGGCGGGTTTGGCACACGAGGAATTGAAGGGATAATTTTGGCAATTAAATACGCGCGTGAAAATAATATGCCATATTTGGGGTTGTGTTATGGTATGCAATTGGCTTCAATTGAGTTTGCCCGCAATGTATTGGGCTTAACAGATGCCCATACAGTTGAATGTAACGCGAAAACTACCAATCCGATCATTCATATCAATCCCACTCAAGCGAAAAATGTTAGTAAGAATCGTTATGGTGGCACCATGCGTTTAGGTGCGTATGATTGCAATATGAAAGAGGGGAGTAAGGTGGCTAAGTTATACGGTGAAAAGAAAATCAGTGAACGCCATCGCCATCGTTATGAATTTAATAATGATTACCGTGAGAAAATTGAATCAGCCGGTTTGGAATGTGTTGGTATTAACAAAGAAACCAATTTAGTAGAAATTGTCGAAATTAAAAATCATCCGTTCTTCGTGGGCGTGCAATTTCATCCAGAATTTAAATCGCGCCCGACACGACCGCACCCGTTGTTTTT
>MFRE01000015.1:49676-52573 GCA_001784475.1 Candidatus Magasanikbacteria bacterium RIFOXYD2_FULL_41_14
GGACTTAAAGGTTGATTAGTTGATTGGTTAATTAGTCGATTAGTGCGGAAGTGGATAATTGAAGATTTAAGAATAAAGATTAATGATTTGAGAATTAAGAGAGTTTTTAATTTAGTATAAATTTAATTATTGATTTAATTCTATAATTAAATATAGATATTATTTATATGTCAAGAAGATCATTAGCGGATAGGGATATTCGCAAAATATTTAAAAGCAGCAGCTCTTATTGTATGACGATACCGCTGGAAATTATCCATGCCTTAAAATGGAAAGAAAAGCAAAAAATAAAAGTAAAAAAAGTTAAAGGCGGATTTGTGGTGCGCGATTGTCCCCCGGGACGGGCGATCACCCGTAAAGTTGGGAAGAAGTGATTTGATTTGCGATTATTTGCATTAAAAAATTCCCGAAAGGGAATTTTTTAAATCTGAAATCTGAAATTTAAAATTTGGAATCAACGTCCTTTCATCCCCAAAATAACATTCACGGTTCGAAGTACAATCGCGAGGTCCAGCAGTGCCCCGCGGTTTTTAATATAATATAAATCATACTCCAATTTGCGTAGATTTTCATCCAAAGTGCCGTAATAATTGTGTTGCAATTGCGCCCAACCCGTCAGGCCCGGTTTAATCAAATGACGCACGGCATAATAAGGCATTTTTTTAGTCAATTGTTTGGCAAATTCCGGACGTTCTGGTCGGGGGCCGATTAGAGCCATATCATTTTTTAAAATATTGATAAATTGGGGTAATTCATCAATGCGAGTGAGACGTAAAAATTTACCAATTACGGTAATGCGGCTATCTTGGGCAGAGGCAAACTGGGGACCACTCATTTCCGCGCTACCGTCGGCGCGCAAGGATTGCATGGTTCGGTATTTAATCAAAGTAAAATTTTTACCATTTTTGCCGACGCGAATTTGGCGGAAAAATATCGGACCATTGGAAGAAATTTTTATTAAAATCGCTACCAGCGGATAGGTAATGCCGAAAATTATTGACATGCCAAGCGCTCCGAGATAGTCCAATAAAATTCGACTCCGGTCGTAAACCCGCTTATTTTGTTCTTGCAAATTTGTTAAAAACCAAGTTTCTGACAAAGTAAAAGGAGGAACCCGTTTTAATATTTTTTCGTAGAATTCACCTAAGTTTTCCACTTGTAAATGCGTAAATAGATTTTCGTAAAGTTTGCGTGTTAAAGTGGAATCGTTTTCAAATTGAGGCGACACCACAATCACATCGGCCAAATTAGCTGGAAAAGACGAAGCGTCAGGGTAGCGCGTCAGACCTGCTTTTTCTGTTGGCAATTCTGTTGGTGAAATTACGCCTATCACTTGATAGCCTAACTCTGGCCGTTTTTGTAAAAATTCAATCATTTCTAAGGATTCGGCAGTAAGTCCGGCGAAAATAATTTTTGACCGCCAAAGTGCTGTTGAAAGCGTGGCAATGTAGATAGTGCGCCAGGTGGCGATTAAACCAAAACTAATTACAGTTGTTAGTGCTAAAATTGTTTTGGGTGTTGCTCCGCTTTTGTGATTGAAAATGTAGAAAAAAATGGCACTCACTATTGCCCAAAAAATGGCTGTAATGAATATTTTTTGATAAAAGGCCAAGCTACGTTTGAGGCGAGTTAGGTCATAAAGACCGGCGATAAATATAATCACGATTGCGACTAAAAAAAGCCAGCTCATTGGTGAGATTAAATCCGCTGCCTGCTGGTCGTTTATGGTGGCGCGATGCCTGATAAACAGCGCTAAAATAAGCCCGCCGTATAGGCACACTAAATCTCCGCCCACCAAGGTTAATTGCTTGAAACGATACATGGTTTCTGCTATAATATAATCTAAACTTAATATTATCACTTTTACATGAAAAAATCAATATTTACCATTTTAATCGTTGTTTTTTTGTTTAGCACAGTTTTACCGGCCAATGCTTTAGTGCCCAATGATAGTGAATATTCCAAGCAACAGTCAATGTGGAATAGCGTGAACGCGCCCGCGGCTTGGGATATAACAACTGGCAGTCGGCGGGTAATTGTAGCGGTAATTGATACTGGTGTTGATACCTGGCATCCGGATTTATCGGCCAATATCTGGGCCAATCCTTTTGAGATTGAGGGGAACAACTATGATGATGACCACAATGGTTATATTGACGATGTTCACGGCTGGAATTTTATTGAAAAAAATAGCGATGTGCGCACCTCTGTTTTTAATGAAAAAGATGTTACTGAGGCGGTGCGTCATGGTACTTTGGCGGCTGGTTTAATAGGCGCGATGGGGAATAACGGTAAAGATGGTGTTGGAGTAAACTGGCAAGTCAGTATTATGCCACTGCGGGCGGTGGCCAGTAATGGCTATGGTTCAATGTCTGACGTTACCGAAGCGGTTATTTACGCCATTAACAATGGTGCTGATGTAATTAGTATGAGCATGGTGAGCGATTACCCGGATAGCTCTTTGCAGGCAGCTTTGCGGGCCGCTTATGAGCAAGGCGTAGTCGTGGTCGCTTCGGCCGGTAATTCTCGCTCTGACTTGACCGTGCGCCCGCATTATCCGGTTTGTTATGATCGTGTTTCTGATGAAAATTGGGTTATTGGCGTTGGCGCTTTAATTAGTAGCACCCCGGACAAGTTGGCTGATTTTAGTGATTATGGTTCGTGTGTGGACTTTGTCGCCCCTGGTAGTGGTGTTTACAGCGCTGAGCGTTATGCCCCCCAATATGGTTATGATGAATCTTTTGGTGGCCCTTGGGATGGGACATCCTTTTCCGCACCGATTGTGGCGGGGACAGTGGCACTACTCAAATCAATTCATCCAGAATGGCGTCCCGACAAAATTTTGTCGGTTTTGCAGACAACCGCCGATAATGTGGACAGTGCCAATCCGGGACTTT
>MFRE01000015.1:52583-61821 GCA_001784475.1 Candidatus Magasanikbacteria bacterium RIFOXYD2_FULL_41_14
TTAGCCAATACTGAAGAGGCGGAGATAGTTGATTTAGCTCGTTTGGGTAATCGGCCGGGCGGGCGAGAATATTTGGCCGCGCTCTTACGGCGTGATAATTTTTATTATGTTGGATTTTTTGATGATTATGGTCGCCGTTTAAGAGAAATCTCTCTCAATTCAATTGGCGATAAAACGGCCGTGCCTCAAAAAATTGTTTGGCGCGATGAATATTTGACAGCTGGCTATACTAATTCTAAAACCAAAACTTCTTATTTAGTTGATTATGATTTAAACGGAGCAAGTTTGCGCCAGATTGAGCTTAAAAATTTAATTGACTGGGAGTCCGAGCCGGTTTCCGGTTACTTGGCGGTAGTTATTCCGAACAAAAAAGATTTTAAGTGGCAGTTGTATGATAATAATAACCAGATTGTTTCGTCTGGTTTGTGGCAAGGGTATAGCTCAATGGCCGATTTGCGGGTTGGATATTTTTGGGGCGAGAGTAGTTTGCAGGTGGGGGCGATGCTAAAAAACAGTAAGGGAACTTTGTGGCAAATGAATGATACTAAATCTAATAAAGTAATTAGTGAACAGTTTTCCACTAAGTTTAGTGATTATGCCGCTATCCCAGGATTGTATTGGGGTCGACCGGCGTTTGTTATTTATGCGGCTGGAGATAATAATTTTAGTATTCATGATGGCCGGGCGCAACTGTTACGAATGGGGGAATTTTAAAGATTCTGGTAAATGTTTAATTGTCAGTCATGGTAGTTTAGTGGTATAATTAGTATATAATATATTTAATATTTTTTAATATGGCCGAGATGCCAATTTTTGAGAAAAAAACCGTTTTGGTTACTGGTGGAGCCGGATTTATTGGCTCTCATTTGTGCGAGGCACTTTTGAAAGAGGCCAATGTGATTTGTTTGGATGATTTTTCTAATTCGCATCCAGACAATATCAAACATCTTTTGCAATATCCAGATTTTGAGTTTATTAAACACGACGTCAACGAGCCGTTTGATCCGGAGCAGTTTGATGAGCTGGGAAAATTTAAAATAAAGTTTCAAGGCATTCAGGAGATTTATCATTTGGCTTGCCCCACCAGCCCGAAGGATTTTGAAGATTTAAAAATGAAATCGTTGTTGGCTAATTCCGTTACCATGATAAACACTCTTGATTTGGCCGTTCGCTATCACGCGAAATATGTTTTTGCTTCTTCATCGGTAGTGTATGGTGAGTTTGATGATAATGAAGCTCTAACTGAAGATTATATGGGCGTGGTTGATCATCTAACCCCGCGGTCTTGTTATGATGAAGGAAAACGTTTTGCTGAAACTTGCGTGGAAACTTATCGGGAGATTTATGGTTTGGACGCAAAAAGTGCGCGTATTTTTACCACCTACGGTCCGCGCATGATGCTTTATGAGGGTTTGCTTATCCCAGATTTTATTTTAGACGCAATTCAAGGCAAAGATTTGACTATTTACGGCGATGAAACTTATAATACCTCACTATGTTTTGTGACTGATATGGTCAATGGTTTAATTCGGTTAATGGCCGCTGACCCGGAACTGTCTTTAATAAATTTGGGAGGAAATCAAATGTTTAGCATGGTGGAAGTGGCAAAAAAAATTATTAGCATGACCGAATCGTCCTCGGGAATAAAATTTGAGCCGGCATTATTATTTGCGACCAGAAAAGCCAAGGCGGATTTAACACTTGCCAAAGAGGAATTGGACTGGGTGCCACTCGTTCGTTTGGAAGACGGTTTACAAAAGACAATTAATTTTACTATTGCCAATAAAGAGGCGTTGTTGTTTGACAGAAAAAGGTAGGGTTGGTAGAAATAAAATATATGACAATTTGGATAGTTATTCCTGCCTACAATGAAGAAAAACAAATTGGCCGCGTAATTGCCGGCCTTTTTGAACATGGCTGGCATAATGTAGTCGTAGTTGACGACAACTCAAGTGATAATACCATTGTTGTGGCGCGAAAATCTGGTGCGCTGGTAGTACATCATGTTTTAAATCGTGGCCAAGGCGCGGCTTTGCGAACTGGCGATGAGTTGGCTTTAGCTATGGGGGCAGATGTGATTGTTCACTTTGATGGGGATGAGCAATTTGACCCCGGTGATGTTAAAGGGGCGGTTGACTATTTGCAAGAGAAGGGGCTAGGCGCGGTATTGGGTTCAAAAATGTTGGATAATCGCTCACAGATTCCTTGGTTAAAGAAATTATTAATTATTCCCATTAGTAGAGTGATAAATTTAATGTTGACTGCCGCTTGGCTTTCGGACGCGCACAATGGTTTTAGGGTATTAACACGCGCTACTGCTGAAAAAATTATTATTACTCAGGATGGTATGGCGCATAATTCGGAAATAATCGGAAAGATTAAAAAAAATGGCATAAAGTTTGCTGAGTTTCCTGTGAAAGTGGTATATAATGAATATGGACAAGGTGTGGGTGGGGGGGTGAAGATATTGCGAGATTGGATATTAAGTGTATTTATCAGATAATTGAAGAATAAAGATTGAAGATTAGTAAATTTATAAATCACTATCAATATTCATGTTGATTTGTGTATAAAATTCGTGGTTTTATGTATTTAATTCAAATATTACTGGCATTGTTCGCATTATTCGCTTTATTAAAAACCAAGCAAAAGTTTAGTTTGGGTGATATTGGTAGGCGGGATTTATTGGTTTGGGTTTTACTTTGGGTGGCGGTAATTGTAGTTGCTATCGCGCCTAACTCGGCCGCGGTTTTTGCCAAAATGACCGGTGTCGGTCGTGGCGCTGATTTGGTCGTATATTTAGCTTTAGCTTTATTATTTTATTTATTTTTTAGAATGACCGTCCGTATAGAAAAAATGAAACGCGAAATTACTGTTTTAACAAGAGAGATTAGCCTTAAAGAAAAAAATAGCGAAAGTAAATAGCGCGCCGATAAGTTATTGGTTTAATAAATTCTAATTAATGTTTTCGGGTCGCTAAAGCGGTCTAAAATTAATGTGCCAGGTATGAAAGTCGCTCATCTAGTGTCAACATTTTATCCGCGAGTTGGTGGAATGGGAGAAATTTGCCGACAAGAGGCGGAATTATTGTCTTTGCATGATATTAATGTGAGTGTTTTTACTTTGCTCTACCCAGGTAAAATAAAAAAAATGGAAAACAGTTTGTATTCAATTAAGCGTCTGCGTCCTTTATTTAGATTAAGCGATGGCGGTGAAGTACCGCAACTGTTATGGAAATTGCGTGAATTTGACATTGTTCATTTGCATTATCCATTTTATGGGGCCCAGGAATGGGTGTGGTTAAGTCGCCTAATTTCTAAAAAGCCGTATGTTGTCACTTATCATATGGACGCTGATTCGAGTGGATTTATTTATAAGAAAATACAATCTGTTTATGATAAGATTTGGGCAGGGCGAGTACTTGGTGGCGCAAAAAAAATAATTGCAATTGACCGCGCCCATTTTGATAATACTCGCTATGGTAAATGTTGTCGTCCAGATAGCGTTGAAGAAGTATTTAACGCTGTTAACAGTGATATTTTTCATCCTACCGGTGCGTCTTGGGCGAATTTGGGCCTGCCGGAGTTGGTTGGTCGCCAGACACTACTGTTTGTTGGTAATTTTTTGCCATTTAAGCGGTTTGATTTGCTTTGTGAGGCTTTAGCAATGTTACCTAAAGAGATGGCGCTTGTTGCTGTCGGCGATGGTTATTGTCGTGATGAATATCGGGCAAAGATAAAATCAATGGGTTTGGCTAGCCGGGTTACTTTTTATGGGCGTTGTGTTAATAAGAATAAATTAGCTGATTTATATTCAGCCGCCGATTGTTTGGTTGTGCCGTCGGATCGGGCGGAATCATTCTCTCTTACTGCGCTTGAGTCGCAAGCTTGTGGTACACCTGTTATCGCGACTAATATTCCCGGTGTCCGCGGTCGGATAGAAGATGGCTGTGATGGTTTTTTGTTCGCGAGTGGTGATAAGTTTGATATGGCAAAAAAAATTAGCACGTTCTTTGCTTTATCGCCCGAGGAAAGGGCTTTGATGGGTAAAAGTGGGCGGTCTAAAATTTTAAGTAAATATAGCTGGGATGATCATATAAAAAAATTAATTACTATTTATCATGAAGTGTTAGCTTAATTTGGATATATGAGTTTTGATTATGAAAAGTCAGTATGGGGCAAGAAAGAGGCCGGTCGGGGTATTTCTGACCCGTCCGCTTTTCGGTTATATCAATCTAAAAGAGTTTGGGGACGATTGCCGGCGGGTGCTCGTGTTTTAGAAGTTGGATGTGGGGCGGGGCAATTTATTCGGGCAGTGAAAAGAGCCCGCCCTGATTTAGAATGCTTTGCTTGTGATGTAAGTTCGCTCGCGTTAGATGTGGCCAAAGGCTTGGGTGGTGGGGTAAATTATAAATTAAGCGACCCCGATCGATTGCCTTTTGATAAAAAAGAGTTTGACGCGGTGTTGGTTTTTGATGTTTTGGAACATGTTAGCGATGCGAAAATTTTGCTTAAAGAGATTAATCGCGTATTAAAGTTAGGCGGATTATTTTATAGCTATGTGCCCTGTGAGGGTGATTTTTTGTCGGTTTGGAAGTATTTAAATGTTTTTTCCTTTTTTAGACGATTAACAGAAAAATATGCCGGTCATATAAATCGTTTGTCACGGCGACAATGGAAAAAGAATATTTTTTCGTCCGGTTTTATATTGTCATCTTCGCGATATAGCGAACATTTGTTTGGACAGATTCTCAATCTCGTTACTTTTGTGGCGTTAGACAATTTTGCCAGAAATCACATCGGACAGCAGATTAATAATGAGTATTTTTTTGCCAACCTTGATAAATCACGGCATGCCACTTTCTTAAAGTTTTTAAAACGCGCGGTTAATTCCGCGGTTTACTGTGAATCATATGCACTGCAATTGCTCCCTTCGCCGAATTGGCATATGATTTGGGTTAAAGAAATCTCTCTATGAAAGTAATTCACATCGCACCTTCCGCTTTTAATTATTTTGACGATATTCGTGACCGAGTATTTTCCTGGGTGGAAGAATTAAACGAGCGGGGGATTGACGCGACTGTTTTGACATTGCAATACGAAACACCAACTCGAGAAGTAAAGCGGCAGGTAGCTGCGGCCGCTCCCTCGGTTGAATATGACCATGCCGACTCGGTTGCGGTTGTAACCGAGAGTATTGTTCGTACTATTAAACCACCCGAGCGAGAAATTATTCATTTGCACACTCCATTTTTAGGTGGAGGTAGGGATATTATAAATTTTGTTAAATCGCGTCCTGACGCCCACTTTCTTGTCACTCATCATCGTCCGGTTCGTATTGTTGATTTTTTTTCAATTTATATTCATTTTTATAATCAATTTTATCTACCTAAATTATTTTTCCGAGCAGAAGCTATATTGTTGATTGAGCCCAAAAAGTCCACTAACAATGAAACGGAGCGTTTGGCAGGTTCTACTCATATTTTTAGGGTGAACATTGACAAAAAGGACAATGTGAATTATCCCCACCCGATGCCAGTGGAAGGTGTTGCCGATAATTTGATTCTGATGTATAATTATTTAATGGGTAAGTAATCACCTAATTGCTTTTTCCCAGTTTATTATTATTTATTTTCTATGGAAGAAAAAAAGTCTTTCTTTGAGCTTTTAGATTCAAAAAGTGCAATGATTTTTGGGGGGGTAGGCGGGCTATTAGTATTGTGTACCATTGGTTTTTTTGTAATGCTCGGCCTTGTTTTCGGAGGTAAAATCAAACTCGGCGGATCGGCAGTTGTTGCCTATGATGCGTCCGGTCAGCCAGCCGCTCAAGCACCGACCACTCCGCCAGCTAATATTCCAAAAACGGCTAAACCGGTAGTGGAGCTGTTCGTAATGAGTTATTGTCCATATGGTTTGCAAATGCAAAAAGCATATTTAGCCGCTTGGAAACTCTTGGGCAGTAAAGCGGATATGTCCGTGAAATATGTTGATTATGCCATGCATGGTAAAAAAGAGGTAGATGAAAATACTCGTCAATATTGTATTGGCAAAGATCAGCCGACAAAATTAATAGCCTATTTAGAATGTTTTTCTGGCAAGGATGATTACGTGGCCTGTTTGAAAGAAGCTGGTGTGAATGAGAGCAAAGTGAGTTCCTGTGTAGCTTCAACTGACAAGCAATTCGGAATAACCGCAAAATACGATGATCAGAGCTCATGGCTTTCTGGTCGTTATCCAATTTATCCTGTTCATGCCGATTTGAACGAAAAATACGGCGTACAGGGGTCGCCCACGCTTATCATTAATGGTGTAGAAGCCCAAGTTGGTCGCACATCAGAAGCGGTGAAGCAAGCGATTTGCGCCGGGTTTGAAAATGCCCCTGCGGAATGTTCACAAACTCTCACCAATGTTAATTTTGATTCTGGGTTTGGTTGGACAACCGGCAGTGGCGCCACTGCGGCTGAATGCAAATAGTCAGATAATACATTAACCAAATTTAATATGGGCAATTTTAAACGCGGACTTCTACTCGGTGGTCTCGTCGGTGCTGTTACGATGTGGCTTAATGCCACGCCGAAAGGCAAAGAAATGCGCGCAAAGCTGATGGCTCATTTGGAACCATTATATGATGAATTAAAGGCGAGCATTAAACAGTTGGATGGACCAACCAAAGAGATGTACGACGCCTTGGTAGAGCGGGCCGTAGAGGAATATGGCGCTAGAAAAGAATTAGCCGGTGACATGAAGTCGATCTTGGTAAAACGTTTAAAGAAAAAATGGTCGCAATTAGAAAAAGAAGTGACAGGTCATTCGCGTGGACTGTCATCTTGAGCGAGCCAAGCGAGTTGAAGGATCCTTTATTATCGAATTAAATTTAAAAAATCCTCCATTTGACAGATCATTTGGAGGATTTTCTTATATCTATAATTTTTAACTGTAATTCGCGGTTACCATTCCATTCATTTACCCCGACAGTAAATACCAGATCAATTTTATCACTGGCCTTCAAGTTTTTACCCCAATCCGCTGGGTGTTTATTGGTGTCTCCCAGACCAAAGCCAATTGTTTTGCGGGTAATGTGGTTGTTGTGTTTTACCATCAGACGCAAATGCTTGCCGGTTTGACCAACCGGGTCAACACTGACAATCGTCAGGCCACTCGCGACGTACTTTGGTTCTTCATTCTTTTGCCCGAAAGGTTCAAATTTTTGAAGTATATCATATAATTCCCAGTGAATATCCTCCAAATTTACTTCCGCGTCAATATTTATAGTCGGGATTAATTTGGTAGTATCGGCAATATCTTTAAGTGCTAATTTTTTAAGAGCGGATTTGAATTTGTCAAGTTTTTTTTCTGATTCTAAAGAAAAACCACAGGCCATCGGGTGTCCACCAAATTTATGAAAAAATTGTGGTATTTTTTGTAAGGCACCAATCATGTTAAATTCGGGAATACTACGTCCGGAGCCAGTAATTTCACCGCTATTTTTTCCCATGATAATGGTGGGTTTGTTAAATTCATCTTTAATTTTGCCGGCAATTAGCCCCAAAATCCCGGTAATCCAAGTCGGGTCATAGGCGAATAGGATTGGATCAGTATCAGCTGAATTTTGTCGGATTTGAGCGCGCGCGGTGTTTACAATTTGTTCAGTTAATTTTTGCCGGTCCAAGTTGTTTTTGTTAAGTTTTTCCGCCAGGCGCTTGGCCTCGACCTCATCAGTAGCGGTTAAAAGCTCAAAGGCGACATTGGCGTGGTCCATGCGTCCAGCGGCGTTGATGCGTGGTACTACTTGGAATGATAAGGTTTCGGTTGTAATCTCGCCGCGTTTGGGGTTATTATTTTCATCGTTGATGCCAGCAATTTGCAGTAGATATTTTAATCCTAGATTTCTAGTTTTATTTATTACCGTTAATCCGTAACGCACAATTGTGCGGGATTCTCCAACTAATGGCACCATATCACCCACAGTGGAGATGGAAGCCAGGTCCAGTTGCCATTTTTCAAAGGCCTCGTGCGTTTGTCCGTCCGGCAGTAGTTCGTTGTTCATGTGGTGGCGCGCGAGTAACCCTTGCATTAATTTAAAAGCAACACCACCGCCGGATAGTCCTTTATCGGGGTAGGTTTCACCAGTAACAAGCGGGTGAATAATGGCATCGGCCGGGGGCAGTTCAGGCGGAATGGTGTGGTGGTCGGTGATAATCACTTTTATTCCTTTTTGTTTTGCCAATTTTATTTCCTCAGTATTGCTTATGCCGCAGTCGCAAGTAATAATAATGTCGGTTTTTTGTTCGGCGAGATAATTTACTGTTTTGGAATTTAAGCCATAGCCATCTGTTTCGCGGTGGGGTAGAAATACGCCGACATTATTATGGCCTAATTTTTTTAAAGTATTGACGAGAAGCGCGGCCGCGCAAACACCGTCGGCATCGTAGTCGCCGTGCACTATAATTCGTTTATTATTTTGAATTGCGTCAAACAAAATATCCACGGCTGTTTTCATGTCGCGGAATAAATAGGGGTCGTGGAGATCAGACGAGTAGTCAGGATTTAAAAACTCATCAATTTGTTTTTGTTCGCGTAAATTTCGGTTCCAAAGTAAGCGTGCCACAATCGGCGGTAGTTCTGGGAAAGCGTTTAAAAATTCTTCGCTGGGAGCCGGTAAAATGTTCCATTTTTTATCTTTATTCATGTTTTAGCATTTATCCTTTTCTCTGCCCAAACAGCGCATGCTGATAGTTTTGAAATTCCAATAAGAATCAGCCAAAAGCAGAGTGAAAATTATGAAAAAAACGCGTACACTCCAATAGTCCACGGCGGCCACTGGCGCATCATAGGTGAGAAATAGCATAATTCCCAGTGACAGCCAATAGGCCATAGATTTGCTGGTGAGAGCTCGCCTTTCGGCCAAACTCACCTTGGCTCTGGTTTGCCAAATAAATACGCAGTAAAAGACCAAAAGTGGCCCGGCTGCATACCACTCATAAGTATGCGGGTCAGCCCCTAAGTATTTAAGAGCATCAAAAAAAGACCAGAGCAAAAGCATAAGCGCAAAAAACAGAAATATAACGTCTAGCTGATATTTGCGTAAGATGTGCATAAGGTGAAAATTAACTAATTCGCTAATAAAATACTGAATTCAAAAATATTATAATACTTTAGGTGTAAAAACTCAGAGCGTTATATATAGTTTAGTCGCTTGTCCGTTATATGTGAATTTTGTTGTTGCGGGAGAGCTCAGC
>MFRE01000015.1:61855-87013 GCA_001784475.1 Candidatus Magasanikbacteria bacterium RIFOXYD2_FULL_41_14
CGTCCAAGCGGAATATAAACAACGCCGCTGATTCTTACACTTTAGGAATTTGAAATTTTATTAGTTAATTAGCGAATTAGGTCTTGGTGAATTTTTACTGGAATATCGGCAACATTGTAAAAAATAACATTGCCAAGATGCCGATTATTGCGACTACTGTCCAAAGTGATTTTATGGTTTTGTGTTTCATATGTTTATTTAGTATAAATTGATCCGAACCTACCTTCTGAAAGAATCTTTACTACCTCATTTGGGTCAAATATTCTGCCGTTCATACAAATATAGATCCCTGGTTTTAGGTCTTGTGATTTTGCGACAGCATATCCTAAATTAAAACCAGCGTCAGTGGGTGTGATTCCCGTTAGTGGAATCATAGAGCAAACAAATATAATTGTTTTATCCATTCTGCTCAATTTTTGTTGTAAATATTTTGCGGTTTTGACTATTGTATAACTACCGTGAGTTATAATAATCCTTTTTGTTTTACTATTTTTAGTCGCATTAAGTATTTTTTTTCTGTCATTACTGTTTATATCGCGACTGTCCTTCATGAACACTTCTGTAAATATACTTTTTTCGTACAACTTCAAAAGAGGAATAAAGTTGGGGATAGAAGAATGATTATACGGGATGACCTTTGCTTTTATTGGATTGTAGTATGAATCGATCGTGCCACCGGTGATAATAAAATTTATAAAGTTTTGCATACAGATTGATCTTTAGATAAACAATTGAGCGGTTTAGCAAATATTTATATTTAATTCTATTATTAATTATAGAATTAATTCTATAATTAATATGATGTGATATTTTGGTAATTACTCATTTAACTATTTAACAATTTATCGCTTAAGCACTGCCAAATACGCCTCACTTGGTATTTCCACTTTGCCGATACCGCGCGCTTTCATTTTTTTCTTGCCTTTTTTCTGTTTTTCTAATAATTTACGTTTGCGGGAATAATCTCCGCCCGACATCGTGGCAATCACATCTTTGCGCAGGGCCGATAGGCGTTCGGCTGCGATCACTTTGCCACCGATCGCTGCTTGAATTTTTACTTCAAACTGTTGACGGGGGAGGGCCTCTTTTAGTGACTCCACAATTTTTTTCCCTGCGTGAAACGCCTCATCACGCCAAACTAATACTGATAGTGCCTCCACTGGCTCTTCAGCCACTAAAACATCTAATTTTACTACATCGGTTTTTTCGTAACCGCGATATTCATAATTCATTGAAGCATAACCAGAGGTCAATGTCTTTAGTTTATCATAAAAGTCGGTTACAAGGGAAGCAAGGGGGATTTGGTAATGCAATAGGGCTCTTTGGTCCGCGCCAGTACTCAGATATTCTGTATTCATATAACGCCCTTTGCGTTCAGCAATGAGCCCCATGATATTGCCGACATAGGCCTTGGGGGTGATAATATCTAAGTTCATCCAAGGTTCGGAAATTTCAGCGATAGCGCTCGGGTCGGGCATTTCTTGAGGGCTATGAATAGTAATTTGTTCGCTGTTATTTTTAATGATGTTATAAGCCACGCTTGGGGTAGTAATTACAACACTTAAATCATGCTCGCGTTTCAATCGTTCCTGAAAAATATCTAGATGTAACATTCCCAAAAAACCACAGCGAAAACCAAAGCCCAAAGCGGCTGAACGCTCCGGTTCATAAAACAAAGAAGAGTCATTTAGCTTTAACTTCTCAATGGCTTCGCGCAAATCGCCATAAGCATCACCTTCGCTCGGAAATATTCCGGCAAAAACCATGGGCACAACTTCTTTATATCCAGGTAGGGGACTTGAGGCGGCGCCGATCAGATTAGCAGTATCGGTTAAAGTGGTAATGGTGTCACCGACACGGCATTCCACTACGGTTTTAAGTCCAGTAACTACATAACCAATTTCACCATTTTTGAGAATGGTGGCCGGTACAAATTTGGGGCGATAATATCCAATTTCTAAAATTTCCGCGATCGCGGCCGTGCCCATTAGTAAAATTTTATCACCTTTTTTTAATTCACCATCTACCACTCGTACTGACGCGACTACGCCTTTGTAGGTGTTGTATTCAGAGTCAAAAATTAACGCGCGCGTCGGGGAATTACCATGTTCGGCTGGGGGCGGGACGCGAGCGATAATCGTTTCTAAAATTTCTTTTACCCCTTGGCCAGTTTTACCCGAGGCCAGCAAAATATCCTTTTCTTCGCAACCAATTAAGTGAATTATTTCCGCAGTCGTTTTTTTAATATCCGCGGCCGGCATATCAATTTTATTAATTACCGGAATAATTGTTAAATTTTGTTCCAATGCCAAATATAAATTGCCGATAGTTTGAGCCTGGACACCTTGGGTCGCGTCCACTAAAAGTACCGCGCCTTCCACGGCGGCCAGTGAGCGCGAAACTTCGTAATTAAAATCAACATGTCCGGGAGTATCAATCAAATTAAGTATATAATTTTGATAGTCCATTCGCACTGGTGTTAATTTGATAGTAATGCCGCGTTCGCGTTCCAAATCCATTGAATCTAACAACTGTGATTTCATATCGCGGTCCGACACGGTATGGGTAAATTCCAAAAAGCGATCTGCGAGAGTGCTTTTCCCGTGATCGATATGAGCGATAATGCAGAAATTACGGATATTATTATTCATAAATTATGGTGCTGTATTACCTTCTTCAATCATTGAATCAAGTGTATTTTGATAAAAAAAAGTTCTGGTATTGTCAAAATTTTCTAAAAAATAATCGGGCGTATCAGTCCAACTTGCCCCTGGGTGCTGTGCTTGAATATCTTGTAAAATCATTAATTTCTTTTTTCTTTCATTAGCAATTGCCTGTTCTATTTCTGTTCTTAATTTATCGTCCCCAATGCCGTCGCCCAATATTTTTACTGCCATTAAAGTGTCCCTAACTTTTGTATTTAAGGTTGTGTTTATAGTAGTTAATTTTTCGGGATATAGAACTTGCATTGCGATTAAATCGGGCCAGCGATGTTTATTTTCACTCAATTCAAATCCATTTTGGTCTGCAATTTCACTTAAACGATTCTCTACGGAATGTCCGATTTCATGCATTAAGACCTCAGTCAACAAACGGACGTCTCGGATGTTCGTGCTGTTGACTGCAATTTCGTGAAATTGTTCTCCGGTTAACTCAATTTTTAAAACAGAATGCATTCCGTAGTCATCGTGCACTCCAGTTGCGCCTTTTGTTTCTGTGGATTGACCAGAATGACAGACAAGTTTTTTATTGCCTTTGAACCATTTTGCTAAATGCGGAGATAAAAGCCCCATGACTTCTTTTAAAAATTGTTGGCTAAGACCGGATTTTTTTTCTTGAAAAGCAATATTGTCGCCAAAAAGATGAACACTTTTGTCTTCGCCACTAAACTGTTTTCGGTATTCGTCAGCGGCCGTATTTTTTTCGTCTTCTTTATTTTCACTTTCGGCACAAGATGCGCACGGCAAAATATTACCGTGCAGATGACAAAATTGTCCTATTCTGTCTCGCATGTTAAATAAAATAAATGTTAATCAATAAGTCCCAAACCTTCGTCGTTTGGCATATTCTCTGTTTTTAATAGGCGTTTTTTAAGTGAACCGACTAAATCCATAAATTCTGGAATTTTTAAAACATAGCACAAAAGTCCGTAAACCGCAATCCCAACAATTCCGGCGACTGCCCCTTGTCCAAATATTCCCCAAAAATAATCCTGATTGAAAATTTGCGCAAGAGGAGTTTTAATAAATTGAACAACTACAGCCATCGCAAGTGCGGCAATGCTAGCTTTAAACAGCATTGGTATTAATTTGCCTTCTTCCAGTCCTTTGGCTTGATTGCGGAAGGCGGCAGTTAAGAAAATTAAGTTTAGGGAGGCGGCGCAAGTAACAGCAAAGGCTAACCCGGGTGGTCCCCATTGTTTGTATAGTAATAAGGCCATAATAATGCCTATTAACTCTGCGATCACACCGGAAATAAATGGGGTTTTGGTGTCCGACAAGGCGTAAAATGCCCGTGCTAAAAGGGGAATGAGCGCTTGAGCCAAGAGACCGAGCGCAAAAAAGGCCAGAGTATCAGCTGTGCTAACAGTCGCGTTCCAATCAAACTCGCCGCTTCCCAAAACTACACGCACAATTTGTGCGCGCAATAAAAGTAGTAAAATCATCAAAGGTAAAATTAAAAAAATTATTTTTCGCGCTGTGCCAGAAACATATTCAATGAATTTTTTGTGGTCATTTTGAGCGACCGCTTCCGAAAGTAGGGGAAACACCGCCAGGGCAAAAGGAATCCCGACAATTCCCACTGGAAAGCCCTGTAAATTATTGGCGTAGTTAAAAACCGCCACACTTCCAATCGGTAAAAGAGTGGCAATCATTGTGAATGCCACCTGTCCCACTTGGGTCGCCGCTACCCCGAGGGTGCGCGGTATCATTAACTTCCATACAATTTTGGTATCGTGGTCTTTAAGGTCAAACTTCCAGTGCCAGCGCCAGCCCGTGTGTATGGCTCCGTAGAGTTGAACAGTACAGTGCAAGAGGGCTCCCAAAATTACTCCCCAAGCTAAACCAATATCTCCCCAAATTGGAACTAAGAAAACCGCTCCGATAATAATACCTAAGTTATAAAAAATCGGCGCCAAGGAATATATTGTAAAACGTCGTAGTGATTGTAAAATTCCGCCCATAATCATTGATACGCCCAAAATCACTGGCGATAAAAACATAATTCTGGTATAAGATGCTACGCGTGCCAGGTTTTCGCCGACAAACCCAGGAGCGACATAATGCGCCAGATATGGGGCAAAAATCGCGCCTGTTCCACACAAAACAATTAAGGATAAACCCAGAATATTGATAAGATTATTGGCTAATTTCCATGCTGGATTTTTATCGTTTTTTTGCAATAATTTAGTAAAGGTCGGAATAAAACCGGCTGTGAGCGCGCCTACAATAAGTAGGTTATATATTAGATCGGGCACCTTAAAAGCGGCGTAATATGCATCCATAATTTGTCCAGCTCCAAATTGGTGAGCTAAAACACGGTCGCGGACAATGCCGACGAATCTGGAAACTAAAGTCGCCCCTGAAAGCATGAGGGCGGCAGCCGTTACAGTTTTATAAGAAGAGTGAAAAATTTTAAACATGTTTACGGATTATAAATTGGCAGATTGACGGTCAAAATCGCATAAGCGGTCCCACGGCCGTCGTCTCGGCCGGTAACATAAAAAGATCCAGACAAGCCGTCGGCGCGTGTGAACGAGAATTGCATAAGTTTTGTTCCTTCCGATTCTTGATCAATGTTAAAACTGTTTTTTATCATTTCTTTTTTGTAGTAAGAATTGATAAAGTCGTAGTCAGTATTTAAATTTTGCCATTCAATTTGAATAGTATCCTTATGATCTCCGACCGGAGTAGTTATTATTTGCCACAAACTTTTTAGTGTGGTTGGCTTATCATTGGCGTCAGTTGATGTTTGTTGTTGACCACTTAGCTTTAATAGAAGAGGTGACAAAATTATTTTAGGGAAAAAAGCTGCCACTTCAATGCCGCGGTTTTTATAACGCCCGGATATAAAAGTAATCTCTTGGATATTATCACGGTCATAAATCGGAATGTCAGCTGGAAAATTTTGCGGAACAATTTTAAGAGTTTGGGGTCCAGGACCGATGTAAATTTTCAAGCCAATCGCCACTGCAATTATTAGAAATACAATACAACCGCAGCCGGTTACACAGGCGCGTTTATGAGATGAGCGATTAGTTAATTCGTTGAGCGGAGGCTCAACAATTTTAATGTCATCTAAGTTACGACGAACCATAATTATATTTCAGACCTGCCTGCCAATTGGCGGGTTTTTTTTAATCTTTAATTTAGGTTATAATCATATTATATCAAATTTTTATTAATTTGTATAGCCGTACTTTATCTGGTATAATTAATAGATTCAATTTATTAAGCTTAATTATGAATATTACTTTTTTTGGTGCCGCGCGCGTTGTTACTGGCTCTTGTAGCTTAGTAGAAGCGGGTGGATTAAGAATTTTGGTGGACTGCGGAATGTTTCAGGGTGGGCGTGAGCTTGAAGCTCAAAATGCAGAACCACTTCCTTTTGATCCAGCTACCTTAGATGCAGTGGTAGTAACACATTCGCACTTAGATCATGTTGGTCGTTTGCCACTTTTGGTTAAGGGTGGTTTTAAAGGTTCTATTTATGCAACGCCTGCCACTTTGGAATTAGCTGGGTTAATATTAGAGGATGCCGTTTCGGTTATGGAGCACAATGCCATTAATTATGGATCACCAGTTTTATATAGTGACAATGATATTACCGCGACGATGGCACGTTTCGCACCCTTGGATTATTACGAAGATTTGGAGTTTGGTGCTTCTAAAAAAGTTAAAATTAAACTGCGTGATGCCGGTCATATTTTTGGCGCCGCTTTCGCCGAAATTGTGTCAGAAGGCAAGCGGGTCGTATTTTCGGGAGACGTCGGTAATACAAAAATGCCGATTATTCGCGAAACCGACCAACTACCGGCGGATATAGATGCACTTGTTTGCGAATCAACCTACGGCGATCGTTTGCATGAACGCGAGTTTGATCGCCAAGGATATATTGAAAAAATGGTTAAAGAGGCAATTGACAGAGGGGGCACTTTAATGATTCCGTCATTTTCTTTGGAGCGCACCCAAGAACTTTTGTATGATTTAAATGATTTAGTGGATAGGCAGAAGCGCTTACCACGTGTACCAATTTTTTTAGATAGTCCGCTTGCGATTAAAGCCACGGCGGTTTATCGGCACTTTCCCCAGTATTACGATGAAGCCGCTACCAAACTTTTGAAAATGGATGATGACCTGTTTAATTTTCCCGGATTAAAAATGTGTTTGTCCCGTGAAGATTCAAAATTAATAAATTCCGCGCCAAGCCCTAAAATTATTATTGCTGGGGCCGGTATGATGAATGGTGGGCGAATTATCTATCACGCTTTAAGGTATTTATCTGATCCGAAAAATACGCTTTTGTTCATAGGTTATCAGGCGCACGGCACCTTGGGGAGAAAGATTTTGGACGGCGAGTCGCCGGTTCATTTTTTAGGAGAATCGGTGCAGGTTCATTGCCAGGTAAAAGCGATTGGTGCTTTGTCGGCTCATGCTGATCAGGAAAAATTACTAGATTGGATCGGGGGAGCTCCTACATTGCCCAAGAAGGTTTATTTTAATCATGGTGAGCCTGTCCCGGCTGAAGCTATGGTCAAACTTCTCAAGGATGAATTGGGCGTGAAAGGCACGGTAGTTGATTTAGGATTAAAAGTTAAGGTATAACATAAAATAATCGTAATAGTGTCACAAGATATCCACAACCCGCCGATTCGGCGGGTTTTTTGTTATATCTTAGCCAAAAATTATTGTATTTAAAATGGCAAAAAATGTTGACAGGTGTTTTGAAGTGGTGTAAAATGGATACAGGTGGGGAAAAGTGGAGAAATTATAAAACAAACACTACGCTGTTTTTGAACTTTATATACTTTTAATTTTACGAACTTTTTAACTTGGGTATGTTTATTGGTGAATACGCGCACAATTTGGATGATAAAGGCCGATTAGCTATACCGGTTAAATTTCGCAATGAATTGAAAAAGGGGGCGATTGTTACGCGTGGTTTGGATAATTGTTTATTTTTATTCACGAAAGCTGAATGGGTAAAATTTGCCGGCAAATTATCCGCTTTGCCCTTCGCTCAATCTAATAGTCGCTCTTTTTCTCGTTTCATGCTTGCCGGAGCGATGGATTTGGAAGTTGATAAACAAGGCCGAGCGGTTTTGCCGGAATATTTGCGAACTTTTGCCGGCTTAAAAAAGAATGTGACTGTGGCCGGACTTTACAGTCGCGTTGAAATCTGGGATGAATCGAAATGGAATGAGTATAAGACACGAACCGAAACTAACAGTAATGAAATTGCGGAAAAGATGGCAGAATTAGGGGTGTAATAATTGCAGATTGTAGATTTCTGATTTCAGACATAGCGAGTCAATTAATTTTAGATTTATGAGATATGCGGCATATTCCAGTATTATTAAACGAAGTTGTTGACTCTTTAAGTCTGAAAAATGGTTCCAAGGTAATTGATTGCACGGTCGGGGATGGTGGGCACAGTGAGGCAATTTTAGAAAAAATCGGACCAACTGGAATATTATTAGCGATTGATACCGATCCGGAATCACTTTTGCGCGCGAAACGAAATTTATATCGATTTGGCGAGCGAGTGATTTTTAGCAGAGGGAATTTTGTAAATTTAGAAGAAATTGCATTAGAAAATAAAATGGGCGAGGTGGACGCAATTTTAATGGACTTGGGTTGGTCCACGCCGCAGTTTGAAGAAAGAGGTCGAGGATTTAGTTTTAAGGCCGATGAGCTGCTTGATATGCGGTTTGATCCCAACGCCAACACTCCTACAGCTTCCGACCTAGTTAATAGTCTAACAAAAAAAGAACTAAGTGAAACTTTCAAAAGATTAGGCGAAGAAGGGCTATCAGAAGAAATTGCCGATGCGATTGTTACAAGTCGTTCTAACGCTCGGATCGAGCGATCAGGCGAGTTAAGTGAGATAGTACTACAAGTTTACCGCGCAAAATTGCACACCGTCAAAGACATTCCTTGGGTGGGAGGACTTCACCCGGCAACAAAAGTATTTCAGGCCTTACGAATTGCCGTTAACAAAGAGTTGGAAGTTTTAAAAAATACCTTGCCAGTGGCTGTTAAAATTTTGGCACCAGGTGGCAGATTGGCGGTAATTTCATTTCATTCGTTGGAAGATCGGATTGTAAAGCAGTTTTTTCAGAAAACCGAAAGTAAACAAATTAAATTAATAAATAAAAAACCAATAGTAGCGACCGAGGCGGAAATTGGCCCTAACCCCAGTTCACGAAGCGCCAAGTTGCGTATTGCGGAAAAAATATAGTATTTTTAAATTAATAAATAAATCACCATCAATATTCGTGTTGATTCGTGAATAAAATTCGTGGTTCTATGACATTAAAACACCACTTACAAAATCATTACAATGGATTTACAAATGCTCTTACCAGTTTTGAAATGCCGGCTTGGATTTCCGGTCTTGGGATGCGTGTTGGCCTGGTTGGATGTATTTTCGTTTTTGGCTTGTTATATTTATTTCAAACCGGTAATACGGCCGCGGCCGGGTATCAAATATCCAATTTGGAAAAATCAAACGCTGAACTATCCGATGAGATTAGGAGTTTAGAGGTCCAAGTGGCCAATTACAGTTCATTAGTATATGTCAAAGAGCGATTACCTGAATTCAATATGGTGGCCGTAGCATCAGTTAAAAAATTATCTCCGGTATCAGCGGTAGTTGCTTTGCGCTAGTTTCTAAATAATATTAAATTTAAACCCCAATTTTAGGGGTTTTTTGTTTAAATTGAGAATTTAGTATATAATAGTAATGTTAAGTTATAAATTTTATCCAATTTATGCCCGCGCGTAAAGCAAAAAGAAAGGCAGAGACAGATGATATAGAAAAGCTAAGAACTTGGTTTTTTGATGAATTAAATAAATTGCGAGAACAGGAGATTAAAATTCTTAAAGAATATGATGACAAGAAACAGCTTTATTTGAAGGAGCAAATAAAAGATTTAAGTGATGAGACATAGTATTATGTCTGCCAAAAAAGAGAGTAAACAATCTTTAGCTACAGAGGAGAAAAGGGGCGATGAAGCGCCTATTATTGAGGTTGAGGGTATTAAACCAGATGCTCTGGAATTAGCGACAGAAGCAATTTCATCGGCTGGGACTTTTGAGCAAAGGTTAGACGAACTCATTAGACGAATTGAGCCCGAAACAGAGGGCGCAATGGGGTCCGAGGCCAAACAATTAATTGTTAAATTGCGAGCGCTTAAAGGAGAATCGGCGCGTTTAAAAAAATCTTTTTTAACGCAACTTGCTGATATAATTAACAAACCGTTTTCATGGCTGGAAAGTGTTATAGCCGATTGGTTTGAAAAAAAATACAAAATTAAAGATGAGGCAAGTGAGGAAAATTTAGAAAATCTTGATAGCTCTGAATTGATGATCAAATTTGAGAGAGTTTTAAATGATCCCACGACTCGCGTTGAAATTTGTTTTGATTATTATGATCGCGCTCTAGACGCAAAAATTGAAATTCTTGATAATATTACCAACTTACTTTATAATCGGGTGCTTAATGAGATTAGGCAATATTCCGCTACCGATGGTTTTGAAAGATTGTTAGCGCTATATGATCGCCTGCCTGTTCATTGGCAGCGAGATAAAAATCATATTCTGCCGGAGATGGCAAAATGTTTATTAAGCCCATTATTTGAATCCATTGATAAGTCAGATAATTTCTCGTATTCAGTTTTTGTAAACAAAAAAAAGATACTTGACCATTTTTCTTCAATTGTTGCTAGTCAAATCGGAACACGTCGCATTCTTTTAGATGAATGTGAAAATTATTTTGAAAAAAATATAGCCAAGATATTGAGTCCGTGGGAGTTTTTTTTGTCGGAACAAAATTCAATCGCGCTTAATGGTCTGGGAGATTTTAATAGTGAAACTCAGAACAAAATTGTTAATAGTTGGTATTCATTTAAAGCCAGAGGTGTATATGATGGTCCCGGCCGTCCTGTTTCAAGCAGAGAAAATTGGCCGGCCATATTATCTCATGAAAAACGCGCTGTGTTAGTGCCGTTATTTTTGGAGCACCCGGAGGCCTGCGAGGTATACATAAAACATTTTGATTATATTGATGAAAAAAAATTTGATTTTACGCACGATGTTGATGTTTTAGTTAGAATTGCCGATGAATTTTCCCCACCAGAACGCAAAGTAGCTTGGGAAAAAGCTGGCAATCAAATTGTAGAAAGTTGGGATGATGTTTATACAATTTTAGTACTGGCGGCCGAATCTGATTTTGATACTGTAGAAATTAGTTTATTAACATCAAATCAAAAGAATTTGGGTTATTTGTTTACGTCTTTCTGGATTTATGGTAGAAGTAAGGCAAGAGCACTATTAACTAAGACGAATTTTAACGAGTTGAGGATGAGTTTAAACAACTCAGGGGCGAAACAGGCGGACTTTGGCAATTTAAAAAGTTTGCCTGAAGCTTGGAGAAGACATCTGCCCGCTTTGGAAGAGTTGCGCGGGGCAGAAGAACGTACCGATAGGTATGGAAATAAAACTAAGTTTGCCGAAGAAGGAATTGTTGGCAATGTTGAAATGATTTATTCTGGGTTTTGGGAAGCGGTTGAATTAATACCTGAAAAATTTCGCAGTGATATATTAAATCTACTTTTGCCTTGTCCAATGCCAAAATCCCCCACGGGCTATAGCATAGATGAAAAAAAAGCTAAAAATTTTATCAGATTTTGTAAATTAACAAATTCGGCAAATAAGTTTACTCTTAATGATTTTATTTGCTATGCGAGCCAGTTAGACCCCAAGCATTTTGGGATGATTGAAAGGGGCGTGGAAAAATGCGCTAAGTTGGGTTTTACGCCTTATTTTGATGGGGCGGATAAATTATTGGTGGCTTGGTCTTTTTACGAAAGAGCTTCTCAATATCCCGGTGATGATATTATTGAGTTTTTAAAAGTTTCTCAAGATGAACATGCCGGTTATTTTGTATTTGGCGATAGATTATTAAAACGCGATACTGCTTCCACTAAGAGCTTATTTGAATTTGGTGAATATTGTCGCGGAGTATTTGCAAAAAATACCGAATCTGTTCTCCGGTTTAGTGGGTTGTCTATTAGGCATCAAGAAGTAATACGACAGTGGATAAGCGGAGACATGAGTAATAAAATTAAATCCGGCGATTGTTTTGATTTACCACTAATTGAGGGTTTGATGATAGCCGCTAATAATGCAATTCTTGATTTTGGTGGCAATAAAATGGAGCAGATTGCCAAATTCAGTTTATTATCAACCGGCCAGCAAGAATTGTATTGGTATTTAAAGCGTGTCATGAGTTTAGTTGATAATCAACAAGAAATTTATGATTTGGTTGAAAGCGGAGATGGCCAAAAAATTAAAGAATTATTGACGCTAATTGGGGATCAAAGCCGGTCGTTTTATTTACCTGAGATTAAACTAATGCTCGGCAGGCCTGACTGTTGGAGTCTGTTCGCGGGTTTGAGCACAGATTTAGCCGGCAATATTCGCGTGAAGTTTATTAATAAATTAATTGAGTTAGTTGATAATGGCCTGCCAGGATTGTTTTTTGAAAGCTCAAGTGGTGGCAAAATTTCCTTTGACTTTAGATACCCGAACACTCCCACAATTTTTTGTGAGTATGATACTAATAAAATGATTCAGGCCGCGCGCTTTTTTGAAAAATATAATGGTCGGTGTAATTTAGCTGACTTAGCAAGAATAGACCCAAAATTTTCTGAAGCTGAAGTAGAAATGTCTGTGCAGATGTATATTTTGACCGGTTGGTTTAACGCCTCAAGTATTTCTTCAGCTCCGACCGAATCGGAAGTTGAACGCGCAAGCGGTAGAGTGGGGGCGGTTAAAAAATTATTACAAATATCTGGCCCCTTTAATCAAAGATGGGGAGAGGTTATTTTTTCAATGCCGGATATCGTTTGGGAAAAGGTGCGTGAAAATAAGTTAATTTTGCAAAATCTCTTGACGTCCAATCGGCCAGCGCCCAGAAGAATGGTTGAGATACCAAATAAAATATTAGAAAGTCCTCTCTATTGGCGCTATTTTGTTGATCGGTATGAATTTCCGGTCAATTTAAGCGACCAAGATTGTAACGATTTATTAGTTGCTTTAAATTTATTAAGCAACCAAAAGATTGAGTCACCGCCTGATCCAAAGTTAATATTGCGTGCGTATCAAAATAATCCCTGGTTTTTTAAACCAGAGCATATTGAGGTGTGGTCTTTTGTCGGAGCAGCTGTCCGGGCGTTACTTGATTTGTCAGAAGCGGATTTAAAACAATTTATGGAATTTTATTCTAACTTTGAATTTAAGCTTGATTACGATATAGCGAAATGCGCAGTTTTTTGGAGGAGCGGTAAAGCGCGAGATTGTGAACTAATATTAAAAAAAGTCAGAAAGTATGTTAATAAAATAGATTGGAGGGATTTTCAAAATTATTTTAAAGAAATTAAAGTTGAAGCAGATGTTGAGCGTCAAGTTCAAATATTAGACGATCATTTCAGTGAGCGTGTTGCCATTAACGCCGGGTCACCCCATACCTGGGAGGAGAGTCGGGCAAAGTTTTTATATGCCCGTATTGCCGAGTATGCCCCGAGCTTAGGGGAAGATATATCTTTTACGGTCAGCCAGTGGAAATTATTAGCGGAATTACCGCCAAACATTTTGAGCAATTTAGAAAAAATAGATTTACGCATCGGAATACATGAATTTACCGACCACGATGAACGTTTAATAATAGCGATTGCCATAGCCATTCATCCGAATTTTGAATGGTTGTTAAAAATGATGTCAACCACCGGAGGTGGCCAAGGCATATTTCGGCGTGATATTTTTTTAATGAAGCCGAAGGAAATTGCGATTTTGGGTGATAGAATTACCGGTGTGGTAGCCGATGGGATTGCAAATTTTCCGCACGGAATTATATTGGGAAGACATTTTTCTTTGGAGCATCTATTGGAGTTTGTCAGCAGGCCAGATGCCAACAGCAAGTTCGCGTTTGTTCATAAGGCCAGAGAATTATTGGGAGACCAGTATGAAATATCTATTTATGATTTATTTTTTATTGATTTAGAAAACCAATTGGAGTCATTATCAAATTTGTCCGCGCGTAGTATTTTGCCGATTACGATGTGGGGTTTAGCCAATATTAAGGATTTTTTAAAAGAGAACGACCAAAAATTAGTGGGGACTCTTTTGGGTGAGGGCGGAAAAACTGTTTCAGATGATTGGGAGGTTTTACGCGATTTATCTCCGGAGTTAGCATATAAGACCTTGGATAGTCGTATTTCTCGCACAAAATATGACTGGACTCTTTTTTCCGATCGAAAAATATTGATTGATGAATTAGGTCTTAGCGCGGATCAGGTGGAAAATCTGGTTGAGAAAATGTTTGTATATAGACGTGATATACCGGAATTTAATTTTGATATTGTCAGCCGGCTTTTAATGCGCTCGGGAGATGATAATTACTATTTAATTTTAATGAAAAAGATTACAGATTTTTATAAAGGCGACGTGGATCCGATTATGGATATTATATATAAAAGTCCCGATTTAATCGCACGGTTTATTTCAGCACTTGGCGGGGTTCATAATTGGGGTTCAAGCAACATTGAAGCGAAATATTTTAACAATGAAAAATTTTGGTTGATTATTAGAGATAATCAATTTTTGTCATTTAGCAAATTTTTTGCTTGGCGACATCCGGCGGTGCAAATTGGGCCCGAAATAATTAACCGGATAATTAATGGCGCGCAGGCTTCCGACAATTATGGTTTGTTAGATTTATCCCTTCAAAATAAAGTAGAATTAAGACCGGAAGAGCGCGATTTGGCAGTGGTAAATTTCATCAATAATAGGGGTGACATTTCCGACTGGCATCGTCAAGAAAAATACCGGCAACTGCTTGAGCAACAATTAGCGGTTTTGGCCGATCAGTTTACGGTTTCATCCGGAGAACCAACGACAGTGGCGGCATCTTTGGTGGAATTAGGTCTGTTAAAGGCAGACACTCGTCGGCCCGTCCGGGCGATTAATGATAATAAAAAAAGTGATTTATTGGCAAATGTGATGTTATGGCCGGAATTTAGCGCGTCTGCTCTTAATAATAATCAACTTGACATTTTTTTCGGCACTGCGATGGCCCAAATATCAAGCGTCTCACCGGAAAAATCAACTATCGCGGTTAGACAAATTGTTAAGCGGGAATTTGGCGATGTTGAAAGAAATTTTAAGCCAACCGATGGCGAACTGTTATTAAATGATGATAATTGGATGCCAATTCTGTTGGCTTTCATACGCACAACTATTGACGATTTTCAATTGCCGGCGGTAAATAGTTCAATTGCTCCCCTGGTAATCAAATTATTTGAATCTGGTGAAAATAAAGATTTTTGTTTAAAGCGTTTACAATCTTTGTGGCAAGAGTGTCTGCGGTCAATAGAAAATGGTCATATTTCCGCCCGTTTATTAATATTAACCAAGTTTATTGAAAACTGTGAAGGGGCTGGTCCATTAACGCAGATAGAAGCTTTAGCTCTGTTTATTAGTCCGCTGTTAGTCGCCTTGGGTGGTAAGGATAGACCGGCGCGGACAAAAAAAGAAATTATGCTCGGTTTGAAAGTAATTGAAGAGCAATTTGATAAAGAGCGGTGGGATAATACCGATCGGTCAGATTTTTATAATATCAGCAGTGATGTTGTTTTGGCCGCGCCCAGCTTATTGGCGGATTTCTTAAAGATTTTTGAACATCTAAAACCAGCTGAATTAAGAAAATTTCACGAGGAGATTTTTCCTTTATTTCGCGCTGAACTGGCTGTGATTAGCGAAACTAAGTTGGTTTCTGGCGAAGCGGTTCAGCAATACAATCCGCGTCAGCTGGTAGCTGTGAGGCGAGACTTGCGCACATTTTCCGAAAAGAAGGAGCACGATGATGCTGATTTTGACAATTTAAAAACAAGATTAATAGAAAATATTACAAAACTTTTCAAAAAAAGATTTGGGATAGTGCGCGTTCCAGAGAATTTTACAGCGGACAATATTCGCTCTATTACCAATATCACTTTATATTTGGCTAATTTAAATGATCGCGACGAAGATAAGGAGCGAATGTTGGGTTGGTTTTTGGCATTAGTTATTAATAATAAGTGGGATGAATTCCGCCAGGATAAAGATTTTGATCCGGCCGAATTATTAAACCCAAAATACGCGCAAAAGATCGCCGAAATATTAATGAAACGACGCGAATTAAATCCGCTAACACCAGAAAGTTTGAATATACCGCCGGAGGAGATGGCGGAATTTCAGAATATATTACAAACCGAAACTGTTCAAATGTCTATGGGAGATGTGGAAACAGTAGATGTGAAGCTCGGCAATATTATCGCTAATTTAAAAACTTTAGAAGACCCTGATTTATATCCCGATCAAATTGATAAAGATCGTTTGGCTTTGGTGCTAAAATTTGGCAATAAAAAGGTGGGGGCAGTTGTTGCAAAAACCTATCAAGGGCTTACTCGGGCTGATCGCTCGATAACTTTGACCGAAGAAGAGCGGGCGATTCAAGATGAAATTAAAAAAATTATTTCTGATAATAAATTAGAACTAACCCCAGGATGCCTCAAAGAATTATTTCAAGATGGACTCAAAACATTTTCTTTGATCGCTAACATTGATAAGTTTGTTGAAGATTCTGGAACGGTTCATGACATTGACGAATTAAGGCGTGCTCTTATACCAACCGCGAGGGTGATGGAGATATTTAAGCGGTTAGGCGAAGATTTTAAACCGAGTTCCGGCGCTTTTGCGCTGACTCATGATTTAGATTATTTGGATAATATAATAGTAAAAAAAGAAGATAAATTAGAGCCGGGAGAAAAAGAAGATTTGCAAGAATATGTGGAACAAATTAGAAAACGCGTTGTTAAATTAGAAAATGATTTAGACAAAATAAAAAAGAAATTTGCAGAGATTAATAATGCAAATTTAGCGGGGAAAAATCCAGTGTTAGTGCAAAAAATAGCTGAAATAAGCGGAATTTTTGCTTCTCAAACAGTCCAACGGCCAATTACGAGCACCTGCACTAATAATTTAAATGGAATTATTGAAAATATTCGCGAGTGTTTATCGTGCAAACGCGCCGGTTCCAATAACGATACTGATCTTACTTTTGGCGATAGTAATAAATTCTTTATATATAGCAATACCGAATCACAACATAAAAAAGGTAGTATCGCCGATCAAATTGTGTTTGTAGAACCAATTAGAACTACGCCAGATAGTCCACAAAGCATGTCGTTTGTGTTAGATCATCTTTATGGTAATGCAAAAACACCATTTATTTTAACTAACCATATTTTGACTGTACTTAAAAAATATCGCGCGCTCAAAGAGCGTTTTCCTAGTAGTACAATAAGTGTCTTTGTTACCGATTCAGCGATGGCTGGCGTAATTGAGCCATCGTTATTGGCAGAGCGCTTGGGTCGAGACCATAGCGATCTTAAAATTGAACTACAGCGAGTAGACGTTGATGTGGCGCAATCGGCTTTGGCTGATCACTATATTGAATTTGGGGGCGACGCGAGAAAAAATGGCGTTAGACCGGTTAAGGGACTGTTAATAAGTTTATAGGTTAGCGATTATTTATAAATTATGATATAATTATAGCATAGCGAGTAATTGTATCTTATGTATATTCTTGTTTTACAACGTTTATTGGTGGAAGCACTTTGGGATATTGGGTATTTTCCGCTGTGGTGGTATACGCTCGGCGCCAAGCGGGCTCTTTTGTGGTGTTGGGATTTTTTAAAGTTGGGCAATCGCAATTTAGCACCGGCACTATGGCTTAGAAATATTTTTGTTCCGATGTATGGCCAGTATGATTGGCAAGGCAGAATCATTTCTTTTTTTATGCGTTCGGTGCAAATTTTAGCGCGGATGTTCGCCCTTTTAATGTGGTTAATATTGTCGCTGTTTTTATGGATTATTTGGCTGGCTCTACCAATTATTGTCGTCTTTGGTTTTTTTGTTTCCCTAAGGTCTTAGCGTATGTTTATTGAAAAAAATCTCCCGCTCAATTTACTAATTTGCGAAAGTTGTCGATCTACCGGCCAGAATGGTTGGCGCGCCTGTTCGCAGTGTGGTGGTTTGGGGCTGGGAATGATGGCGCGCGGGCATTGGTTATATTGGGGTTTTCCACTCACTCGATATCATTTAGCTTTGCATCGTAGTCGACAGATTTTTAATCGTATTCGGGTGGTAACCGTTGCTCTGGTAGCGATTAATTTTTGGTTTTGGTTCGGTTGGGCTTTGTATGAAGCTAAATCAATTCCCACCGAATCCACGATAGAAGTTTTAGAAATGATATTTTTGTCGTCACCATTATTTTGGCTGGGCGCGCTAACTTGGCTGTATTTTTGGTATCGGATTATTAGACAAAAGCGCCATCCTGGCTTTGTTGAAAAGCACCCATATGATGAAATGCCGCGACCGGAAGAATCTTTGGCGTTAAATAATTGGCCGGAAGTTTTGAAAATGAAGCGCTCTAATTATATTAATATTTCCCGTTCTTTTACTGATGAGGCCAAAATGGTTTTAGGTGAAAGTTATCGTTTGGCGGATAAAAATCAATACAAATCTTTAACACCAGAGCATCTGTTTTATGCTCTCTTGTCTTTTAATCGCATTGCCAATGTCTTTATCAGGTTGGGAATTCCGGCAAGCGTTATTCAGGCGCAATTATTAAAAAGCATTAAATCAGACAAAGATAATAACAGTGATAAAAAAAGCATGCCACTGCCATCGGCTGATTTTCAGCAAGTGTTATTTGCGGCCTATGACGAATCATACGCCTCTCATCAAGATTATGTGAGTGTAACCGAACTGCTTTTGGCGGTTGTAAAGGAGTCGGCAATCAGCCAAGATATTTTGTATGGCTTAAATGTTGATAAACAAAAATTAAAAAATGTGGTGGAATGGGTGCGCATTCGCGAGCGCCTTTATCGTCAGTATCAACAGTTTAGAAAGGCGGCTTGGCACCGCTCCAAAAAAGGTATGGATAAAGCCATGACTGCTATGCAAACCCCATTTTTAAATCAGTTCAGCGAAGACATGACTCTGTTGGCTCAATTTGGACATTTAGATACCTGCGTGGCGCGCGAAGTAGAAATTGAAAATATTTTTAGAATTGTAGAGGGAGGCCGACAGAATGTGATTCTTGTTGGTGAGTCGGGTGTGGGCAAAAAAAGTATAGTTGAGGGTTTGGCCCAAAAAATGGTAGCGGAAGATGTGCCAGATAGATTAAAAGATAGACGTTTAATTCGACTTAGCACTTCAGCGCTTTTGGCCGGAACTACGCCGGCCGGAGCGGTAGAACGGCTTTTAAATATTATGAATGAAATTGCTCGAGCTGGCAATGTGATTTTGTTTATCCACAATATTCATGATTTGATCGGCGTTTCAGCCGGCGCGGAAGGTGGTTTAGATGTAGCCAATTCTTTGGCCGAAAGATTGGCTGGTGGAAATTTTTTAACAATTGCCACTACTTCCACCGAAGATTTTTCCCGTAGTGTTTCCAGTTCTGCCCTAGGCAATGTATTTACTAAAGTAGAAATAGGGGAGTTGGACGATAATCGCGCGATTCAAGTGTTGGAGTCAAAGGTTGGAAGTATTGAATATAAAAATAATGTCTTTTTTTCTTATGATGCCATTGCCAAGGCCGTAAATTTGTCGCATAAATTTATTCAGGATGTTTTGTTGCCGGGCAGTGCTTTGGAGGTGCTGGTGGAGGTGGCCTCTTATACCCACAATAAAAAAGGAGCAAACTCATTAATTACTGGTGAGGAAGTAGCGGAAGTTATCTCGGAAAAAACTCACATTCCCGTAACAGCGGTTGGGTCTGATGAATCCACTAAACTTTTAAATCTGGAAAAAGAAATGCATAAGCGCGTAATTGGTCAAAATGAAGCAGTGGATCTAGTGGCCAATGCTTTGCGTCGCGCACGCGCGGAAATTCGCTCCACCAGTAAGCCAATCGCCAACTTTTTATTTTTAGGTCCGACTGGCGTTGGTAAAACCGAATTGGCAAAAACCATCGCTAGTGTTTATTTTGGTGGGGAAGAACGGATGATTCGGCTGGATATGAGCGAATATCAAGATAAAGCGAGTATTTACCGTTTAATTGGTGCTCCGGGTGAAAAAGGGAGCGGTATTTTAACAGAAGCAGTTCGCCACCATCCTTTCGCCCTTCTTTTATTAGATGAAATGGAAAAAGCCGACAAGGATATTTTAAATTTATTTTTGCAAGTGATGGATGATGGTCGTTTAACCGATAGTTCGGGTCGGGTGGTTGACTTTACCAATATAATTCTTATCGCCACTAGTAACGCTGGCACGGCTTATGTGCAGGAGCAATTGCGCCAAGGGGTATCTACCGACGCCCTGAAAGAACATCTTTTGCACGGTGAATTAGGCCAGTATTTTAAACCGGAATTTTTAAATCGTTTTGATGGCATTGTCTTGTTTAAGGAATTAGATGAAGACGCAATCAGGAAAATTGCCGGTTTAATGTTAAATAAAGTGGCAACCGAATTGGAAGCCAAGGGAGTTGAGCTTAAAGTTGGGCCAGAGGCTTTAGATTTTTTGGCTAAAGTTGGCTATGACCCTGAATTTGGGGCTCGTCCTATGCGTCGCGCTTTGCAAGAAAGAGTGGAAAATAAATTGGCAGAATTAGTGTTGTCTGGAAAATTAAAACGACGCGATGTGGTAGTGCTCGGGGCGGAAGGGGAGATGAGAATTCAATAATTTTAGATATTAGATTGTAGATTTCAGATTTGTTTATATTCATATTTAATTACGACTCAAATACTGATATGCTTGTTATTAGCTAATTTTTTCAAGAGTATCGTGTTGAGTTGTTTTTTAATTTGATTGTTATTTGTTATGTATTTTTTTCTTGTTGCGCTGATATTATCGGCAATTTTAACTTTTGGCGCTATAAAATTATTTAGCGCGCTAAAAATTTTTGATATTCCGGATGAAGGTCGTCACCGCCATGGCCGACCAGTGCCACTGGGTGGGGGTGTCGCGATATTTTTGGCATTTTGGCTAGTCGTTGGCTATGTAGTTTTTTTTACGAATTTATTTGGTAAAAATCTACACTCTCATGATTTGGTTGGAGTATTTTGGGGTGGGCTATTACTACTATTCGTCGGTTTGTTAGACGATAAGTACCACTTATCCCCGATTGTTCGTTTAGGAGCGATTGCCTGCGCTGTTGTAATAGCGATTAGCGGTGGCGTTGGTCTTGTTAAGATAACTAACCCGTTAGGCGGAGTGTTAATTTTAAGTAAGGCAGTTGCCTATGGTCTGGTATTTATATGGCTATTTGGAATGACGAGCACGGTAAAGATTTTGGACGGGTTAGATGGCTTAGCTGGCGGTATAACCATTATTGGTGCTTTAGTAATCTGCGGGGTGGCTTTGGGAGAGCGTTGGCATCAGCCCGACATGGCGCTTCTGGCTTTAATTTTTGCGGGTAGTATTTTAGGATTTTTATTATTTAATTTTTCCTCGGCTAAGATATTTTTAGGTGAAGGTGGCGGAATGTTTTTGGGTTATATTTTGGGAGTGCTGGCGGTAATTTCAGGTGGTAAGTTTGCCACCGCGCTTTTAGTAATGTCCATTCCAATTTTAGATTTGTGTCGAGTGATTATAGTACGCTTCCGGCGGCATCAATCAATTTTTCAAGGTGATCGTGAGCATATTTATTATTGGCTAATAGATAAACTTAATTGGTCGCAAAGAAAAGTAACGCTTGTGCTTTATCTCGCGGCGGCCGGTTTTGGCTCATTGGCTTGGCTCTTACAAAGCGTAGGTAAATTATTGGCTTTACTTTTTATTCTGTTTTTAATGGGGCTATTGGCAATGGTTATTAACAAAACCGCCGAAATAAATTCCTCATCTTTAAAATGAAACTATGACTCTTAAAAAATCAAAACGTTGGCAAGGTTATTTGTTAATAATACTTATTTTGATGTTTTTAGGCGCAAAAGCTTATTCCTGGCATTGGCCCAGTGGGCATATTCAGATTAACGGCCATAACTTAAAAGTTTTGGTGGCGCGCGACTATGGGCATTGGGTACGCGGTTTAGGAGGGAGAGCTGATTTGGGTAAATATGATGGCATGTTATTTTTATTTCCGACGACAGAACAGCATAGTTTCGTAATGCGCGATATGAAATTTCCATTGGATATTGTTTGGTTTGATGGTGGAACAGTAGTTGATATCGCGCCAAACGTGCCGACTGAGCCGGACGAGACAGAATCTACTCTCACCCAGTACCCCGCTCGTTTGCCATCTAATTCTGTATTGGAATTACCAGCTGGCGGGGCTGAGCGTTTTGGAATTAAGATTGGGGATAGGTTTAGTGCCAAATAACTGAAGAATGAACACTAAATACTAAAGATTGCGAATCATTCAGTTTTGTAGTAGTAATCGGTTCGCTATATCTAAAATCTGACATCTAAAATCTAAAATTAACTATTCCCCTTGACATTTTTCTTGATTTATACTATAATTTGAGCCATAATCATTCATAATTATTTGAATTCTATGTTAGCTGTAATCGCAACCGGAGGTAAACAGTATTTAGTTAAAGAAGGGGAGAACTTAAAAGTTGAAAAACTTGATGTTAAAGAAGGTGAAAAAATGGTTTTTGACAAGGTTTTGTTAACGGCCGATGATGATGGTTCAAATGCCAAAGTTGGTATGCCCTATTTGGAAGGCGTGAAAATTGAAGCCAATGTTGTCAAGCAAGGCAAAACTAGAACTTTGCGGGTAGAAAAATTCAAACGCAAAGTGCGCTACCACAAAGTCCACGGCCAGCGCCAAAGATTTACCGAAGTGAAATTCGCGTAAAGAAAATACAAAAATTTAATCCCGACTTAGTCGGGATTTTTTTTATCTCCTGTTTTTCAAAGCACTTTCCAAAGTAATATCATCCGCATATTGTAAATCACTCCCCGAAGGCAAACCGCGCGCTAAGCGTGATATTTTTATTTTAGGGTTTTTTGTGTGCAGTTCTTTCTCCAAGTACATCATTGTGGTTTCGCCAGATAAATCTGGATTAAGCGCCAAGATTATTTCTAATAAATCTGAATCTTTTACTGTTCTATCAAATAATTGTTTAATTTTAATTTTACTAAATCCTTCTGGGTCAGTCGCATCCAATACTCCGCGTAATACGTGATAAACACCATTGAATCCACTTTTTTGTAATGCAACTACTGATTGTGAATCTGCTACCACGCATAAGAGTGTTTGATCGCGTTTGGGGTCAGCGCAAATTTGGCAAGGGGAGGTGTCGGTAAAGTTCCAGCACTGCTCGCAACTTTTTACATTATCCATTACGCCCTTTAGCGACAATACAAAATCAGCCACATCGCGTTTTCCGCGCGCGAGCCAATGAAAAACATACCGTTCGGCGGTATGTTGGCCGACTGACGGCAATTTTTTTAGTTCTGCGATTAGTTTGTCGATTGATTGTGAATACATAATCACTTTTTGTCATCCCGAGCGTAGTCGAGGGATCCCTTAACGTTGGCATTGAGGTGTAGGTTGACTTTAAGGGATTCCTCCGCTCCCTGCGACGGTCGGTCGGAATGACAGACTATAAATATTTAACTCATCCCTGGCATTTTAAAATCACCTGACTGTTGCATTTTAGTGGTGATTACTCGTTGAATTTTTTTCATCGCATCGTTATGCGCGTCTTTAATGGCGTTTTCCAGTTTGATTTTTTGGTTCGGATTTAAAAGTTCAGCATCAACCGCGCAACCGGACATTTGCAAGTTACCATCTAAAGTAACCGCCACTTTACCGCCAGCAGCAGTGGCGGTAGTTGATTCATCCGCTAAAAGCGTCTGCATTTTTTTGCCTTGTTCGCGCAAATCCTTGAACTGTTTGAGTTTTCCGAGCATTGTCATATGTGATTAGTTAAAAGTTAACAAAGTGAATAAAGTTGTGGTGTTTTTGTATATGCCCACGATGAACTTATTTAGTGGCGTAGAGCCATATATTCCCAAAAACCGTAACCACGGCCGAGCGGCCAAGAGCGTGTTTTTTTGGAAAATAGTTATATGGCTGATTATGCACATTAATGTTTAATTTCTAAATGTTAATTTTGCAATTAGAAATTAGCAGTTTGCAATTTAAAACTGTGGCTCTTCCGGTGGTGGGCCTTGGGGTGGAATTTTCACAAAGGCCGACTTTGGCTTTAGTGCGGCTGGGCCACTAGTAGTGGTAGGAGCAGTATAAGTAGTATCCAAGTTGCGAAATGATGCCAATGTTTCGCGGAAAATACATTTTACAATTCCAGTCGGACCGTTTCTGTGTTTGGCAATATGAATTTCCGCGATATTTTTTTCATCAGGCGGAACATCTTCCGGTCGGTAATTACGGTCAGCCGACTTGCGGTAAATAAACATAACCACGTCCGCGTCTTGCTCAATTGTACCAGATTCACGCAAGTGGGACAATTTCGGAATAGCCGGCTTGCTCTGTTCCACCACACGTGACAATTGCGAGAGTGCCAATACCGGAATATTCAACTCGCGGGCGATGCTTTTTAAGCCACGAGTGATTTCCGCTACTTCCTGAACGCGATTTTCAATATTTCCACGCGATTCCATTAACTGCAAATAATCAATCACAATTAAACCCAAACCATGTTCTGCCTGCAAGCGGCGTGCTTTTGTGCGAATTTGCATAATATTGACGTTGCCAGAATCATCAATAAAAATTGGGGCCTCGGACAAAACACCAATGGCGTGTCCAATACGCGGGAAATCATCATCTTCCGGTCGGTCAGACAATTTACCAGTTCGTAGTCGCCATAAATCAATACCAGCTTCAGCGCAAAGCAGGCGATCAACTAATTGTTCCTTACTCATTTCCAATGAAAAAATTGCCACTGGTTTTTTTTGTTTCACGGCAATGTTTCGGATCATATCCAATGCGAGTGAAGTTTTTCCCACACTTGGGCGGGCAGCCAAAATTACTAAGTCGGATTTTTGTAATCCGGCCAGTAAATTATCCAATTGCGTAAAACCGGTCGGCAGTCCGCGCATCTTGCCTTTGGTGCGGTGCAGTTCGTCAATGCGGTCAAACGCGTCTGTTAAAACGCCGCGAATCGGCGTGAAAGTTTGTTTAAAGTAAATCTGCGAAACGCCAAACAAATGTTGCTGGGCCTCGTCTAATACATTTTCAATATCTTCTTCTTCTGAGTATCCTAAGCGCGAAATTTCATGCGATGCGGCCAATAGACGCCGACGGACGGCTTTCTTGTGAACAATGTTTGCGTAATTTACGATATTGGAGGCCGTGGGGGTGGAATTGGCCAAGGTCGCGAGATATGATCGCCCCCCAACACTTTCTAAAGTGTTTTTT
>MFRE01000015.1:87019-92323 GCA_001784475.1 Candidatus Magasanikbacteria bacterium RIFOXYD2_FULL_41_14
AGCCGATTGCTTAAAGTCAATAAATCAATTGGTTCATTTTTGGAATATAGTTCCATGATCGCTTCAAACACCCGGCGATGCGCGTCTTTATAAAAATCATCTGGGTCAGTAATATCCGCGATTTTAAGCATCGCGTCTTTATCTAACAAAATTGAGCCGAGCAGCGACATCTCGGCTTCTAAACTTTGGGGCGGAACTTTGTTTAGGTCATCGGTAGGAGGCATAGTCAATTTCTAATTTTTAATTGCCAATTGCAAAGTTGCTGTTGATTGTCTTTTTTCAATTTGAAATTAGCAATTTGCAATTAATCATTGCGTTCGTATATCTTACCCCACCCGCCGGTTTGTCGCAAGCGTTTATGTGTTGATAAAGTGTGCATAGTTTAGTATAATAGATTGTAGTTAATTATAACCATGGAAGACGCTTTTTCTGTTAAACGATTGTTAGGGCTATTCTTTATTTGTGCCTTACTTTTTGTGTTGCTTTTTTTAGGTGTTCCAACTTGGCAAAAAAGCGCGATTTTTTTGGTTTATTGGTTTTTTACGGCCAAATGGTGGCGTCAGGTGCTAATCACTAGATTTGATTTTTCGGCGTCGGCAATGCGCGTACGGCTTCTGGGGGCTCTAGGGGCACTTATGGTGTCCGGGTGGATAATTGGGCTTACCCTTTATTTCTATCATTTTACACCCCTGGCAATGGCTTTAGGGCTTTTTGTGGCCGGGCTTTTGCCAGTTCTATTTTGGCGAGATTTTGACGAAAAAGAGGAGATTATTTCGTGGTTTAACAATAATTTTAAAATTTTACAGGAATTTCCGCGCCATAAAGGTGGAGTTATTTTGTACATTTTTTTATGGCTAATTAGCGCGCGTCTTTTATTTGCCATTCACCCAGTGGCAGTAGCGGGTCTTGTAACGCCTTGGCAGGTTTTACCCACCGCTTATCTTTATTGGTTCGGGGCCGCGACTTTTGTGTTGGGACTTTTGTGCTTCGCGCGTTTGCCTTCTAAAATGGTGCTTTTGTTACTTAGCGCGCATTTATTTTTACTTGTAAGTTATTTACCAGCAACACATTCGTATTTTTATAATGCCGACCTGTGGCGTCATTTGGCGCAAGAGTTAAACTTAGCCGACGGCAACAATTTTGCCACTGTTAGCGTGCAAGCGACAAATTTTTGGCAGAAATTAGATATTGGTCAATTGGCCTATTCGCAGTTTTGGTCGTTTGGGGTAATGGCTAAAGCTTTTTTCAATTTTGATTTAATGACTTTTAATCGGTGGTTCGGGCCGATTTTGTGGTCACTTTTTTTCCCAATTTTAGCATATGAGTGGGGGAGAGCGCTTAAATGGAAAAAAACCGAGTCCTTATTTTTGGTTTGGCTATCATTCTTACCATTTGGTTTGCAAATTGCTGGGGCCACAACTTTGCCTGTTAATATTGGTTTTCTATTCTGGTTGTTTTTAATGCTACTTGTGGTAAAAAGATTTGGAGGTGACCGTTGGGCGCTTTTGTTTTTAGCTATTTTAGGTTTTTTTTCAATTTTTGGTTATTCATTATTTTTCATTTTGTTCTGGCTAGGGTTAGTAATTTTTGAGGTTTTGGATTTAAGGATTCAGATTTTTAATTTTGTAAAGCACTCTTTAATTGTTTTTTCAATTTTGGTTGTGATCATTACTATACCGACTATTGAACTCGTAACCAACTATTCAGATTTTGACCCGAGCATAAATTGGCTGGGCCAGGCCCAACAAGCGGCTGGTAATTTTTCGGCTTATTATTTAGCGAGCGGACCGCGTTTACACGATATATTTACCGGCAATATTTTATTTAACCAGACACCAGGGCATGCTTTTGTGCCGAATTTTTTAACAGTTTCGCGTTATTGGCTGGTCGGCTTCGCGGTCTTGTTTTGGCTCTCAACATTTTTAGGTGCGGCCGCTCTCGCTCGTAAAGGCAATTCCCGGGAAAAACTTATGAGCGTGTTACTGATCGGACTATTGGGCGCGTATTTTGTCTCGCGTTATTGTTTGGCCGGAGAAAATTTATTAACTCGCCGTTTAGACGGAGTATTGGCGTTTTTGGCTATTCTTGTATTTGCCTCAGCGGTTCACCGGTTTTTAATTTTAAGTGAACCGTGGGAAATGTGGGCCGAGCATTTATTACATACAGGCAAAGAGGCGGGGGTATTGCGGTTGGCAATTTTTGTGACAGTATTTTTGATTTCAGGCGCGGCTATGGCCTCCTATTCTTTGGGGCCAGACGCTACCACAATTACGCGTGATGAGTATGGCGCTGTTAAATATATTTCTTCACAAATAAAAGATTCCGAAGTTCCTTGTGTTGTGGGCGGAACTTATCCGCTCTTGGCGTTAGAAGCAGTTTCAGCCAAAAGAGTTATTGGTGGCGGTTTTTCAATTAATAAAAATTTTGCCCAGCCGGAACTTAGTCAGTTGTTTTCTGATTTTAAAACTCGTTCGGCCGTTGATATTTTGACTGACGCTAAAATAATTACTAATGCGAAAAATTGCTATGCGATTATTAAAGCGAACGACGCCCATTTTGGTACTGACTTAGTTTTGATTAAAGTGGGCGAAGTAGTGGTTTTGAGAAAATAACAAAACTTATAACTAATTAATTAAAATATATGGATTGTATTTTTTGTGACATAGTCAGTGGCAGTGTGCCCAATCACACAGTTTACCAAGATGAAAACTTTCTGGCATTCTTGGATATTTTTCCTCATGCCAAAGGTCACACAGTGTTAATTCCGAAAGCGCACCGTGATAATTTTGCGGTTTTAACTGATGAAGAAACGAGTGGTTTGGCTCTGGCGATTAAAAAGGCAATGGAAAAAGTTCAAATGGTTTTGAACCCAGACGGCTTTAATGTCGGTTGGAACGAAGATCCGGCTGGTGGTCAAGTTGTTCCTCATTTGCATGTTCATATTTTTCCGCGCTATAATGGTGATGGTGGGGGTAGTATGCATTCAATTATAAAAAATCCGAGTCAGACGCCGGTTAATGAGTTGGCGAAAAAATTTGTATAAATTCATTTTTTTAGCATATGCTAAAGCGTGGTCTAAAATAATTTAAAAAAATTCATCTATTATGAATAGCCGTTATAAAAAAATTTCCGAGGAAATAATTAATAAAAATCCCTGGTGGGAATACAAGCGTGATGTTATAGAATTATCTGATGGTAGTGAAGGTGAATATTTTTACGGGGTTTCAAACGGTGGTGCTTTGACAGTGCCAATTTTAGATGACGGACGTTTAGTTTTAGTTTCGCAGTATCGGTATCTAGTCGATCAAATTAGTTTGGAGTTTCCGTGTGGACGAATTGAAGACAATGAATCGCCCCAAATCGCGGCTGAGCGAGAACTTTTAGAGGAAAGTGGCTATGGCTCAAGCAATTTTATGAAATTAGGAATTTTCTACGGGAGTGTCAGTTATGTGAAAAGTCCGATGCATGTTTTTTTAGCCGATGAATTAGTTCATAAAGCTGGCCCACAAGTAACCGCTCGTGAGACCACAGAAGTAATTTATCGCCGGGTTGATGAGTTTGAAGAAATGATTAGGCGTGGTGAAATTTTTGACGGTTCCACTTTATCGGCTTGGTCTTTGGCTCGGCCCCATGTGATTGCCAGAATTGCGAATTTAAAAGTGGCTTAAGAAATATTATTATGTTTTTTGTAGTGGAAAAGGAATTTGTTTTGAAGTTGGCGCGTCAATCAATCGCCAATTATTTTGAAAATAAAAATCTATTAGAAATTGAAGATGAACAGATTCCGGATTTGCTACGTCAGACTTTATCTTGCTTTGTCACTTTAACAAAAAAAGGCCAACTTCGCGGCTGTATTGGCCATCTAGAGGCGACGCAAGCGCTTTATTTAGATATTATTGAAAACGCAGTAGGGGCGGCTTTTCGTGACCCGCGTTTTAATCCATTAGTAGAATCTGAATTTTTAGAAATTAAAATAGAAATTTCTATTTTAACACCGGTCACCCCATTGGTTTTTAAAGATGCGGAAGATTTGTTGAATAAATTAAGACCAAATATAGATGGAGTAATTTTTAGGCGCGGTCGCAAAGGCGCGACTTATTTGCCCCAGGTTTGGGAAGAATTAGCTGATAAAAAAGAATTTTTGTCATCACTATGCCTCAAAGCGGGGTTGGCGAAGGATGATTGGGAAAAATCCGGGTTGGAAGTGTCTGTTTATCAAGTGGAAGTGATAAAATAGAGGATGTGTGGTATAATATAAGTGATAATTTCAAAATCCAAATTTCCAATGTCAAAATTTGTTATTTGAAATTTTGATTTTGAAATTTTTTGCATATGCCCGACAATTATATTACCGATGGGGGATCAAGTTTGGGTAGCAAACCGGCTTCGCCTCCAGAAAAGCCTTTGGTTGCCGCTAATTCGGAAGTCAATTTTTTTGGCTTAGTAAATTATCGCAATCAAGATCGCAAATTTGGTATTAAATTAGACGATCGCCGTCGCCATATGTATATTGTAGGAAAAACCGGCATGGGCAAGACCACTATTTTGGAAAATATGGTCTTGAACGATATTTACGCCGGCCATGGGGTTGGCCTGGTTGATCCGCACGGTGATTTCGCGGAAAAAATTATTGATTATATTCCGGCTAATCGCGTTAATGACGTGGTATATTTTAACCCGTCTGATATTGATTTTCCGATTGGTTTTAATATTTTGGAAACTATTCGTCCGGAATATAAACATCTGGTGGCCTCCGGCCTCATGGGTGTGTTCAAAAAGATTTGGCCGGATGTTTGGAGCTCGCGCATGGAATATATTTTAAATAATACAATTTTAGCGCTTTTAGATTTTCCTGGCACAACTTTGCTCGGAATTAATCGCTTGCTGGCTGATGCTGATTATCGCAAGCGCGTAGTGCATAATTTAAAAGATCCGGTTGTTAAGGCCTTTTGGCAAACAGAATTTGCCGCTTATAATGATAAATATCGGCAAGAGGCAGTGGCGCCAATTCAAAATAAAATTGGTCAATTTTTGTCGGCTTCGGTTATCCGCAATATTGTGGCGCAAGTTAAATCGCGGATTGACATCCGCGAGATAATGGATAATCGCAAAATTTTGATTATGAATTTGGCCAAGGGCAGAATCGGTGAAGACAACTCCCGCTTACTCGGCGGTATGCTTATTACCAAAATTCAATTGGCGGCCATGGAACGCGTAGACATGCCAGAAGAGCAACGTAAAGATTTCTTTTTATATGTGGATGAATTTCAAAATTTTGCGACTGAGAGTTTTGCCAATATTTTA
>MFRE01000016.1:0-160 GCA_001784475.1 Candidatus Magasanikbacteria bacterium RIFOXYD2_FULL_41_14
AAACAAAAAATCTCGTCCAATGGGCGAGATTTTTTAATCTATTTTTATTATTTTATACTTCGCCTCGCGGTCGCCATCTAATTTTACGACCACTTCTTCCCCCACCGCACTTCCGAGCAGCACTGCGCCCAAAGGCGAACTGTTAGAAATTACCCCCGAA
>MFRE01000016.1:173-5147 GCA_001784475.1 Candidatus Magasanikbacteria bacterium RIFOXYD2_FULL_41_14
CGGTTGAACCTAAAATTTGATAGGTTTTCTGTTTACCATTTATTTCTACCGTCACTAAACTCCCAACTTGCGCCATACCACTAAGTGGCTGAGTTTCAATTATTACCGCCCGATCAATCTGACTTTCAAGCTCGGCCAAATGCCGATTGATTCCGCGCAAACGACCCTTAGCAAATTGATAGCCGGCGTTTTCCGAAAAATCTCCCAAATCAGCCAACCGACTTACTTCCGCCATCGCAGCCGGACGCGAGTTTTTCAAATGCTCTAATTTTTTCTGCCACTCGCCCAATTTTTCCGCCGTCACCAAAAGCTCCGGCACAGGCGGGGTAAACTTACTGGATTTTTTATAAGTAGTACGCATGGTATTTTTAATCTTGTCTATCAATAATAAGCAAACTATCAAACTAGGCTTCTGCCAAACAGGCATCCATCGCCTTACGCGCCAGAAAAAATGGCGGCGGAGTTTTAGTGTCCGTCATCACTTCGGAAAAAGTTTTTAAAAAATTACGAAAAACTTTCTGAAAATCAATATCTGCCGGTGCGTCTACTATATTTACGTTTTTCTTTCTGGCGACCAACGCAGCCAAGCGAGTGCTCTCGGCAAATACGGCATTTTTTATCGCGACCACATGAGCAACATCGCGAATCTCATTATCCGGAGTAATATAATCTGCACCCAAACTTGGATCGGATTTCATTTGTTCTAAACAATCGCGAAATATCACCCGCTCCTCTGGGGATAACTCTTGTCCACAACTATCTATAAAAGCCAACTGTTCTTGATCAGTACTATTAACATCGCCTAATACAATTGAAATGTATTGATCACCCGCATCTTTTTGCACCTCGTGCCTAACAGGATTAAATTTATTTTCTTCTATAGTCAACGTCAAATTACCTAATTTAATAGAGCGCTTCCGAATATTGCGATGCATTTCTCTCTCCAAAACAATATTACCAATCTCGTGCCTAGTTTTATTTTCGGCAAAGCCACCAGATTCAATATATTTAATAAGCCCGTCATAATCATTAGCTTTAATACACCGCTGAAATTCGGCCGTCGGCATTGCCATGGAATTATCAAAGCTGGACTTCCACCCATCATAATTGGCCAGATCCATCTGTCCAAATGGATTACCGCCAGACAATAAAACTTCGGTAAAATAAATTCGCTCTGCCAACGGTCTAATTATTTTATGATCATCGCCCCCAGAATCTGCATGCTGGTACAAGCCCAAACGTTTAGTCACGCCGTGTAGTAATTCGTGAATAATGACACTTTTAATTTTTTCTTCAGAATCTTCCGGCCCTTTGCCAATTTCAATATTACTTTCATCATAATGCCCACAGGAATCAGGAAAAAACAAAAACTTCCCCCCTCGACGCAAATGCTTACTAACCAAATTAAAATAAGTTTTATCAGACAATAATTCTTTAACTATTTTGTAAATAACCTGCTTAAACTCTTCGCTAACGCCAAATAAAAAATCGGCCTTTTGCTTAAATTCTCCAAAAATCAGATTTTTCTCTTGTTCGGAAGAATCATCAACGTGAAAACCAACACGGTATAAAATATCACGCGCACCAATATCATCTTCTTTACGTTCGGCTTCTTTAAACGGCGAATCAACTTGCGACACAAAATACTCACCTTCACCGGCGTTGCTTTTGAATTTGCCCTCGTACTTAATTGGCCGTCCAAACTCATCGTAATCACGCGTCGCCTCGGCCGACTCCATCCGTGGCAGCGGTCGTGGCATTTTTTCTCGTTCCAACTCTGACATCACCACTTCCAATAAAGGATTGGTAGCGGCACACGCCTCCGCACTAACGGCCGCGCCGATTCCAAGAACTTTCAAAAAATCCCGTCTGCCCATTTCTCCTCTCATAAAATTGCTTATAATTAATATGCCCATATTCTATCACAATATGGGGGCATTGACAAAAACCCAATTTTGTGCTATACTAAATGTATATAACTTTTAAAACATTTTGAGGTTTTAATCGGTTTGGCTGTTAATTGAAAGTTGATTGAAAACGTTCGCAATTCCCTTAAATATGCGTAAAAACTGTCAGTTTCTTCTTGAAAATTCGTCACTTTTGACTTCTAATAAGAAAAAATAGGACAGTTTTTTGTTGTTCAACTTTAACTTAACCAACCAATCGGACTGGCGCGTTTTAGGTCGCCAATCCCCGATTATTACATCCTCAAAATTGAGGATTTTTTTATATGGAATCTACAACACTACTCATCATCTTTGGTGTTGGACTAGTTGGCTTGGGGGTCGGCATTACTGTCGGCTACCTTTTGCGCAAAAAATTAGCCCAATCACAAGCAAACTCCACTGAGGCCAAGGCGGAAAAAATGATGACCGAGGCCAAAACCAAACAGCAGGAATTAATCTTGCAAGGCAAAGAAAAAGCCCAGCAATTAATGGACGAGGCCAAGCGTGAAGAACGCCAGGCCAAAAACGAACTGGCCAGCGCTCAACAGCGTTTGGAAAAACGCGAGACCATGTTTGACCAAAAACTATTGGAACTCCAAGACAATCAAAATAAATTAATGGAGAAAGTGGAGCGTGTCAAACAAATTAAAATAGAGATTGAAACACTCAAAACCCAACAGATGGAAAAATTGCAAGCGGTCGCCTCACTAACCAAAGAAGAAGCTAAGATGCGTCTTTTGGAAATGGTGGAGGAAGAAAGCAAAACCGATTTGATGAATCGCATTATTAAATTGGAAAAAGAAAACAGCGAAGTATATGAAGCCAAAGCACGCGATATAATTTTAGACGCCATCCAACGCAATGCTTCATCTCACTCCGCCGAAACTACCGCCTCAATGGTGCCACTACCGTCCGACGATATGAAGGGACGCATCATCGGCAAAGAAGGGCGCAACATCAAAACCATTGAAAAATTAACAGGCTGTGAACTAATTATTGACGACACTCCGGACTCAATTATGATTTCCTGTTTCTCCCCCATTCGCCGTGAAGTTGCGCGTATCGCCTTAACTAAATTAATGGCTGACGGACGAATTCAACCGGCTCGTATTGAGGAGTTTGTAGAAAAAGCCAAGCAAGAATTATCCATTGACATTCGCAAAGCCGGCGAAGAGGCCTTATACAAAATGGGTATCACTGGCATTGACCCGAAATTAGTTGGCATTGTCGGCCGTCTCAAATACCGAACTTCTTACGGACAAAATATCATGAACCATTCAATGGAAGTTGGGCAATTAGCCGCTGTCATTGCCAATGAACTTGGTGTTGACCCGGTTAAAGCCAAACGCGCTGGATTTTTCCATGATATCGGCAAAGCAGTGGATCAAGAAACTCAAGGCGCACACCCGGCCATTGGCTACACCATTCTGCAAAAATTCAATATGGATGCTGATACTTGCGAGGCCGCTCGTGACCATCACCTTGACCACCCTACCAGCATTTACGCCTGCATCGCTAAAGCCGCAGATGCTATTTCTGGCGCACGCGTAGGTGCTCGTCGTGATACCTTTGAATTATTTGTTACCCGCTTAGAGGATTTAGAAAGAACCGCTTCATCCTTCCCGGGCATTGAGAAAGTTTATGCTATTCAAGCCGGACGCGAGGTGCGTGTATTTATCAAGCCAAATGAAATTGATGATTACGGCGCCGTGCAATTAGCCAAAGACATTGCTCGCAAAATTGAAGAGGAATTGCAATACCCTGGCGAAATTAGAATTACGATGATAAGAGAGACACGGGTGATTGAATATGCGAGATAGGGCTTTGCTAAGGCTACGCCCTACAAGTAGGGCTTGCGTGCTACGTTGTGGTAAAAAATGATTAGTTTACAGGGCCCGGCTTCGCTACGCTATGCCGGGTAAACTAAATCACTAAAATAAATAGAGTGTAGTTTACAGGGCGTAGTCCCGCGAAGCGGGACGAAGCCCTGTGGATAATCATTTTACCTATATATAGCCAAAAATACTAAACAATGTTATAATACAACCGTCATCCCCGTGAAAACGGGGATCCAGTCGCGTAGTTAAGCTTCTGGATTCCCGCATACGCCGGGAATGACAAAATAATTTACTCTTAACATATCTAACACTATGAACAAAGCAGAACTATCACAAAAATTAGCCGAAAAGTTAAACATGTCCAAACGGGAAACTGAAAACATGTTAAATACTTTTACGGAATTGGTGACGGAAGCGTTAAAAGCCGGACAGGAAGTGGTGTTGACCGGTTTTGGCGCCTTTTCAGCGCGCAAACGGGCCGGACGCGTGGGTGTTAATCCCCAAAAACCAACGGAAAAAATTCAGATTCCGGCGGTTACGGTGCCAAAGTTTAAGGCGGGCAAGGCGTTGAAGGATGCGTTGAAGGCGTAAATAAAATCTACTACAAAAAACACCCCGACGTTACGTCGGGGTGTTTTTAATTATTTCACCTTCCAGTATTACACTAATCCCCACTACGCCTCATCGGCGTATTAAAGAATAGACGGGACTGGAAGGTGATACTTGTGCTTCTCCAGGCCGCGTCGTTGAACCGTCGGGCCTGTTCAGTGCTGTGCCTCCTTGGGAGGGGTGATCTGGTCGACCAGCTTGGCGACAGTCGTGTCATCTGTATTAGAGAACATGACACATCCATATTCGAAACACAGGGTAATATTGAGCATGAAGACCAGCTCCGGCGGGACCTTCGTATCCCGCGTCACCTCGTCACTCACCCCGGCCCGCTTCAAGTACATTTTGATGAACTCCATCGGATCCATAACACCTCCGTGTGTTTGTAGGTTCAAAATAAAAACTACCATATATATATCTTTGTCAACATACACACAGGCCAAACCACAGGCGAAACCCCACCCTACCCTCCCCTTTTTCCGCCCAAGGCGGACAGGTACAAAGGGAGGGACGGCGACGCGAAACACACAAAATTGCCTTTTCCCCCATAACAAGGTAAAATATAGACCTATGCCAAAAAT
>MFRE01000016.1:5223-5334 GCA_001784475.1 Candidatus Magasanikbacteria bacterium RIFOXYD2_FULL_41_14
TTTAATCCGCGGGCGGTGTTTGAATTTTCCCCGCTTTTACCGGACGCTTTGATTAAAAACAATCGCAATTTGGCGGTTTTTTCTTACGAACCGCTTTTGAAATATAAAAAT
>MFRE01000017.1 GCA_001784475.1 Candidatus Magasanikbacteria bacterium RIFOXYD2_FULL_41_14
CTATATACACTATGCTAAATCAATATTCACTACCAGAAATTTCCGACCCATTCGGGAAACAGTTGGATTTATTCGATATTTAACGCAACACTAGTGATCTTTTTTAACTTCTGTTATTTCACTCGCTTGTAGTATCTGCCCGAATCCGCTTAACACCAAAACAATTTCTTCCGAGGTAATGTGCTTATGCTGTTTAATCGCCTCCCCCGCTTTTAAATTTATCATAATAACATCAATATCGTGCGAACACTTTTCTAAAATCGTCCCTTCAAAAATATTTTTCTCGTCCGCAAAAATCATTACAGCGTCGCTGACGTAGGCGTCGTTTTTGGTAGATTGAATTTGGGCGAGGTTGCGTTTGAACATAATATTTATCTTTTAATAATACCGCCATTTGATAATTAATTCAACAAAAACTTCCCATATTCCAGGGAAGTTTCATTTTGTCGGGCTAGTGAGACTTGAACTCACAACCTCCTGCTCCCAAAGCAGGCGCTCTAGCCAATTGAGCCATAGCCCGTTTAATCCACTATACGAGTAAAATTCTATCAAATTTAAGGCCTGCCGTCAAGTTGCGCCGCCCCCTCAATCCAACCCATAATGGTATGAAAGAGATGTGTGTTGTTAACTCTGATAGCAATCGTGCCATAAGGCAAACGATTAAATGGCCGCTTGCCTTGACTGGACTTACTAACGCCGTAATATACTTTGCTAAAATTATGAACCGACAACTTTGTTAAACGACGCCAAAAATTTAGAATGCTCACTCTGTTCATGTGTTCAAACATTCTAATTTCCGCGTGAATATTTTTGTCTTCAACTTCACAAACTTCCCGTAAAAATCGCAAATAAATAGCCACTAACCGCGGGTCGCTATTAGATAAGGCCACCGGATGATGTGTGCGCGCTCGCCCATTTATAACTTGCACTCGCTTATACCCTTCTGCCCAATAAAGTGCAATACCGAGTAATTTCAAATCATGTTGGCTTAACTTTTTGATTTCCCGACTACTTTCAGCGCGTGTTTTTTTCATTCGCTCAATCGCTAAATGGGTTTGATTACGGTTTCTTTTTAATAATCCACGCAAAGAGCCGCTGGCGACGCGTTGCGCGATCCTCTTTTGCGCTTTGTCAGATAATTGTATTCTGCCAAGCCATCCCGACAATGTACTTTTTGGTACACTAAGCCGACGGCTAATTTCGTTATAGCTGTGGCCTTGACGGCGTAATTTTATTGCTTTTGTTTTTTCAATTCTCATATTGAGCGTACACAATATAGTATAGCACATCAGTTCGATTTTGGATTGTGGATAAAAAAACTCCCAGATAAACATCCGGGAGTTTTGCTCAGTGCCGAGGGTGGGGATCGAACCCACGACGCAAGGCTCTTCCATTGTTGCGCTCAAGTTACCTTGAGGATTGGACTATATCATCTTCCCGCTTGTCCACCTGGGGCGGAACTAAACCGGGAAGCTGGGCGCTATTTGCAGGATTATTGTTGGGACTCACCCGCTAGTCTCTACACCTTTCCGCCGACTACTACCCTGGCGGACTTGGCTCGGGATTATCCTTGTCAGGACTTCCCCGAATTCACCCAGTTTTTTGCGCCAAATTGGCACACCCATTTGCTTTTGCAAACAGAAACCACTCATTACTGAATGGTGGCCCGAAGAGTTCAGGCCTTCGCTCTACCACTGAGCTACCTCGGCTTATTTTGCTAAACGTGGTGGCACGCTTAGCGTGCCTATAACGACGCTTAGCGTCGTGGACCCTACCGGGCTCGAACCGGTCACCCCCGCGTTGCAAACGCGGTGCTCTACCAAATGAGCTAAGGGCCCGTTTTTGTCCGTGCCTCAATCCACTAAAAACAGTAAAATTATACCACAATTAACAAAAAAGTCAATAAATGGTATAATACAAATTAATTAAGTCTAAATTAACCGTTATTTTTATGTACGATCTATTCGCTATTGGGCAAATCGCTTTGGCCGTATTACTTGGTGGTATCTTAGGATGGCAAAGAGAAAATTGGGGGAAATCCGCCGGCCCGCGTACTTACGCGCTCGTTACCGCCGGTTCAACTTTATTTACCATCTTGTCGCTCACCGCTTTTGATGGCTACACCGCGCAAGTCGCGGCCGGAATTGTTACTGGCATCGGATTTTTGGGCGTGGGCACAATTTTACACAAACAAAATCATATTGAGGGACTGACCACCGCGGCCGGACTATGGATGGCGGCGGCAATTGGCATGGCCGTTGGCGTTCAATATTTTATTTTATCGATTGCGTCAACAATTTTAATGTTTCTGGTATTGCAGATAGATGACCATAGATTCAAAAAAGAGAACACTAAATAATTTATATAATTATTAAATCCTGGAAACTATTCCAGGATTTTTATTTCTAACCTGCTTTTTTTAGTGTCATAAATAAAACCTTCCTAGCCAAAATAACACACCCACATAGATAATAGCAAAATGAAATTTCTTCAAAAAATTTAAGATGTACAAAATTAAAACGAATGGATATCCAATCAAAACTAACGGGTTGCGCAATATCCGCCTATTAGCCAAACCAAACAACGACTTAGCATCTTCGGTGGACGGAATCGCGTGCATACCAGCAGCAAATCCAAGCCAAATAAAAACCCATGGTTGCCAAGCATTAAACGACTCATGCCACTGCGAAAAAGCAAATAATGTAAAAATAGTGTTGATGATCAGCGGACCAAAAGACACCAAAAATCCCTGCCAAAATTTCTGGGGCTCGTCGTGCACAACATAGCCAGCCAGTTTGCCAAACTGAAATAACTTTATTTTGTGGATTTTTACACCGGCAGTTAAACAAAAAAACGCATGCGCAAGTTCGTGCATCATTACGCCCGGTGCAGTCAATAAATTGTAAAAATAATAAAAAAACATATATTAAATATTTATCTGTCATCCCCGACTTGATCGGGGATCCAGTGGCCGAGTTATTGCGACTGGATTCCCGTTTTTACCCCAAGAGTACTTGTCACTTCGTTCGGGCGCACGGGAATAACAAAATTTTGATAAACTAAAAATACCACCGCCCACATCACCCAAAAAATAAACGCCAAATCATTTTTAAAATAAGGCACGTCCACCAAACCATGTACAACCAAAGCAGCAAGCGCGGCTATCAAGCATGCACCCAGCCAATTATCCTTTTGATAAATTTTAATCGCCCAATACGTCCAGCATCCTAACAGCCCTACATACGCCATCATCCCAAACAATCCAATTTCCGACCAAAAATTTAAAAACAGGTTGTGCGGATAAATAAGGCGCTCTAACACTTTTGGATCATAATCAGCTTTTTCCACTTTGCGAAAATACTGCCTGATACCGGCTCCAAAAACAAAATTCTGCGGAGAACGGGTTAAAAATTGAGTAGTATCACTCCACAAAATCAAACGATTATGGCCGGCCGTATCGGCAAACATTACCGCACTACGCAAAGAGGGAATGGCTACGACCGCCATTATTCCAAAAACGACTACCGCCGTGGCCACTTTTTTATAACCCACTAAATACCCAAAAATTACAAGCCCTACCCCCAAGCCAATCCAGGTCCCTTGCGAAAAAGAAAAATAAATTGCAATTAAAGTTAACCCGGTTAGACAAAAATATACTAATTGCTGATAATGTTCAGTGGCATATTTTTTTAAAGATAAAATTATAAAAAATAAGGGCGCGCAATACAATCCAATAGCATTGGGAGTAGTGAAAAATGAAGTAACGCGACCGCCCAAATTATCATCCCATAAACTCGGCGCAAACGGCCCACCAAAAAACTCTTGCGACAAAGCTAAAACCGATACACTTAAAGTGGATAGTCCTAAAGCTAATAACAATCGTCTAACTGGCAGAGCCCCGCCCCGACCAATTATCATCATCACCAAAAGCATCGGCTCCAAAAAATACGCTCGCCACTGCCCGAGTGAATAATACCACATATCGCTTACCAAAATACCAACAACAGAAGCCAGAAAAAAAATAGCCACAAAACTAGTGGCTAATTTATTTTCCTTAACAAACTTTATTAAATTATTCCAATCAGCCCGAGCAAATTTGATAAGCCAAACCAAAAATATCACACCAAAAGTAATTTCTAAAAAAGTTGTCGGCAAACCAAAGATATCAAACCTAATCAAATAAGTCGGCAAAATTAAAATGAGCCAATACAAAGAAAATTGCCATTGGCGCAAAACAAAAATAAAAAATAAAACAAGGTATGTTCCGACCAAAATTAATTCCATAAAAACTACTTAGACAAACGATACGGACCGCGTTGCTCTTCTGGCAACATCGCGCTAATATGAGCGACCACGACTGCGGCTTGTTCTGACAATTTTTCATGAATGGCGCGTACAGCCAAACGTTGAGGAGTGGTTATCTTTTCACCTTCTTTGCGCCGCCTTAACACCTCTTCAATAATTTCTACATCTACTCCTCTAAATTGTAAGGGCTTACCAACATGAAACACTGCGTCTGTTTTTCCGGCCAACGCTTTAAGCAACTGCCAAGGCCCTTCCATACTAACTGATGCACCCCTTAACTCCAAAGCCACCGGCAAAATGTGAGCACCGGTTTTATTAGCAAGATAGGCCGACCCGATTCTCGCCTCCAACATCTCACCCCGATCAGTAAACGGATGAACCGCTAACCACGGCGTCTCCCCGCCCTTCATAATATCAGAAATTTCATTAAAATTTTCCGGATCAAATACTCCCACCCGACGCTTCAGGCCCTGACGATAGCGAACTGGGGCAAAACTTTCCTGACCAGCAGTTTTCATTAACATCTTTTGAGCCGCCATGCCAAAATGCATTGACTCCGCCATGATTCTAAGTCTAAAATCTTCACCCAACGCCTTCACAGCCGCCGGCGCGTCCAAATTAGAAAGATGTGAGGCCACAATCAGCCACGGTTGTTCGGGATGACGATTGTGCTCGTCACGTGCCCCCGCTAAATTTTCCTCACCTTCCACTTTAAAACTAGAAGTCAGAAGATTAATTGCCCGATCCGCCCATTTTATAGTTTGCTCACTGGTCATTTGCCTATCATCTTGCCCCTCTGGATCTCCAACACCAGATTCTCTAAATGGAGACATATAAAATATTAAATTGATTATTATTTAATACCGATAATTTTCCGCTTTGTAAGGACCATTTTCGTGAACATTCAAATACTGCACTTGGGCTTTGGTAAGTTTTGTCAACTTCACTCCAATTTTTTCCAAGTGCAAGCGCGCCACTTCTTCGTCTAATTCTTTTGGCAACAAATGCACGCCAATTGGATATTTTTTAGTAGCCAATTCAATTTGTGCCAACACTTGATTAGAAAAAGAATTGCTCATCACAAAACTCGGGTGACCAGTCGCACAACCCAAATTCATCAGTCGCCCTTCGGCTAACATATACAATTCTCGTCCACCAGGCAAAACATATTTATCTACCTGTGGTTTGATATTTATTTTCTTCACGCCTTTCGCTTTGTTCAATTTTTCTACTTCAATTTCATTATCAAAATGTCCAATATTAGACACTACCGCCTGGTCTTTCATTTTCAACATATGTT
>MFRE01000018.1 GCA_001784475.1 Candidatus Magasanikbacteria bacterium RIFOXYD2_FULL_41_14
CGCTTGAAAGAAGTTAAGCCCGATGACATCAATTCGGTGGAAAAGGCAAGCGAGACCATTCGCGATACTATTCACGACCGCCCGTTTCCCAAAGATTTAGAAAAAGGAATTTTAACGGCGTTTGATAAATTGGACTCCCACCCCACCCTTGCCCTCCCCTCGGGCAGGGGAGGGAAATTGTTTGTCGCGGTGCGAAGTAGCGCAACTGCCGAAGACAGCGCGATTGCCAGTTGGGCGGGGGAGTTAGAAACATATTTAAACATTGAACGGAAAAATGTTACGGCGGCGGTGCGCACCTGTTGGTCGTCGCTGTTTACGCCGCGCGCGATTTTTTATCGCCATGAAAAAAATTTAATTGATCATTATGTTTCAGTAGCGGTCGTGGTGCAAAAAATGGTGCAGTCAGAAATTTCCGGCATTGCTTTTACGGTTCATCCGGTTACCGAAGATCGCGACCAGATGATTATTGAGGCGGGTTATGGCTTGGGGGAGGCAATTGTGTCGGGACAAGTTACACCTGATAGTTATATTGTGAGCAAAAGTGAGATGAGTATTATTGATATTAATGTTGGGACGCAAACAAAAAAATTAATTCGCGATGTAAAATCTAAAAATACTTTTGAAGGTAAAGAAAAAGACGTGGCCAATAAGTGGTTGGAATTGGGCACGGAAGGTGAGAAGCAAAAGTTATCCGGCAAACAAATTATTGAACTGGCGAAAATTTGCGCCAATATTGAAAAACATTATAAATTTCCCTGCGATATTGAGTGGGCTTATGAAAGTGGAAAATTTTACATTACCCAGAGCCGGCCGATTACCACGCTTAAAATTAATAGTTAATTATTGTATTTTTATATGATAGAATCAACATCACCAAATAAGGAACATGTGTTTAGCACGAGAGATAGAGATTTTTGGAAATCATACGGCACGCGTATGGCCCAAATTGATAAATTAGTCCACGATTCCGGCAGGTCAAAAAAATTTTTAGATCTTTGGATGGACATTCAAACAGATAGCAAATTTGACACCGGTCAGCGCACTATGCCGGATTCGGCCAGTTTTGATATTTTTGAAAGATCATTTAAATTTTTTGAGTCAGACGCCGTGTCGCCAGCAGTGTTGGGCGAGTTAGTTGAGTTACAATTAAACCAGCTGACCACCATTAAAGACGAGGAATTAAAAAATGCTTGCGGAGGAGTGTGGGCGTTTTATTTGTTTCCGGAAAAATTTATTGATTTAGAAGAATTAAATGACGCGGACGGACAAAAAATAAGAAAGGCCAGTTTCGCTTTAAGAAATGAACTAAAAAGAATTTTACAAGACATGTTGGCTAATGGTAGAGGAATTGGGACTAATCCTGATAAACAAGATCAAAATAAAATTTTTTATCTATCATTAGTAGAACATCTGGGCGACAAAATGTATCCGGAAACAGAAAATATGGAATATTTTGCCAAAATGTATGCTCACGATCAGGAGGGGGTGTTTGATTTAAGCAGTTTTGACCATAGTCGTTTGCCTGTTCAGAATACCGCAGGAGAACGTCATGGTTCGGCGGGGGTGGAACAGTCGGCGGCATGTGCGCACGTATTTATTTGAAAACGACAGATTACCTAGAAACACAGATGACGGCGATACTGGTGTTAAATTTTATATGGTTTTTGAAGACCCGAGGTCAATTAATCAGTCGGAAGCCGAGGGTGCGGGCGCGGAGAGTGTGGCTTTGACTCCGGATCGAGAATTACCATTGGGGTTATTGCGATTATTTCGTGATCAAATGCTTTTAGTTCGCAATTCATCTGATTACAGAATGGCTGATGGTCCGGGGAAAAAAGAATTGAGAACCGCCGCGGTTCGGGAATTTATTGATCGGTTAATTAATCCAAGTGAGGCAGTGAATAGAGAAATTGAGTCGTTTGGTATTAACATTCAAGAATTACAGGTGATTTTGTCTGATTTATTTAAGGCTAACAAAGATCAGACGCCATATTTAGTTTGGAGTCGACAAATTCACTAGTGATTTAATTTATAATTTAGTTTTAATAGTTGCCCAAAGTCGGCTGATAACAACACTTAAGAATATATGATCCAATCTGAAAAGAAGAATTTACTAATCGCCGTTTTGCTAATTTTCGTTGGAATTATTTCCAGAAGTCCAGTTTTTGTTATAATTGCCATTTTCATATTTTGGTTTTGGTATAAAAAAAATGCTTCACAATATGGTGATGGAGTGGGTGCTATCAGTGCTATTTTTCAAGATATTTTTATTCCAAAAGCTAAAGTAATTAATTCAAACGAATCTAAATCATCTTTTAATTTTAATTCAAATTCTATGAATGATGTCACAGTAAAAGCCAAGCGAGCAGTTTTATTAGCTGGGGGAGCGGTGGTTGTTTTGTTAATTCTAGTTCGGGCGGTTGTCATCGTGCCAGCCGGATATGTCGGTGTGTTTCACTTGTTCGGAAAAGTAAGTGATAAACCGGTATATTCTGGTTTAAATTTAATTAATCCATTGGGATCAGTAGAAAAAATGAGTATTCGCACGGAAGATTATACCATGAGTATTGTTTCAACTGAAGGTAATAAAAGTGGCAATGACGCGATTTCGGCTCTAACCAAAGAAGGTTTGAATGTTGATTTAGATATTACGGTTTTATTTCATCTAATTCCAGAAAAGGCCTCGGAAGTTTATCGGACAATTGGCATGAACTATCACGAAGTAGTGATTAGACCGGAAATTCGTAGTGCAATTCGTGAAGTTGTGGCGCAATACGAAGCCAAAGATATTTATTCGGAAAAAAGAGGGGAGGCGGCGGTAAAAATCTTAGAGGCCTTGAAAACAAAAATTGAACCGCGTGGAGTTGGAGTTGAAGAAGTGCTGTTGCGTAATGTGGCTTTACCAAAAAATTTAGCAACCAGCATTGAATCCAAATTACAAGCCGAGCAAGAATCACAACGCTATGATTTTGTGTTAGAAAAAGAAACAAAAGAGGCAGAGCGAAAAAGAATTGAAGCGGCCGGTCAACGCGATGCTCAACAAATAATTACTCAAGGATTAACAACTCCGTATTTGAATTATTTGTATATTCAAAATTTGAAAGATAGTAAGGGTACAATTTATGTGCCGACTAATCCGAGCAATGGTACGCCTTTGTTTAGAAGTTTGTAATTCAAAAAGAAAGAAACGAAGTTTGCAGTTCTCGCATCCGTGAGAGCATATGACGCGCAGAGGATGTTGGGGGTATTCAACACATCCTACGGGGTGCTTTCCTCCAACTGCGGTGGTTCCAATCAAGGATGCACTGACACCAATACAGTTGATAGAGCAAGCAATGTAGGGCAGGGGAATTGGAAACATATTTGAACATTGTAATATTGAATGGGCTTACGAAGGCGGTAAATTTTATATTACCCGGAGCCGGCCGATTACGACTTTGAAGAAATAGGCGGGCTTGACGAGCCGGTGGTGAAGATGTCATACTGTTATTAGTAGTTAAAATTCATTGGTATTATTTTTAAATATTTTATATATGATAGGTGACAAAAAAGGTGCGGGAGATTTTAACGTTGGCAATCACGCTAATATATCATCTGGCGATACCGTCGAGCGCAAACCATTGACTCTTGATGGGGTGAAAAAACTTGTAGCAACATATTTAAACGCAACCCAGGCCGACGTTAATTTGCAGGATGCGTTTAAGGGGGGGGCTCGGAAGAGCCGGCCCAGCTGTTGGCCGGGTGGTAGAGATAGAAGCAGTGTTGAGCCGGTGATTTTTCAATTTTTAGACGCTACTGAATGGGCCAGGAAAGATGCCCAAAATCTTAGCGCGGAAGATAGGGCTGAATTGGTCGCCTTCATTAGGGGTTACCCTGATGTTTCCGAAGAAGTTCGCGAAAAATTTGTCAAGGCGATTGAGTCACCGTCGGTTTGATTGGAGGATTTTACTGATTTAACGATTTCAATAGAGGGGGGGTATTGACAAAACCATAAAAATGTGCTATACTATATTCAGTTGGGCACAAAAACCATAACGTTTTTCGTGTAAGTTTCGTTCCCAAAGCCGTCTTCGACAACAAAACGGGGCCTGCCCCGCGTAGTGAAACGAAGCGGGGTCGTTTAACAAACAGATTTCCAAACAACATTTTGGGAACAAAAACAGCAAATACTATGGCTTTTGGTACTGACAGGCAAATGTATGATGTTGATTTATCCTGCGCAAAATGTGGGACTCACATCTCACAATTGCCTTTTCAACCGTCTGGTGATCGCCCGGTTTATTGCAATGAGTGCAATCGCGCCTTTCGCGCCACTCGTGGTGATGATCGTGGTGGCCGCGGAGGTTTTTCTTCCGGCCCACGCCAGATGTTCTCGGTCAATTTGACCTGTGCCTCCTGTGGCACCGCCATCACCCAATTGCCGTTCCAGCCGTCTGGTGACAAACCAGTTTACTGCCGGGACTGCATGCAGGCGAGACGCAACGGTTAAGTTTTTAACCTTGACTCAAAAACCACTCCGTAATAGGGGTGGTTTTGTTTTACAAAAAATATCCTCCGGTTGGAGAATATTTTTAGTGTGACCCGGCCGGGGATCGAACCCCGAATGTCACCTGCCAAGAGTGATATGTTACCAGTTACATCACCGGCCCGGCGGTCCACGAACAATATTATACCACAAATATCTGAAAACAAAAATATTCCTTGGTAGGAATACTTTTGTTTGACAGGTGTTATTGGTCGGTTATAAATAACTGGCCACATCACTCTAAAGATATGATACTAGAATTTATTGCAAATGTCAAGTTGGTTATCCCCAATTTGACATTTCCTTAGTTGTGACCCGGCCGGGGATACTCACAAATTTTGACAAAGTCAAAATTTCACGACAACCTTCGGGTTTTCGTGGGCTTTCCTCCGCATGTGAAAACTCCCGTTTTCACCCTTTCCCGTTCGATCCCTAGCCATAAAAAATATCACCACATAAATGTGGCGATATTTTTTTGTGACCCGGCCGGGGATCGGCCTTGGCTCAAATTTTTTTCCAAAAATTTGGCCTAGCCACCCCCTCGCGGTCGCGTGGCGTCAGTTCGGCCGC
>MFRE01000019.1:0-10575 GCA_001784475.1 Candidatus Magasanikbacteria bacterium RIFOXYD2_FULL_41_14
CAATTGTAAAAAGTAATTATCAGAAAGCGCCGACATTGCTTGAAGAAACCGCGCCGCGTTTTGCCTACGACTCCCCTATTTGGACACGCGCGAATTTTATCAGTTGTTATTTAACCGAACAGTATCGCCAAGATGATGCTAATTTTTTAGAACTCCTTACCGCGATTAGACGCAATAAATTTTCCGCTGATCATTTAGGATGTCTAAAGACCCGCAAAATTGAGATTCACCAAATTCCGGAAAATATTACCAAATTATACACGCACAATGTTGATGTTGATGGTGTCAACGCAAAAAAACTATCGTCACTTCCAAACGAACCACGCGAATTTTTAATGACTTTTCACGGTCCAAGCACCCTGACAGAAGCTCTTAAGAGAGGTTGCTTATCGCCGGAAATTTTACATTTAAAAATTGGCGCTTCAATAATGTTCACTAAAAACAATACCCGCGAACGATATGTCAACGGAACTATTGGTGAGGTCATTAAATACGACCCAGAAACCGGCTGGCCCATAATTAAAACCAAAGACGGGCGCGAAATTGAAGTAACACCGCAAGATTGGACAATTGAAGAGGACGGCAAAGTGCGAGCAAAAATTGCTCAACTACCGCTGCGCTTGGCCTGGGCCATTACCGTTCATAAAAGCCAAGGGATGAGCTTGGATGAGGCGACCATGGATTTATCCCAAGTATTTGAATATGGCCAGGGCTATGTTGCCCTTTCGCGCGTGCGCCGATTATCTGGCTTAAATCTTTTAGGTTGGAATGAGCGCTCTTTCCAAGTGCACCCAGAAGTTTTAACTAAAGACGATTCCTTTCGAATTTTTTCAAAAAAAGCAGAGAGTGAATTTTCAAAAATTGCGACAGAGGAATTAAAAAAACAACACGAAAATTTTGTAACAAGATGTGGGGGAAGATTTATTGTGCCCGGTTTTGAAAACAAAACTCTGGTGGCGAGTAAAGTATTTAAAAAGAAAAAAAAAGCCGGAACCGGTTTTGATAAAATCAGAATCAAACACCCCAATGCCTATTTGCCTTGGAATAACGAACAAGACGACCAATTGCGAACGATGTTTAAAAAAGGACTATCCGTAAAAAAAGCCGAAGATTTTTTTGGGCGTAAAGCCGGTGCGATTCGGTCGCGGTTGATTAAGTTAGGACTAGTGGCGAGAGAAGAAAGGTGGTAATTTCAAATCACTTCCCGCACCTCCACCAAATTAACATGCCCGGCTTCGCCAACCGGCTCCCCTGCCACCACAATCATCTTATCACCTTTAACGGCCAACTTTTCTTTTTTAATATATTGCATTGATTTTTTAACTAGCTCTTCAATGGATTTACAAACTGGCAAAATAAAAGGCCGAACGCCCCAAGACAAATTTAATTGCCGCTGAATACGAATGTCGTGCGTTGCCACAAGTATGGGCATCTCTGGTCTTAAGTGACTAATCATCCGGCCGGTTTCACCGGTTAATGACGCCGCTAAAATTACTTTAGCTTCTACTCTATCGGCCAACAGACGAGACAGTTCGACAATGGCTGAATCTACCGCAGTTCCTTTTTTTCTCACGGTAAAATCAGGTAAATCGTCATAACCAGAATCTTCGGTAACCTTTATGATCTCGGCCATAGTTCGCACCGATAAAGCCGGATATTTACCAACGGCAGTTTCGTTAGAAAGCATAACTGCGTCGGTGTGATCAATAACAGCGTTGGCGATATCAGAAACCTCGGCCCGCGTGGGATGCATATGTTCCTGCATTGAATCCAACATTTGAGTGGCCACGATCACTGGCTTGGCCGCCGCATTACAAAAATCAATCAATCTCTTTTGGATTATGGGCACTTGTGCCGCCGGCAGTTCCACACCCATATCACCACGCGCCACCATAATGCCATCAGCCACAGCTAAAATTTCTTCCGCTTTAGAAACCGCTGATTGGTTTTCAATTTTTGCAATTATGCCAATTTCACCACCGCGAATTTTGTGATATTTTTTTTCAAATTTACTAATTAGTATCCGCGCCTGTTTAATATCGGCAGCGCAATGCACAAAGGACAAAGCAATTATATCAACGCCTAATTTAATACCAAACTCTAAATCACGCTTATCTTTGGCTGTGAGCACAGACATATCTAAGCGACTATCTGGCAAATTAACTCCGGCGCGAGGACGAAGTAAACCACCCTCCACAACCGTCGCAGAAATTTTATCTTTTAGAACTTTAGTAATTTTTAAAGAAATCTTACCGTCATCAATTAAAATTCTCTCACCCACCCGCAAACACTTTCCAATGCCAAAAAAATCAATTGGAATTGTCTCGTGGTCTCCCGCCGCGACAAATCCCAGAACTACTTTCTTACCTGCCCTTAAAACAACGGCACCAACTACTTCGCCCAAACGAAATTTTGGACCTTGTAAATCTTGCATTATTAAAACTGGCTCATTATATTTTTTGCCGGCCGCGCGAATAGCCTGATACATCTGGCGATGCTCGGCGTAAGAACCGTGCGAAAAATTCAACCGCGCACAGTTCATGCCAGATTTTACCAATTGATTAATTAATTTGCGACTGCGACACGCCGGACCAATGGTCACGACGATTTTTGTGCGTTTCATGGAAAAATTTGTCTTCGCCCTGGGGCGCTACTAAATTATTTTAAGATGGCTTTCAATTGTGCTTTTTCAGCGTCACCCAAAGGCAAAAGTTGCATTAATTGTTCTAAAGAATAATTTGGCTTTCCAGTAATCACGTTGCCGGTAATATCTTGAACCGAAGTTTGGATTCTGCTGATAAATGGCGGCAAATACCAAAGCGCTAAAACTATCGGAACGGCAATAATTAAAAATCGTAACCAACCCGCCACTGCGAGCCAGATCATCTTGTGATTTATCTTGCGATTTTGTTCATAAATTATCTGCGACCATTTTAAGTTTTTCTCCAATAACTCCCTCAAATCCTGCCGCTCAATATCAACTTTGCCGGATAAGAGTGGCGCTGGCGCCGCGCACTCAACTGGTGTCTTATCTTTTTGTGCTTCCTTAGAAACGGAAGATGACTCGGCTTTGTGTCGAAACATATTATTTCAAATTACTATTTATTTTTGTTTAATTTTTTTAACTCTTTCTCAAAAGTAGCCACGTCTTTGAAATCCCGATAAACACTTGCGAACCGAATATAAGCGACCTTGTCAAATCCACGCAAATGCTTAATCACGAGCTCACCCACATCTTTACTAGAAATTTCCCGCCGTTTCTTCTTTTGAATATCACGTTCAATCGCGTGTACTAAACGGTGAAAGGCCTCATGGGTATAGGGCCGCTTAGTTAAAGAGCGCCGAATGCCATTTTCCAGCTTATCTTGCATATAGCCCTCATGCGTACCGTCCTCCTTAATGACAATTATATCTAAAAGCTCCATTTCTTCCACAGTGGAAAAACGGTAGTGACACTTTTCGCACTCGCGCCGTCTTCTGATCGCTAAATCGTTAACAGCCGGACGAGTATCAATTACGGCGGTATTCAAATGATTACAAACCGGACAACGCATAAATTAGCTTGATATTAAACACCTATATTATATCACAAAATGTTAAATAAAAAAATATCACGCTGTTATCAACATTTTAATGTCAAATTTCCAATGTCAAATCAAATCCAAAATCACAATGACTAATATTGCGATGTCATTGCGAACGAAGTGAAGCAATCTCTCGCGTCAATTAACCACAGATTGCCACATCACTACGGCTCCTCGCAATGACAATTGACAATTGGAAATTTGGATTTTGAAATTTCGCCTCAACACTATATTCCCATTTTCTTACGAATAAAAGCGGGTATTTCCAAATCGTCCTGATTGCTTTTCTTTTCTTCGGTATCAAGTAACTCGTCAACTCGTTTAGCGCGAGTAGGAAAATTTGTTGATTCAGGCGGTGCTGACTTTTGAGTAAACTGTTTAAACTTTTTTTCCTGATCTTCATCATCTTTCTGAGTACGGCGTAAAAAATTACTCGGTGCATACTTACCGCCCAAAAAACCGATCGGCGCTGAATCACTGTCAATCACTGTCGCCGGCCGATGACTATCAAAACCAGTGGCAATTACATTGATACGCATCTCATCATCTAGTGAATCATCAATAACTGTACCCCAAATTACTTTGGCATCATCGGCTGCTGAACTGGTAACAATTTTAGCTGCCTCATTAATCTCACTCATCGCCAAATTAGAACTGCCAGTTACCGTAAATAGAATGCCATGTGCGCCATCAATTGACAGCTCAAGTAGAGGGCTTGAAATTGCCATCTGAGCCGCTTCAACCGCACGATTATCACCTTTGGCTGATCCTATCCCCATCATGGCCGATCCGGTATTTTTCATGATAGTTTTGACATCGGCAAAATCAACGTTGATAAGACCCGGTACAGTAATTAATTCGGAAATGCCCTGAACGCCCTGGCGCAGAATTTCATCTACAATTCGGAAAGTTTCAAGTAGCGTAGTTTTTTTATCAATTACTTGTAAGACGCGATCATTCGGTATGGTAATAATTGTATCAACTTGTCGCGCCAAACGCTCCCAAGCTCCTTCGGCAATGTCTCGTCGCTGTGGCCCTTCAAACGAAAACGGCTTAGTAACTACCGCCACGGTAAGAGCGCCTAAGTCGTGCGCGATTTCCGCTACAATCGGGCCGGCGCCAGACCCAGTGCCTCCACCCAAGCCACAGGTAATAAATACCATGTCTGTTTCCTTTAGCAAATCGCGAATTTCATTTTGTGATTCTTCAGCCGCTTTAAAACCAATTTCCGGATCCATGCCTGCTCCAAGTCCTCTGGTAATGCTCTTGCCTAAGTGAAGTTTGGTGGCTGCAAAGTTATGATGAAGCGCCTGAACATCGGTATTCATAACGACAAAATCAACGCCTCTAATTTTAGCATTGACCATGCGATTAACAGCTGCGCCACCGGCGCCACCGATACCAACAACTTTAATTTTAGCAAACGTTTCCATTTCGGGTTTTACTTGGGGCATATTATAAAAACAAAATTCGTACCTTGAATACAAAAAGTGTTCAAGCTTTTAAATAAAATAGCGAAGATGAGTCTCCGCTATATAGTTTATAATTTTCCGCCCGCTCTGTCAAGGCGCTGGGAGGAAATTAAGGCAACAATTTATTTATCCAACTTTTTACGATGCCAATAAATTGCCAACGATCTTGCACAGTATGTGTCCTACCCCCCATCATTGCCCCCCACTTCACTAGCCCGACCGCACCTACAAAACCGAGATCGTTAATCTTATCGGTGACACTGGCAATATTTAAAGGATAGCCCAAAGTTGCCGGCAAGCGCAAATTCTTTTTTGCCAAATCCACGAGCCCGGGCAATTTGGCGCCCGCGCCAGTAAATACTACCCCAGCTGGAAGAAGTCCATTTCTCTGCACCTTACGCAGCTCCTGGTCAATTTTAAATAAAATCTCTTCCGCGCGTGCTTCAATTATTTCACTTAAATACTTTCTTTTTACAAGTTCATGCTCACTCGCTCCTAATTCAGACAAATCAATCTCATCGCGTTTTGAAACTGGCTCCGACCAGCAGTCACCATATTGAATTTTAACCCGTTCCGCAATATCAATGGAAGTCCGCAAACCAATCGCAATATCGTTAGTAATATGCTCGGAGCCAATCGGCAAAATTGCGGTGTGGACAATATCACCTTCTTCAAATACTGCCAAGCTGGTCGTACACCCGCCCAAATCAACAACTAGCACTCCTAGATCCTTTTGACGAGGTGTGAGGGCTGCTTCCGCTGTCGCTAATATTGACAAAACCAAATCCTCAATCTCTAAACCGGACCGATAGACAGCTTTTGTCAAATTTTTAATTTGCGCCGAAGCGCCTAAAATAATTTGGGCATCCACCTCTAAGCGCACCCCCGTCATTCCGACTGGATCTTTTATGCCGGTTTGGCCATCTACTCCAAAAACTTTCGGCAAAACATGCAAAACTTCATAATTCAAAGGAGTAGAAATCGCGCGCGCGGCCTCCAAGGAGCGGGTAACATCTTCTTCGCCAATTTCATTATCAGCTTTGGAAACAGCCACCACGCCTTTACTACTTTGGGCGATTATGTGCAATCCGGAAACTCCCAGCCAAACACTATCAATCGGAACACCCACAATTCGCTCGGTCTTTTCGTAGCAGGCCGATATGGCGGAGACAACATCTTCAATACTGCTAATTGCCCCCTTATTTACCCCTTCAGACGGCGCCTCAGCCGCTCCTAAAATCTGCAATTCCGGCTCTCCCCCTTCTTCATCGCGAACCATAATCTGGCCAACGGCCATTCTGACCGCGCTTGACCCAATATCTAACCCTGCTATTAATTTTCTTTTACCAGCTTTAGCCATAACAATAAAATTTTAACTATATATGTATTTTATACCATTCCAGCAAATAAGGCAAAAAAATGATTAAGCCGATAAAAAAAGCTCCCAGCGAAGTAATTAAAACCGCTCCGGCCATAATATCTTTAATCAAGTGGACATAATGATGGATGCGTGGTTTTAACATATCAGCAAAGTACTCAAAAACAGTATTAAGAATCTCCATAACAAGTACTGCTACCACCATCAGAAGCACCAAAATCATCTCCCATATTTTTAAAGGAAAATATATGGCAGCAACTAACGCCAAAATTCCACCAAAAACTTGGATTCTAAAATTTTTTTCTGATTTAAAAACAGCGACCAAACCAGCCGTCGCTGACCTAAAACTATTGGCGATTGATCGCAAAGACATAAAAAATTTAATTCAGGCTTTTTGCTACAATTTTTTCCTGCAAAGCAAACATTTTGTCCGCTTCTGGCTTCAACTTATGATCGTGCCCAACCAAGTGCAATAAACCATGAGCAAGCATGCGAACCATTTCTTCTTTAACAGTAATACTAAAAGATTTTGCCTGGCGCTTGATCTGCGCTTGGCAAAGATAAATTTGACCTAGCATTTCTGAATTTACAACACCTTCTTCGCGCCAAGCAAAGGATAATACGTCTGTCACTTTAGACAATCCGCGATAGACCTTATTTAATTTTTTTATAACTTCCTCACTAACAATATTAATTTCTACCAAACCATTAATTTTCTTTTCTACCTTGGCCGCTTGATGAGCGGTTTTCTCCATTAAAACTTTAGAGCAAACAGAAGAAATTTCTTTATTTATTACAATCTTTAACATATCAAATACATCGCTCTATAACGCACCAGACGAAACCACATTTGACTCACCTATCGGCGCCAAATCAGATGTCGCCACGCTCTCCTCAATAATAGGAGGTGTTAATTCGGCCTGACCTTCGCCACTCGGACGAAAACCGCGCGCCATCATTTTAATCACTGAACGGTAATTAATCACATCTGAATCAATTGCCGCGTGGTACACCAAAACATACACCCGATTGCTACGTACAAAATAATAAACTAAATAATCGCTGCGTCGCATTCCAGTATCTTTAAAAGCAGTAGTAAAATCAACCAGTGATTGCACTGTTTCAGTTGGAGCGAAATTCGCCATCCAGTCGGTCAAGGTTTGGCCGGCGGTCAAATCATAAACTCGCGCTTCTATATTTTCACCGGTAAGCGTGCTAAACAAAACATCGCGCCCCTGCTCGTCAACATTGCCCACTGCCCAATTGATTGGATAATCTAACTTATAGCCAAATACGGGGTTGATATACTCTGTCACTAAACCCGATTCTGCCAATCGATTGGGCTCGGAACGAATCGGATCATATAAATTATACAACTCATGACCATCTTCATACTTGTCGCCATCACTATCAGGCACTGCTGGATCAGTTTTAAATAATTCTTCAGCCACATCCGTGATGTCATCACCATCAAAATCAGCGCTATCACTAAGAAGGGCAGAAGGATAGGCAATTTTAGTGTCAGCAAAAGACAAAACCGGAGCAACCTCAACTGGTGGTAAATCTTCCGGTATAATTTCAGTGGAAACAGTCGTGGTATCAATTACTAAAGCCGGCGTAACCGGGTTCGGAATAGTAACAACATTTTGTGCCGGAACCGTTGATGTAGGTGATTTTTTGGCAAAAATATAAGGCCAAAAATAGTAACCGGCCGCACCTACTACAAAAATACCAAATAGTACTGACGCAGATAAAAAAATAAATTTCTTGTTCAACAATAAATTAACCGGATGCAATTTCTTGCCGGCACCAGTTGCAGTAGCACTGTCCAAGGCCTTTTTTTCAGGAATACTTAGTGGTGGAGCTGGGCGATTAATTATGGACGGCTTATCTTTAAACTGCACTACCGGATTTACGCCACCAAAAAATTCACCCGGCATAGATTCAACTACCGCCGTTATTGGCTCGGATTCAGTTTTCTTTTTATGCCTGAAAAACAACATAAATTACGCTAGGTTTGTCATCCCCGTGACAACGGGGATCCAGAAATAGAATTTTGCGACCGGATTCCCGCTTGCGCGGGAATGACAAAAAATAATTATTCAGCAGTAGCAGTTGATACATCAAACAACTTGCCAGGCCCAAGTGGGTTATAACCAAAATTAACTTCCGTGCCGTCTGGGTGGGTATCGCCGTCTGTGTCGGGGTTAAGCGGGTCGGTTTTCCAAATTGTAACTTCATCACCATCAGTTAAACCGTCACTGTCAGTGTCTTTATTGTTAATATCAGTGCCCAAGTCGGTTTCGCGCGTGTCATCCAATCCGTCCTGATCAGAATCAATCGGTTCACCAAACAAAATCTCATCATTGGCCATATTAACCGTGGCCCCGGCAACACCGGGAACCACCACATTATCAGTGGATGTCGGGATTGCCACAGCTTCAGGTGGTATTGTAACCGATTCCGCCACTTGGGGAGTTTCTGACAAAAGCGCCCCATTGACGCCCGTCGGGGTACTACGATGATAGACATTAGCATAAAGCCAAGAACCGCCCCAGGCCAAACCAACCACTACTAACATTAAAAGCAGGGCGATTAAAATCTTGCCCAAAATCGGTTCTTTCATATTATACATCGCTGGCGACACGGCAGCGTCCGACGCGAAAGAATTATCTGTTGACATCGGTGGCAAACTATTCGCAACCAAAGACGGGCTCGGGTTATCCTTCTTTTTCAAAATCCCGGCGCTCAGTGCATCCGGCGCAACTGGCATGGCTGGCTCGGAATTTATAGCCGTAGTTTCATTATTTTCCACGCCCGCAAACATATCGGGTGGTTCCGCGACCGGTAAATTAGCCGGTGGCATAGAACTATTATTAACTGGCTGATCATCAAACATAGAATAATATTATTAATTTATAATCGTCATTCCCATGGAGACGGGAATCCAGACGGTCGCCAACGGCTGGATCCCCGCCTACGCTGGGATGACACTAGTAGATATTTTTTTCTAATTTTCCCGAACCAGTCGGGCTATACCCGCGCAATACCTCATACCCATCTTTCAGACCATCGCCATCAGTGTCGGCTTTAAGCGGGTCGGATTTGTACAAATTTATTTCATCATAATCCAAAATACCATCGTGGTCGCTATCACCGGTATTGGGATCAGTACCTAATTTTGCCTCTTCTTCGTTGCTCAAACCATCTTGGTCAGCATCAGTCTTACGCGCCTCCGCCATGGCCTGATTAAGAACGTTTAATTCCGCTTGGCGCGTTTGAGCTTCCGTGTCAACATCTGCAACATTTGATTTTGAATTTTTAAAAAATATTAACCAAACGCCTATTAGTAACGCTACAATAAAAATTAAAATGATGATAATATTTTTTTTGCTAAACATAATCCATTAACTAATAAGGATAACTAAAGTCTAACCAACCTTCAGTAACGAAACGATTAAGATTGGTGTCGTATAAATTTTCCAGACCAGCAATTTGATCGTAAGTACTTTTGGAATGGAAATTAAGCACATGCCAAACGCTCGCCTCGTTATTATCCGACCGCCTGGCTTTGCTTAATTCATAAGTGCGATAAGGAAAACTGAAACGACGGCCATCGCGAAATTCCGTAGACACGACACCACTCACGATAATATTATCTTCGGACGTAGGGTCGCCATGATTATCCGGCAGATAAATATCCACTTTGGCGTTTTGATAATCGCTAATCCGCCGACCGTCCGCGGTACGCACATAAAATATATAATCTTTTATCCCAGCATCAAAATTATTAACATCAACGGTAAAAGTATATTCCGCGGTACGCGATAACAAACTTTTAAAACCGTGATACCAAATACCGGATCTTCTTTCACCAATATTGTTAAAATATGCGCGACCAATAACAGGGTTAAAAGCCGAATACTCCAATGGCGCTCTGCCGACCGCTGTTAAAAATCCGGCCACTAATCCATCGGTGGAAGCCCGGCCTTTATCATTCCAACTCACCACCACCCGAATATGCCCGGGGGTGGTGGTGACAGACAACCGCGGTGATAACAATAAATCATATTTACCGGAATCAAGCGCGCCGGCGGAGGTGACAGGGAACAATTGGCGTCTGATTTCATTATGCGGGTCA
>MFRE01000019.1:10588-32291 GCA_001784475.1 Candidatus Magasanikbacteria bacterium RIFOXYD2_FULL_41_14
ATAACCAAATAAGAGGAGCCCCGTCCGCTACTGCTACCGGAGGCGTAACAACGTTCGTCGGGATTAATTTTGGCCGACACACCCGTGCTATAACAATCAACGGGATCGCGCAAAGTATAAGAATTATACGTGCCCATAGAAAGCGGAAAAGTGGCACAGCCAACTAAATTGGCATTAAAAATATTAAAATAGGTGCCAGCGGGACTAGCCGATGGATGGTACGCCGGGTAAGTATAAACAGAGGGAGGAGTGTAAACCAGCTGGATATGACCATCATAGGCACCGGGATCATTACCTACTGGCCGTTGTTGGGCATAAAGCGGATTGGTACTTGCCGGTTCTAACACATTCACAATATAACCGCTCACGGTAACCCCATCCGGACTATTGCCACCGCAAGAGGCGCAATTATCCTCCACTGCCAAACAATTAGAACTGCAAGCGCGTGTGCCGGTTTGACGTGGCACTCCTTTTTTGACTGTGGCATCAGCATTGACATCCGTCATCCAATTAGCCCAAATGTTGGCTTGTAAATTAATATTATAATTGATTTCATCAGAACATAATTTAACTGTGTTGCCATTATAAGTTCTATTATAAGAACCTCCAGCTAAGGGCGAAGTAGAAGTAACATAAACAGTGCTTGCATTTTTTTCGCACACTTCCGGCCCATTAATCACCCCATCACCGCAATAACCGGCCGGCTCTTTGGAAATAATATTGCGGCAATCAGAGGAACAATAACTGCAAGACCGATTATAGCCCGAGGCACAAGGCACGCCATTATCAACGCCGTTGTCGCACACCTCGTCTTCCCCTACCGCGCCATCGCCACAGTTGCGCGCGATTGGTATCGGTGCCACCTCATCATTTAAAGTACAAAGCCATTCAGCGGCTGAACCGGCAATAGAGGTTATTTCAGTGTCATTTAAAGCGTGGTTATAGTAGGCCAAATTGTCCATTTCGCCTTTAAAGTAGTTATCAAGATCAATAGTTGAGGGAGTAACATCATTTCCAACAAACAATTGACTATCTGAAACAAACATATTAAAATTCTCGCCACTCCCTTGTTGGGTGCCGTTAATATATAAATTAGCGCTAGCACCGTCGTATGTAGCAATAATATTAGTCCAAACATTAAGCGGCACAGAGCCAACTACAGAAGTTTTTGTCCCATGACCAAGACCATAAAACTGGAGTATCGCATACCCTTTGGACCCATCAGTAGCAACAGCCTTATTATAGCGATAGTTCAAAGCAAAACCTTTGTCGTCGTCATGCTTTTTGGTAATAATAGTAGCAACATCATTCACGTCAGCACCGGTTGGCTTAATCCAAACACTAATAGAAAATTGGTTGCCATTAAAATCGGGATTACTTGTGAGAACAAAGGAATCATTAATGCCATCAAATTTAACAGCTTTTCCAAAACCAGGTCGTCCATCTACTAAAATAGGACAATCTGATTCAGTACTACAAAATACATGATACTGGGCGCGTGAATCAGGAGAGTAAAAATTGAAACTATCAGAAGGAAGCGGGATGGGTTTAATATCATTAAATTTCCAGCTAGAAATGGCTAAAGTGTTATCAGTACTACACGAATTACAAACTTTTGTGCCGGACAAACCGTTAATTGAACAGGATTGATTGCTCTCACATTCTTCGCCATTGGCCGCGTCCACAGCGCCATCACCGCAATAAGCGCCAAAACCGGAGCAGTCGGAACGACAAGATTGGTTCTTATTTAAAGCATACGGTGAACATGGGCCAGTTGCCAGTGGAGTGACATTGGCGCTAACCGCGAATCGGCATTTCCCAGCCTTATTATCACAAAATTCCGATGGCTCGTTCAAAGTATCATTACCACAAGTTGAAGCAACGTGTCCGACACAATCAGTATCACAATGCCCAGCTCGGCCGTTCAAGCCAGCGCCGTCATCACAAACTTCGCCCGGGTCAATATTGCCGTTGCCACAATTACGGGCAACACACGGACCGGACTGGTCGGCACCCCACGTGCAAGTAACCGGCTGACAAGTTCTATATACTTGGGTCGCGCTCGAACCAAAGCCGCTACACTCGGCGTCATAACTTATTGCCCCAACCGGCTCACACTCTTCTCCTTGATCTAAATTCAGTTGACCATCACCGCAAACTCCGTGAATGGTTTGAATTTCATTGCCCTGCAAACAAATGCCATATCCGGGTGATACCAAATCATAAAAGCTTAACGGGGCCTCCAAACCAACTTGGAACGGATTTAGGAAAAATTTATTTTTAATTAAATCCCAATTGGTCAAAATAAGCGTAGGATTTTCCATTTGCGCACGCACTTGATAACCGGCCGAACCATAATTAGTCACATAACGATAAGCTAAAGAATCGGGGTTACAAGCAAAACTAAAGCGCCTATCTTCCGTAGACCAACCAGTGGTGGAATTATGTAAAACACAAGTATCAGTTGGGTTATCAGCAGTAACGCATTGGCTATCCAACAAACAATAACGGGCAGTGTCAATCTTACAGGTTCCGGCCGGGGCCACTGAATTCAGATTGGCTGGGTCACGCGGTAGTTGCTTGCCTAATAAATTACCCAGAGTGCCCCAAGACGGCCAAGTACTGACAGTTTGTCCGGATAAATAACTACCTTCAGTTAATTTAGGATAATATCGGCTGGCCGAAACAGAAGCGCTCTTGAAATAATAATTATTAATAAGACGCGTCATACTCTGCAAATCGCGCAAACGCTGATAATTGCGTTTTAATTTATCAGTTTGTACCGCGCACACCGTAGCTCCGGTAACACCCGCGCAATCAAAATCAGTGGTACAAAGCTTGGGATTATTAAATGACGGAGTGTGGGAGTTAACACCACAAACACCATAATTGGTAAGATTGGTGTTGAAATTTAAATTACTTAACATCTGCTCAAATACTTTGCGCATGCCGGCGCCAGAGTTAATATTTAAACTAAACAAATAAATGTCGGAATAAAGTACGCCATTGTATGGATGGCTGGGGTCGTGTTCTGTGTAATTCAAGGCCTCAATATAATAATTGTTGCCGGTACTGTCGGCCAGGGCATCATAACCGCCAATTTTAATAGAGTGGAAATCACCGGAAATACGAGGGGTTTGTTTATTCATCCAGTCCGCCAATGTTGAGAAATCGGGGTTAGCAAAAATTTGCACCCCAATCGCATCAGAGGTGTGGCCGTACTTATCTGTGAAAATAAACCGTTTGAGCGAAGTAGTGGCAGAAACAATTGTAGAACTAACTTGTACGGCCGAGCGTAAAAATGGCAAATCGTCATAAGTGCCCAAAGCGCCATTATCCGCGCAATAATATGTGGAAAAATTATAATAGCCATTAGTATCACTCGTGGTTATTGACGCTGGAATGGCCGTATTATCAAAAACGTCATTTACTAAATCGTAACCGTCATTGTTATTGACTTTATCTTCATACGGAAAAATTTTATAACGATTGCCATCTTTTATTAAATCTTTCGGTGGCCACGGATTAGAACACAAAAATACAATAATATGCGAATTACCACTGGCTACCACTTCGCGTTCGCCAGTATAATTATTTTCAGTAATATTAGCGCTCGCGGCTAAATCAATTTCACCATTACTATTGCCGGCAGTTATTTCGTTAGTATCAGCGGTAGTGGAAGTCAAAGCCACCAAAAGATTGGCCGGACCCCAAAGATAATTCCAATAATAGGCCTGCGGTATAGGCTGGATAATTTGCGTGCGGCCATCGCTGTCCAAAGCGGTGTGAGCTTGCGCCCAAAGGGTAGTGGTGGAATTACGAATGCTGAAGAAATATTGATTAGGCGTAACCGAAACACTATCTACTTCACAAATTTTATCAGAGGTTTTAAAACTCCAATTGGTAGTCGTCGCGCTCTCCGGCCTACCAATACTAACTCCACGCGTATCCTTAACCTCATCGGTCAAAATTATCTTATAATCAGTATTAAAACTCAAAGGCCGATTTAAACGCACGACAACCGTAGAAGTTGATACTACATTCACCTCGTTAACTTGATCAACCACATCCGCCAGACCAATGTCATTTCCCGCGCACCATTTTACAGTGGTCTCGGCTTGCGCCGAACTGCTACCCAAAAGATTATTCACAAAATAAGTGAGTCGTTGCCAGATACGCTGATACCACGGCTCTTGGCTGTTAACCTCTTGGCTACCGGCCACTACCAAACTGGTAACATCACTCGCGCCAAAACAGTAGTCATCCTCTGCCCTAAACCAATCGGAGACGTCAATGATTCTAAATTTATCATCAACCGCGTCAATTCCATCACTCACAATATAAAGTTTATTTTGGCTATACTTTAAATTCCTTATTACGGTACTTTCCCCAAAATTAAAATTGCCCACTTCCGGTAAAACCGTGTTAGACAAATCAAAAATCCGAATGCGGTCGTTTAAACCGACAAAAGCATATTTACCGCGGACATCCACTGTGGACACTGAGGCAGAATTATTAGAAGCCAGCACTGCGGGTGAAAGCGTCGGGTCGGAAACATCTAACAAAGATAACCCTTTGCCAGAACCGACGACTAATTTTTCTCCATACCAAGACAAACCGCGGGGCACGCCCAACACATTGGTTCCAAGCAACGTGCCGGAATTAACATGCCAACTGGACGACTCTCCGCTGACATCAATGATAAATATACTACTTGTCGGCAAGGATACATCCCCTTGGTGAATATAAGCGTGGTTGCCTTTTACAGTAATAGCACTTTCTTGATAAGTAGCATCGCTATACTGTAATTCAGCTAACTTATTACCACTCACCGCGTCCAGCACAGTAATCGCCCCAATATCTCGGTAAACCACATAAACTCGGCCATTATCAACAAAAATACCGGATATTTGCGCGTGATCATGGGCAACGTATCTTTGTTTGGCCCCTGGCGCCGCGATATCGGAAACATTTACATAGGTTACTCCACCTTCATTATCACCAACATAAGCTACCAGATCAACTCCAACTCGAGAAACAGTCATAACATTCGGACTAGTGAAACCAACAATTGAAGCTTGGTGGATATAATTAGTTGATGATGCGATATTAATTATTTCTATCGCGCCATCATCGCGAGCAAGCACAAAAGCATAATCACCAAAAATTGATACAAAATTCGGGTTGGTTAATTGTACCGAGGCACGGTTTTCAGTTAACGCACTGCCCAACAATCTCATACTGGGCGCTGGCCGAAGAGCCAAATCAACCTTACGCGCAATTAGTAAATGTCCGGTCAAACTTTCTTTACTAATGGAATGGTCAAAACTGGCGGCAATATAGGTATTAGGACACGCATTACAGGCGGGATTAGAAGAACCGGCAACACAAGCCAAAGTTGAAGTTGTACCGGGATAAACAGTGTTTAATTTAGGCCGGGCATAGCAACAAGAATCAGCGCCGACGCCAAAACTGGTATCGCCGTCATTGGCCACCGCGCACTCAGCGTCAGAAGAATAGCCACATTGAATTCTAAACTCGCCACTGCCGGATTTATTACCACCGCCGGTCAAATTAGTAATGGCGCTAATATCGGCTACTTGCGCCGGCGGATCCAGATCGGTATGAACCGGGCCATTGCCCACTGCGCGCGCTAAAACCCACGGATCAAACATGGTCGCGCCCGAACGGGTGATTGTAAATGTTGAATCATTTTCACAAAAATCTTCTTCACCAGTACCCACCTGCTGATCTCCGCAAACTGACGGATTATCATAGTAGAGGGAGGAACCGGCCCAAAGACCACTGTCTGAACAGCCAACATCGCCACGCGTACATTCACCGCTTTTTTTCAAACAAAATTGGTCACAAGTCAATGGCAAAGTTAGAACAGTTGGCCCGTCGCAACCCGGGTCTTCATCTAAACTAAGCGAACGGTCGCCACATTTGCTATAAGCAAAATCACAATAACTATTGAAAGTCGCTTCAGTAAAACCACCACGACCAGTCGTCTTATTGGCCGAGCACCAAGCACTGGTTAAGCGCGTACCGGCGTGCAAACATTTAGCCGAACAACCCAAAGAAGAAGTAGAAATAGACGGGTTAGCCGGAATTCCCAAATCACATTCTTCGCCAACACCGATTTCTTCATTACCACAAATAGAGGCATTCACCGCGCTGGCCTCAATGCCTACCGCTGAACCAATGTGTAAACATTTGGAATTACAATTCACGCTTTCAGCTGGGATAAGGCTAGCCGGGTCGCATTCTTCACCAAAATCCGGCTCTACCGATCCATTGCCGCAACCAGCGCCCGCGACTACCGGCGCGCTACCGGTAAACAAACAATCCAAACCACAACTGCCAGACAAAGGTGGATCGCAATCCTCGCCCGCTTCTAAGATACCATTACCGCAAGCGCGGAAACCACCATTCACTCCCGTTCCCACGGCATCGTAAGGAATGTCGCTCCCCTTGCGCACACAACTACCCGTACAATATTTATTATAACCAACTGTTAAAAATCGATTGACAATTGCAGTATCAGTCGGGTCTGATTGCCAATTCCAGCCAACGCTCGTGGCGCGCAATTTTTGGCCGGTTACACTACAGCGATCGGGCGCGGAATAGGGCGTAGCGCTATAAATCGCTTTGGCGGTAATACTGCGCGTTGTAAATACTTCCGGCAACACTTCCACGCGGTCAATTTTGCAGGCCTCGGCTTTAGTGCGGAATTTCCAACTGTACTCGGCGTTGTATGGTTTGCTAAAACTATAATCTTGGGTTCTTTTACCAACCGACCAAATTGTATCCAAAGCAACGCCAGGATTAGCCGGCACAGGATCGTAGGCGTGCGACACCACCACTTGATAGGTGGTATTTTTATTCAAACCGGTAGATTTAACTTTTAATTCAATAACGGACTTGTTGTCGGTAGATAACTGCGCGCGCGCTGGTGACATCAATATAGCAGTGCTCGCTTCCTCTCGCAATAAGCAATCTTCCGTCACGCACTTATACAATTTAATAGCAGATTGACCCAAATTAACATTAGACATCGGAATATTAAATTGCAAACCAACCTCCGCGTTAGTGCAGGCTTCTAAACATTTGGGCCAATGGTCAATCACCTGTGGGTCGGATAGGTCAATGGTAAGCGGACTATTTTGGGTAAATGGGCCGGCATCTTTTTCCGCTTTTACATGAATATTAACGGCATCATTGACTAAAATTGACTGAGTATTACGCAAAGTTTCCACTTCCATCTTATTTTGAATTTGGCCGCCTGCGAATATATCGGCAAATTCAGTGTCTAAAGAGCTCCATTGCCAAGTATATCCGGTCATATCCATCATCACGCATTTTTGATCGCTCAACCCATGGCCGGCGTAATACAAAGGCAATTCCCCAACCGCAATACTATAACGACGCAAAGGACTTACTAATTGATTGGTCCAATATTGAGCCGGCGTAATTAACACCTGGCTTAAATTACAAGTGTGAGCAACGCTATCGGTTTTAAATTTAAAACAATAAGCCGTGTCGGAAGCCGTGTCGGCGCCGCAAGGGCGAGTCGGTGTCAAAGAGTCGGTGGAAGTGCCGGTGCCGGCGGTAATGCCCACGCCCAAACGCACCTGATACCAAGTATTTGTATCCCAACTACCAGCAGTATTGCGCAATTCCAAGAAATTCTCGCCCGCGCCCACGGCCAAACCGGTAGAATGGGCGGAAGCGGTAATATATTTACCCCCAACATCGTCAGCCGCGGTATTTTCCACTGATACTTCCTCATTACAAACTCCATCCACATCCGGATCACCGGTACACTTAAACACACCAACTTGGTCTTTAGAGATAGGATTAATGTCTTGACGCGAAAATGCCACTTCAATAAGAGCGGTCTGACATACTTGGCTATGAACCGATGTCACTCCCAACTCATTTAAAATCGTGCTCGGTGAAGGTGATGGCAAATCACCAATAAAGCCAACATTATCGCAGCGCTCCACTACTGTTAAGGGCGGTGGAATATCTTTGGTGGAAAAACGCCAGATATAACCGGTGGAACGAGTGATACCACTACAAGTTAATCCCGAAGAGATACATTGCCCTTTCTGAATTCCACTAACACAGCACTGATCACCTTCGGTCGTACAAGTATTTTCATTTTTTGTGCAATCGCGAATTTCAAAATTTAAAGAATTGCTCATTTTGTTATCCGCTGCCCGATAAGCCACTACCGGTCCGGATTGAACGCGAGTAGACAACAATGGTGGTAATAATTCCACTAATTGATTGGCAACAGAAATTATTGAATCGGGTGATTTGCGCCCCGCGATTGTTAACGCGTCGGCGCCCTCGGCATTAAAATAAATTTGAGCTGACCCACTCACTCTCCCGGCCGGTTCACATTCGCCGGGAACTGTTTTGATTTGTGATGGAACGCAGATATTATCAGCCGGTTTCCAGCTATCTTTCTGTGGACTTTCGCAAACCTCACTGGGAATTCCACAATCGGCATCAACCGAACAAACGCGGAAAATAATTCCATATGTAAGATATGAAATAGGATAAACCCTAAGACCGCGAATCTTTTTCAAACAAATACCTTCCCCGGTCGGTATACGCAAATAATGAAGACCATCACCTTGTGGGGGCATATCATAAATATCCGCGCAATCGCTATCTTCGCTACAAACATAATCGCCAAAAGTACATTTTTTGGGGCCAGCTAAATCAGGCACTGATACTGACGGACAATCAGCATCGTTTCCGCAAACCATATGCTCCGCGTCATTACACTGATAAACATCCGCACTCGCCTCGGCCAAATTATCACCATAAACTTTCATGTTATCTCCAGAAAGTAAGGGTAAAGGAGTTGATTTTGGATCAATTTTACAAAGCCCTGGTCCGGGCATGCCATTTTCCGCAATAAAATAATTATTTTCAATCGGGGTTAAAACCGAATCTGCGGTCTCAATTTGCACTGAATACATCTCCCCCGGTGTTACGCCTTCAACAGTAGCAGCCGGAAATTTCACCACCACCTGATCATCGCTCCAAGTATTGCCACAACCTTCGGGAAAACTAAAATCTCCCAAAATGCCCGTTTCGCTAGCACCGGGCTTAAACCAAACTTTACCGACATTTTTACCCAAATGATTACCGGTAATCGTAATATATGACCCAGGCGCGCCATGTGTCGGCGAAATACCAGTTATACGCGGTGAATCTTCTACTAAAGTAGAAGGTAAAATGCTAAATCTTACACTGTTGCTGTCTTGCCCACCGGCCGTCACTTTCACACCCACAGTTGTTGGTGCTGTTGGCGGCAATGGCACTAATACATTAATTAAAGTTTTAAACCAACCATCTGTTAAAACACGCGCGGCCAAACTGCCAAAATTAACTTCGCCCAGAGTGGCGCCGAAATTTTTACCATGTAAACTTACAGTGGTATTGGGCTGGCCTGAATTAGGAGAAATCGGACACAAACCGGGTTTGATTGTACCGGAAATTGAAAAATCACGGCGAACTGGCCCCCAATCATCGCCCGTGGTATCTACTTTATATGTAGAAGAACGAGCATCAGTGGCAGCAGCTTCAACCATAATCGGACCAGCTATGGCAGTTGCCGGCACCTCCACGATTATCTGACTATTACTCCACGGCGATAAATCGCCACAAGGTAAAGTAGCGGGATTTGTCCAAATAATATTGCCATCACCATCGGTGCCTTTTTTAAAAAAGACCTCGCCAACATCATCGCCAAAATAACGACCAAAAATACTCACATAATTACCCGAAACTCCTTGCCAAGGATCAACATCATCAATGCGCAAACGCGGTTTACACTGCGGTGGGTCTAAACTTAAATCGCAAAAACCGCTGGCACAATCAATATTCGCGGAACAATTGGAATCATCACAGGCCCCGCAATCAGCGCCCCCGCAATCTTCGTCGGTTTCATCTTCATCTTGGTCGCGATTATAACAATGGGGCGGACGGATGGCAATTTGAGCAGTAGAAGTGCCTTCTTGGGCTGCCCAATCAGTACCAATGGCTTCTAAATTATAAGTACGAGGAAAAACACCAGTGGTATTCCAATCCACGTCTTTAGATCCTTCTGTTTGGCAACCATCCAAAGGCACGCTACCTATCCAGGCATTATTACGATACACCGAAATATCTTGCAAACCATTATCATCGGTAAAATCAACACGCAATTTCACAGTTGTCCCCTGCTCGGCTTCAGCCGGAGCTGTCAAAAAAACTTTCGGCGCCTTTCTATCAGTGCCGTCACCGGATTTAAATTCCACTGGGCCACAGCCAGCAGTACCCAAATCACAAGCCAAATTACGACCAGACAAAGAAGTAATAGTTGGGCTTAATTCGTTCAAAATATAATTTGTACTAGACGCCAAACAGTCATCGCCATTATCCGGCGCGCCACAATCACCCCTCGGGGTAAAAATGGCTTCATTGCGCTTATTACCCACGGCCCACTCCCCGGGCACGCGCGCGTCGCCGTTATCTTTGTCCACGACCACGGCGTTATCGCCCTCATTTAAAGAATCTTCATTAACATTTTCGGTAAATATCACTTTTAAATTAATATTTCTGATACATTTATCACCGCCTGTTGGCAGAGTGCGCACATAAAAATTTAAACAACTGCCGTCCGGACAATCATCAGTTGTACAAACACGACAATCACCACCCACAGCACCACAGTCTATATCAGATTCATCATCGTCTTGTTCGTTGTTATAACAATGCGATGGATAGGTACGGGTGGCATCTACCAATTTAGAAATCACAAAACTGACAATAGAATAAGCGGACAAAATAATGGCCAAACCAATCACCGAATTTATCAGAATTTTTTTAGCGTCTCCAATCTGATCGGAATTGCCACCGGCCGTCATCCACATATAACCGGCGTAAATAGTCAGACCGACCGCCACAATCCCGAGAAGCCCCAAAGCAACGTGAATAATACGCGCGATAGTCAAACGAATATCAGCGCTACCCAAACCAGTGCCAGCACCATAACTAATACCCAAATCCGGTTGCGCGAAAGCCACGCCGGCAAAACCAACCAGCCCGGCTAAAATCAGGATGGAAAATAAAATTTTAAATTTTGATTTTATAGATAACATGGTATATTTTAATTGGGCGCGGCCGCGGCATTGGACGACTTAATATCACTAATACAAGTCGTGCTGGAAGCCATAGCGTGGCCATTACAGCAAAATGGATTATCAATGTTGTCAACCGCGCAACAAGTGCCGCTACTAGCGCAATCCGCGCTCACCTTGTTTATGGCTTTTAATTTCGGTCCTTTACCGGGATAAAAACAATTAAAATAAGTATCTTCTATGCCGGAAGTCAAAGACGGATAATAATCGTGCTTGGCATCATCTAAAAATCCGCAATGGCCAACGACCACCGTGCTTCGCCCAGCAACATAATCATTAACTACCTGTGGCCACAAACATAACGGAACATCTTGAGGCGGATTTTCTGAAATAGTAATACTGGGAGAGTAAAGAGAACCAACCCTAATATATTTATTAAATTCTAATTCCCAAGGATAATTTGCATTAACAAATTCCGCGTCCAAACCCGGACTAACACTAACCAAATTAGGTGAGGTGTGGTCAATCGCCTTGCTAACAATAAATTGTTTGTGATAATTATCAGCTAAAAGAGATTCCGGCGAAAAAATCTCGGCGCCATTGTCCACCTTATCTACTTCGCCATCGGCATCGCCATCAAGCGCGTTGCTACCCAAATCGGCAATACCACTAAATAACACCGATTGGAAATTTTTACTACCGGCCGCGCCTCTAGCCATTGCCGCTTTCAATAAAATTTCATACTCGCTACCGGTGCAGTCACCGGTGGCAAGGTCACATGCCGGCAAACAATAAATCGGATTGCCGCAAGCATTAATTGCGCACTGGTCACTCGGAGTAAATTCTAAAATTTGATAACTACTGACTAAATTAAAATTACCCGCTGGCACCGAACTATCAGTGGTGCGTAAAAATATATTATTACCAGATAAAGTATAAAATCCGGCGCCAGTATTGCCAAATGACCCCTGAATGCCAAACGGGTCCATTGGTTCACTAAATATTACCTGAATAACGGTATTACGCGGACTGGTACTGCCCGGTTTTGGTAAAATTTGTAAAACTGTCGGGGGTAATAAATCCAAATCAATACCAGTGGTAAAAGACCATTCATAATAGTTGTCACCGCTACGAGCCGGATCAAAGGCCGAAGGGTTGCCCGGCAAATTCAGTAAAATTCCATTACCCAAATGAACAGTATATTTGACATTTTCAGAATTACTTCCCAAATAACCACCATCCGGGTCGCCTAAATCAGTAATCGGTTTAATCACAATAGTATAAATACCAGCTGGTGAATTGGGCGGGGTGGATGTTTGCGCTAAAACCACCGCATCCAAAACCGGGGTACTGCTATTCATTGAGCGAATGCTAATTAAATTATCGGTAAATGAACCGTCGGCATTCTTTTTTAAATGATCACAACCGCTTATCCAATTAGGATTTTCAGCTGACGCGCAATTGCCTAAAATATCATCGCCGCTTCCCTCTGCGATAAAACTATCCGGGTCTAATGGCGCGCTAAAAGTAATAACGATTTTGGTATTGCGATAAACGCCGGTTTGGTCGCGAGTGGGATAATGATCGCGAATAATACCACCCAAAGCACCGCTGCCGTGGAAATTTTGACCATTCGGCGTGTTGACCGACTGACCGCCAGGGCCACCTAAGCCACCCACACCAAGCATTCTCATTACAAACAAAACAATTGAATACGCCATAAGTATCACTGCCAACCCAATTACCGCATTTCTTAAAATTGACTTAGCATCATTAATTTGTTGTTCATTGCCACCAGCCGTCATCCAAAGATAGCCGGCATACATAATTAAGCCAACCAATACAATTCCCACCAACCCCAAAGCCGCCCGAATAATCCTAGAAATAATTAGGCGAATATCAAAACTGCTTAGCCCTAGTGGCTCTTGGATAACTGTCACACCTTGAAGCAATGGTTCGTTGGGGTCGGAAATATTTTGCGCCCAAGCAGGAGCCACCATACTAAATACCAAAAAAGCCGCACATAACACTACCACTGGTAAGGTCGCGGCTTTAATGATTCTGCAATAATTTTTCGAGATCCATTGAAGCATGATACAACGGACTGAAAAATAAATTAACGGCGATGGGTGTTTGGCGTTTCCGGCAAACGACCGATCTTTTTTAAATACTCTATTTTGGCTGTGGTCTCAATGCGGTGGATAGCGCTACGCTTGCGCGCAGTCTTATTTTTCTTCTGATCAAAAAATTTAATTTTTTTGACTTGAAGAATCTTGCCAGACTGTTGCCAACGTTTTTTCACACGCCTCATGTAGGCCTCAAACGATTCGTTCTTTTTTCTCTTTATTTCTGACACAAAAATTCACCTCCGATGATTAAAAATTAAACTGCATTTAACTGATTTTATTATAACACCTAAAAGCAAAATAGTCAAACTCTTAACTATGACCTAATTTACGCTTTAATAATGCCTCTACTTTTTTCTGGTCAACTACTTCTTGGATGCCTGATTCCATATCACGAATAATCACGGTCTTGTCTTGCACCTCTTTTTGACCGACAATTAATACATATGGCACTTGAGCGTGATCGGCTAATTCCATTTGGATTTTTAATGACCCTTTGGAAAAATTAAAACCTACTTTGATACCACTGCCGCGCAAATCATTTACCAACCGCAAAGCCACTCGACGCGCTTCTTCTCCTAATTGCGCCACATAAATTTCCATTTTTTGTTTTGGTAATTCTTGATTATTTTTTGACATATATTCCCGCCAAGCCAACACCACCCGATCTAACCCCAAAGAAAAACCGCAACCCGGTGTCGCTTTGCCACCGATTTGTTCTGCCAATAAATCATATCGGCCACCAGCCCCAAGAGCGCTCTGCGCTCCTTCTTCACCTTCTGGCCCATAAAACTCAAAAACGGTGTGGGTATAATAATCTAAACCGCGCACCAAAGTATGATCTAACTGATAAGGAATTTCCAAAACATCCAAATATTCCAAAACTTTCATAAAATGATTTTTAGATTCGGCGCCTAAATAATCAATAATTTGAGGAGCAGTTTCCTTAACTTCCAAACATTCTTTATTTTTACAATCCAAAAGTCGCAAAGGGTTGCGGGTAAGACGAGCTTTGCAATCTCCGCAAATATAACTACGTTTACCGCGATAATAATTAACTAACTCATTGCGATAACGCTCCCGCTCTGCCGGAACACCTAAACTATTGAGCCGGGCGGTAACAGGCAATCCCAAATCACTATAAAAATTATGAGCAATCATGATGAGTTCGGCGTCAACCGCTGGATCAGCGCTTCCTAAAGTTTCAAAACCTACTTGCCAAAACTGACGATAACGGCCGGCTTGAGGCCGATCATGACGAAACATTTGTCCCAAATACCATAATTTAACTGGTTGGGCTTGATTCCACAAACCATTACTAATGTAAGCTCGCATCACCGCGGCGGTATTTTCTGGTCGCAAACAAACCTTAGTGCCATCCCGATCTTCAAAAATATACATTTCTTTGTCCACCACATCAGTTCCCTTGCCAACTGAACGAACAAACAAACTGGCCTCTTCCAAAATAGGCGTCTCAATCCTGCCAAACTGAAAATATTCAGCTAAGTTTTCGGCAACATGATAAAGCTTGCTCCAATGGCGTTCTTCTTTTGGTAAAATATCGCGCATACCGCGCAATACCGAATAGGTTTTGGCGGTTTTTTCTACCTTGCCTTTTACAACCGTATTTTTGGCCTTAGATGATACTATTTTTTTTATAGCTGGTTTGCTTTTGACAGCGTTCTTTTTTACAACCATATATAATGAATGCTACCTTTTATTAAAAATATAATTAAACTGTCCTTATTATTTCTCCAAAATTATTTCCATCTCATAAAGCCATTTCACCGCCGATTATGTTAAAAATCAAATTGCGGTGATTTCAAAAACTGCACGCGTGTAAAAGGCCAACCCCGAAACCAGGCACGCCCCACGATCAAACCCCTGTCCACTGGACCAAAACGACGCGAGTCATAACTATTGGGACGATTATCCCCCAACACAAAAAACTGATCTGGCCCTAAGGTCACTAGACGCTCGCCATCAGTCAACAAATTTTCCGACAAATAATCTTCCTGCACTTGCTCTCCTTCCGGATGCGCGTCGTTATAAATCAATACTTGCCCGCCGGTAACTTTAACTCTCTCCCCCGGCAAACCGATAATCCGCTTTAAAAAATATTCTTTGGGGTCATCAGGATATTTAAAAACAATCACATCACCGCGCATTGGTTCGTGCAAACGATAGCTTAACTCATCAATTATTAAATACTCTTGGTCGTAAAAATTCGGCTCCATAGAAGCGCCCTTAACGTAAAACGGTTTGAACAAGTAATAACGCACAAGCGCGATAGTGAGGCCGGCTAAAATAGCAATTTTAAGAAATTCCAAAATAAACAGCCCGGCTCCGGCTAAATATTTTCCTACTCCTTGTCCGTCTGATTGTTCGTCGGTCATAATTATTGCTATTGATAATAATATGCTATGGTAGCACAAAAAAACATAAAAAGCAAGCTTGCTTTTTATTAATATATTTTAGCGCCACACTAGTGGGTTACTCTTATGTGGGCAATTGAGGAATCGAACCTCAGACCTCGTCATTATCAGTGACGCGCTCTAACCATCTGAGCTAATTGCCCTTTATAAATTGTAATAAAAACAACTAACCAACTACCAATAAAATTCTCTGTGGGCAATGGGGGACTTGAACCCTCGGCCTCGACAATGTCAATGTCGCGCTCTAAACCAGCTGAGCTAATTGCCCATTATGATAACAATTTTTTTAACAACAAATCTTGTAGAACCGTTAAACGTTTTTCAATTTTAGCATCAGCACAATACACCACGCACACCCCATGATATTTTTTCCAAGTTTTTGTGCCAATTGTTCTTTTGTCAAATTGAGCCTTTCTAAATTGACTCTTATTTATTTTCAAGACATTCGACCAGTACGTAGTTTCTTTGCCAACATTTTGATCACATCTTAAATGTAAATAACACGTCAATTTCTTCTCTGGTACATTATATATGCTTCTTAATAAATTTACAAATACCGACATTATTTTTGCATTTGAATTTCCCAAACCAACTACTGAAACTCTTTTAAAACCTTCGCCTAAATATAGCATGGCTAAAAGCATTTCTTTAGTATGGTCATCAAAGCAAACCTGAGAAATACTTTTTCCTACAGATTCCTCAACTATTTTTTTATTATCTTCTCTTTGCTTATTTAATACCACCCAAGCTTTACCTCTAGCTATTACAAGATTTTTTTGCTTGCGTCTTAATAATTTACCCTCAATATTTTTACTTAATTTTAAACCCGCAAACCAACCACTTAAAGTGGCTTTCGGTACGCCTAATTTAATTCCTATCATCGGATAAGTAAAACCTTGTTGACGTAAAATTATTGCCTGCTTTTTTAAATCAGCATTATGTATGCCTTGCATATAATAATAGGTAAGACATTAACAACTATATTATAACATATCTATCGTTCGATTACATCAGATTACTTGTGGATATCTTTTGAAAGAACAGGCAACTAGGACGAATTATATCACATTACTGTAAAAAATCAAGCCCCACCGCTAAATTAAGAAACAACCGTTAAAATTAACAGTTGTTCTTACTTACCTCCCTCTTACCTCCCCGAGCTTCGAAGTACACTAAGCATTCCCCATTTTACATAAAATTCCATTAACTCTATAAAAATACCCTTAACTGCCAATAACTACTCAAAACACACTTGACAATATATTTATCTTAAACTAAACTGAAGGTATAATAATTGCTATTTAATTCCATTTATTTAGCATCATTAATTATCGTAATCAATATATGGAAACTGAAAAATTTACTCCCGAACAAATAGAGGGGTTCGATCAATCTCGTGCTAAAGAAATGAAAACGGCCAGACAAGATCTTGGCCAATTTAATAAAGAACGAAAACCAGGTAGCGAACCATTAAAAGAGGACAAACCGTCAGTAGAAGGAGCGAGGCATGATGTTTTACAAGCTAAAGCACTAGTAGATAACAAAATATTTACTGACAATAGAAAATCAATTGAAGGGACTCGCGCCAGAATTTTAAGAACCGCCGACGACATAGCTAAATCAAGAAACAACGCGCCCAACAGTGAGGATACAGAAACAACCGATGGTGTTCTCTACGAATTAGCACAATCAGAAGGTTACAAAAGAGATGTCCAAAAAATAGTTAACGAAAAAGTAGCAAAATTAAATGAGAAAAAACAACTACTTAAAGAAGAAAGTGACCGCCAAAAATTAGTATTAGATAATCTAGATAAGGAAAAAACAGCTGGAATTATCAACAACACTCTCGACGAAAGAATAAGACAGGCGAGCAGCGCACTCAACAAAATAAGAGACTCTATAACAGATATTAATCTGGAGATAGAAGAAGTTAAAGAAAGTGTTACCAAAAGAGCCACTGCATTAGCTAAGGCGCCAAAAAGAACAGAGCAAAATACCAAAGAAACACCAACGGCAACAAAGATAGAAACACCAGAAACACCACAATCACTTTCTACATGGCAAAAATTTAAAAAATTATTTTCTTAAATACAGTCTTTAATACAAAACAAAAACACTCCCAAAATTGGGGGTGTTTAATTTAACAATACAATCGTGATAAAAACTTTTCATCTATCTCCCCTCCCGACGAAATGTCGGGATCGACTTGGATTACCGTTCGGCTTTCGCCAAACGTTATCTCCGGAAAGGAGGTGATCCATCCCCAGCTTCCGCTAGGGATGCCTTGTTACGACTTCACCCCAGTCATTGACCCCGCCTTAGTCCCTTGCGAGCCTTTGGGCGTTGCCAACTTCCATGGTGTGACGGGCGGTGAGTACAAGACCCGAGAACGTATTCAACGCGCCGTGGCTGATGCGCGTTTACTAGCGATTCCTACTTCATGAGGGCGAGTTGCAGCCCTCAATCTGAACTGGGGCCGGTTTTAAGAGATTAGCTCCGCCTTACGGCTTAGCAACCCGTTGTACCGGCCATTGTAGCATGTGTGTAGCCCTGGACGTAAGAGCCATGCTGATTTGACGTCGTCCACTCCTTCCTCCTGCTTGCGCAGGCAGTCTCGCGTGTAAATTTAACACACGACGTGGGTTGCGCTCGTTTCCCGACTTAACGGTACACCTCACGGCACGAGCTGACGGCAACCATGCAGCACCTATCTAACACCCTCGAAGGCGGGTCGACTTTCATCAACCTTGCAGTTAGTAGTTGAGCCCAGGTAAGGTTCCCCGTTTACCGTCGAATTAAACCACATGCTCCACCGCTTGTGCGGGTCCCCGTCTATTCCTTTGAGTTTTAGTCTTGCGACCGTACTTCCCAGGCGGCGAACTTAACGCGTTAGCTTTTTTAAACGGCACTGACAGGGTCGATACTGCCAATACCTAGTTCGCATCGTTTAGGGCGTGGACTACCAGGGTATCTAATCCTGTTTGCTCCCCACGCTTTCGTCTCTCAGTGTCAGAAATGTTATAGTAAGCTGCCTTCGCATTTGGTATTCTTGCTGATCTCAACGCTTATTACGACTACACCAGCAATTCTGCTTACCTCTCCCATTCTCTAGCACAGTAGTTTTGGAAGCAGGCCCGATGTTAAGCATCGGGATTTAACCCCCAACTTACTGTACAACCTACAGACGCTTTACGCCCAATAAATCCGGATAACGCTTGAGGTCTCTGTATTACCGCTGCTGCTGGCACAGAGTTAGCAACCTCTTATTCTTAGGGTACCGTCACTAATTCGTCCCCTACAAAAGCAGTTTACGACCCGAAGGCCTTCATCCTGCACGCGGCGTCGCTCCATCAGACTTTCGTCCATTGTGGAAGATTCTTGACTGCAGCCACCCGTAGGTGTCTGGGCAGTTTCTCAGTCCCAGTGAGGCAGACCGCGCTCTCACGCCTGCTACCCGTCGGAGCCTTGGTGGGCTTTTACCCCGCCAACTAGCTGATAGGCCATAGGCCCCTCTTGAAGCGTCTTGCGACTTTAAATGCGAATGACTTTCGTCCCCGCATTACTATCAGGTATTAATTCGCCTTTCGGCGAGCTATGCCTGTCTTCAAGGTAGGTTACCAATGTGTTACTCACCCGTTTGCCGCTAGTAATCCTGTTACACTCGGACCCCACTGTCATCCTGAACTTGTTTCAGGATCCCTTGTTAAAAGGAAAATACTGAAAAGTTTAGCATGACATATTAGGATACGGGTGTAACAGGCACTTCGCTCGACTTGCATGCCTTAAACACGCCGCCAGCGTTCATCCTGAGCCAGGATCAAACTCTCAATAAAAGAGGGTTACCGAATTTTATTGAGCCATGTCGGATGACATGGCCGATATCATTGCGGATAACTCTCAAGAGAAGAGCGACCGAAATCGCCCTACTGAAATTTGAATCCATTTCCAGTACTAAATGAAAATGGAGTTTGGATCTATATTTGGTACGTCTTTCCAATCGGTTTTACCCGACTGGCGACTATTCTGTTTTAGAAGAATAGACTATATGGTTTTTATCACGAATTGTATTGTCAATGAACTTCTTTCTTTTTTAAAACCAACTCATCCACAGGGAACCACCGATTGGTAGTGAATGATGCTTGGCTCGCACAGAAAGAAAAAAGAGGAACCAAAATTTTCAGTTACTCTTTTTTCTTTCCCCGCCAAAGGCGGGCAGGCAGTATCCCCGCGTCGCCTTCGGCTATGCGGGGCAAGCTTCCATAATTAAATCATTGAAGATAAAACTAGGGCTTGCCCGGCGTAGCGCAGCGGAGCCGGGACTTGCGGGAGAACCATTTATTGTGAGGTACAAGCGTAGCGATTATTTGTATTAAGTAAACGCAGTTTAACACATTGCCAAAAACTTGTCAAGGGGCGATTTGGGGGTAAGGTGGGGATAAAACTTAGTTAACTGTCCGACTCTTCCCCAACACCAACCCAATACCCGCCGCCAAAATCATCACCGATCCCAAACCAAAATTTAGAGTTAATTTTTCTCCCAAAAACATAACCGCAAAACCTACCGCACTGATAACTTCGATATATGCTAAAACGGAATACTGCGACAAGGTCAAATGTTTAAGCCCATAAAAAAATAACCAAAAAGTGAATATGCCAATTACTAAGCCATAATAAACAAACGCGGACCCGGCTACCGCCCAACTAGCGTTCAAACCATAAAAACAAACCAAAATTGCGCTCCCCACTCCTCCAACAAAATTCTGCCAAAAAATAATTTCCGGTGGAGTATAATTGGGGGTTTGTTTTTTATAAATTAACATGGTTAAAGAAAAAATAAATCCGGACAATAACATCGCGCCCATGCCGAGCAAATCACCTGGCGAAAACCCGCCCAGTTTTCCACTATAAATCAAAACTGTTCCGCCAAACGCCAGCACTACCATCCCCACCGACTGCCAAGTAATTTTTTCCTTTAAAAAAATAAAACCCCACAACGCCATAAAAACCGGATACAAATATAATATCACTACCCCATAGGCAACCGACGCGTGCAAATATGCGAAATAATATAAAAATATCCGCACCGCATTTAACAATGATGCCAACGACATTATTTTATAATTTCCATGCCAAATTTTAAAATGATTAATTTTTAAATAGACAAATATAATTATTGTCGGCACAGCTAACCGAAAAAATGTCGTACTTAAAGTTGGTAAATTTAACCACTTAACAAGCACGCCCACAAAACCGCCAAAACTGGCGGCAAACATTACGGCTAAATAAGGTTTTAAATTCATTTTGTTATTTAGCTTTCTTTTTTCTCCACTCCCCGATCAACTTATGATTCCCCGATAGAAGGACTTCTGGCACTTTTAATTTATTAAATTCTTCCGGCTTAGTATATAAAGGATATTCTTTTTGGTTGGTATGGCTTTCGTTATCCAAAGATTCCGCATTACCAAGTACGCCCGGAACTAAACGCGCGGTCGCCTCCACAATTGTCAAAGCTGGCAATTCCCCGCCCGATAAAACATAATCCCCAACCGAAACTTTTTCATCCACAAATTTATATATCCGCTCATCAAATCCTTGGTAGCGCCCAGAGATTAAAACCAGCCGATCTAATTTAGAAAATTTTTGCGCCATCTTTTGATCGAATTTTTTGCCGGCCGGATCAAGAATAATAATTTTTGTCTTTTTTTTGTCATTCCGACCGGAGCGAAGCGCAGTGGAGAAATCCCTTTTACTACCCACTTTAAGGGATCCCTCGGCTACCGCTCGGGATGACAAACGCCCCGACACCACCCCAATCGCCTCCAAACAATAATAAATCGGATCGACTTTCAAAACCATTCCCGCTCCCCCGCCATATTGCGTGTCATCCACCGGCTGGTGTTTGCCGGTGGCAAATTCTCGCCAATTATGGGCGGTGATTTTTATTAAATCTTTTTTTTGCGCAATACCTAAGATACTATCATTAACATAGTGATAGATT
>MFRE01000019.1:32337-32429 GCA_001784475.1 Candidatus Magasanikbacteria bacterium RIFOXYD2_FULL_41_14
AATGTAAATATCAAAAATCAAAATTTTGGAGTCGCTTCGCGACAATTTTATATTTTACATTGTCATTTTCCATTTTGATTTTTACATTTTAA
>MFRE01000019.1:32463-34890 GCA_001784475.1 Candidatus Magasanikbacteria bacterium RIFOXYD2_FULL_41_14
GAAGCGGTCTTAACTTTCAAGTTCGTATTACCGAACATTAGATGCCTAAATCGTCAACGGCGCTGGTATCAACCGGCATAGAGGCGGCGACTGGTGTGGCTTGCGCCATACCCATGCCACCCATACGCGGACCGCGGCCACCTTCCGGCTCATTGATTTTCAAGTTGACGCGAGCATTATTTTTCGCGCCGACAATTTTCAAAAGAGTGCGGATGGAACGAGCGGTTTGACCAGAACGGCCGATAACATAACCCATGTCAGACGGATCAACGTCTAAGGAAATCAAGACACCGCGTTCATCAATAATACGAGAGGTCTTAACTTTGTCTGGGTTGTTAACGATCGCTTTGACGAGCATCTCAACAAACTGTTGGTCAGCTTCCATAGTTCAATCATTAAAAACTTTATCAATTGCAGTTCTGTCGACAGTGTGGCCACTGAACCAGAATTCGCTGTGCTCATTCGGTTCAGGGTTTTTAAAAGCCACCAGTTCTGCGTGCTAATATTATACAGTTTCGGACGGGGTAGTGTCAACCGGCTTTTCTTCAGCTACTGGCGCTTCCGGTTTTACTTCTTCTTTTACTTCCTCAACTGGTGCCACTTCGGCCGGCTTTTCTGCTTCTATTTTGGCCTGTTCGGCAGCGGCCTTTTCTTCGGCCTCTTTGGCGGCTTTCGCTTCGGCCTCTTTGGCGGCTTTAGCCTCGGCATCCGCTTTGGCTTTTTCAGCGGCCGCAACTTTGGCCTTATCCTTTTCGCCTAATTTTACTTTTCTTTTTTTAGATAAAAATACCGCCTTCTTTTTTGCGCCTTCGGTAATGCCGGCCTTCACAAATAAATTGTGCAAAGTGGCCGACGCTTCCGCGCCCTTGCCCAACCAGTACTTCACGCGTTCAACATCAACCAACAAACCGTTCTCTTGGACATGCGGGTTAAATGTTCCTAATTTTTCTAAATAAGTTCCTTGTGTATCGCGTGCTTTTTCGGAAATAATCACGCGGTAGGTCGGCGCTTTGGTTTTGCCGACGCGTTGCAAACGAATCATTAACATAAAAAATATTCCATTTTCTTGTCATCCCGATGAAAATCGGGATCTCTGTCCAAACAAACACTGTTCACGGAAAGATCCCGATTTTTATCGGGATGACATTTGTATAAATAAAATAACGGTTTTTGAGAGCGAGTTAATAATACCACAAACATTACATAATTGTCAAGATAGATAGGTTGCTCGCCCCGCAGTGGACACAAAGCGTTCTACTATTGATGTCAAGGGTGGGGGTATTGACAAAAAGCCAAAAATGTGCTATATTTATGTGTAATTTTTCTGTTTTTGGGGGCATCAAGATCGGAGGATTCGAATCCCCCCATGCGCGCCCGAAAAGCCGGCAGTTTCTCTTCTAGAGACCGCCGGCACTTCATTTTTATAAATATATTTAAGAAAACTTATCAACTAAAAATCCTACCAAAAAAGAAATTAAAGCGGTAACAATATTGGCGACAACAGCAAAAATAAATATCTGTTTAAATGGATAAAATTTTCGCAAAAATAACCACAACAAAAATATTTCAATTGCGACTACCACCAGTTCTGCAATCACAAAAACCATCCACCAATAATATAATAAATTACTCAAAAATAATACCGCGACACCCACCGGAAAAGAAATTGAATTAACAATCAGTAAATAAAGATAATTAATAAGATGACGGGAACCAAAAACATAAAAAATAAGTGACTCAACTAATACTGTCACTAAAAAACATACCCAGGTAACCGGTGATAAAAAAATACTTTTTAAAAACTGCCACGACTCAATCCAAAAAGAGTGGGGATAAACAGTGTAATAATCATTGTGAATATACTCAAACTCATGATAACTCGGCGCATATTGTTGCGTCAGTTTGACAAACTGTGATTCATCTAAATTTTCACTATGGCCGTCAGCAAAAGCGACCTTATAGGAAATATTATAAAATATCGGAAAATATTTCTCAAGTCGAAAGCTGTCAATTTCAGCTGAAAACAATTCGGCATCGCCATCTTTCCAATGATTTAAAACATAGTCACGCGCTTCGGGCAAACTTTTATTCAAATTATAATTATGCCCTCCACCTACTCCGCTAAAACGCAAACTCACTTGAATCTTTTTCCAATCTTCTCCACTATTTCCAAAAGTAGATGTACTCGCAATAAAATTCACCAACTTGTCAATTTTAGTTATTGGAGCGCCATCTTTGATCATCTTGCCCTCCAATATTTTTTTATATCTTCCAAAATTACCTATCGCCTCCGAAGTCCTAATCGATAATAGGATGCCATCGCGACTATAGTCATTATCAAGATTAGCTAATTCTGTCATTACGAAATCTTCCGGTAAGATTCTACGGTCAAAAAAATATAATTCGTAAATATATTTACGTTTTTGT
>MFRE01000019.1:34926-55003 GCA_001784475.1 Candidatus Magasanikbacteria bacterium RIFOXYD2_FULL_41_14
GCAAGTGTCGCGGGTTTTAACTTATACCAGGTCTCACCATAACAAAAATCGGATGAGATCGGTTCAGCTTTTCCTACAAACTCTTCGGTCTCGCTATCATAAATACTACCCCCATCAAAAGTGTCGGCAACCAAAATTAAATTAGGAACATTTTCTAACCCGGAAAAATATATACAATCAACCGCCGGACGAGCCGTCTCTAAAAGTTCGGGCATTGGCAAAGTATCGGCCTGCGCCACTGATATTCCGGCAAAAAATAAAACAAACGCAAATAATAATTTTTTCATGTTCTATGTAATTTGAATATAGCCCCTCGGGGCAGAGCCCCGAGGTAATTAAGGGATAATTTGTAAGAATCACCAGCGTTGTTTATATTCCGCTTGGACGTTATATGTTAATTTTGGCAGTGAGGACGCTTGCGTAGGCGCACTGCCGAGCCGCCTCGGGCGGCGTGGCGGCAGGGCTGAGCTCTCCCGCAACAACAAAATTCACATATAACGGACAAGCGACTAAACTATATATAACGCTCTGAGTTTTTACAGATAATTTATTTAAATATTGCGTCCCGACTAAGTCGGGATATTGAGCGGGCATATTTGCTCCTTGGATCGAAAGTATAAAGACCGCGGTCTTTATACTTCTCTCGCCTACGCATCACAAATAAAAAAGCTTTTTACTTTTTCAAATTTACATCTTCCAACTTCACACTCAATAACTTTGACACACCTTCACCGCCCATCGTAACCCCATACAAAACATCCGCGCTGTGCATAGTAACGCGATTATGCGTAATCACGATAAATTGCGACTGACGTGAAAGTTCGCTCATGATGTTGGCGAAGCGCAAGGTGTTGGCTTCGTCCAACGCCGCTTCCACTTCGTCCATGACAACGAACGGCGCCGGGTTGCACGACAATATCGCGCAGACAAGCGCGATAGAAGTAAGCGTGCGTTCGCCACCGGAAAGCGCGCTTAAGTTTTTTATTTTTTTGCCGGGTGGGCAGGCGGTAATATCGATTCCAGTTAACGTGGTAATTTTTTTACGTTTAGATTCGTCAGCCAAATCGTCCGCTCCCACCCCCTCTGCTTCTCCCCCTCGGGCAGGGGGAGACATGACACCGCCCTCCGCCAACGCAACTTCATCCTCATCCACAACCTCGCCATAAATTTCTTCGAGCGCCGCACTCCCACCATTAAATAAAATTTTAAAATAACGATCAAATTCTTTGCGAATTTTCTTAAACGACGCTTCGCGCTTCTTTTTCATTATTTCGGTTAGTTCGTCAATCATCGTTTCCAAATCATTAGTTGCCTTTTCCAAATCAGTCAACTGGCCACTCAAAAAATCAAATTTTTCTTTGGTGGTGGTGTATTCTTCCACTACACCTTCTTCGATTCCACCAATCAAACTTAATTGATATTTTAATTTTTGAATTTGGTCAGCCGCGTCCGCGAGCCCGGCGGCGTCCAACCCTTCGGTCAATCGCTCCACTAAATTAACTGGACTCGCAGAAATTTCCGCGCTACATTCGGCTGCTAAATCTTCTTGCCTAGTTTCCAATTTAGCCAATTGAATTTTTAAATCATTGCGCCCGCTAATAATTTCGTTAACACTATTTTGCGCGGTTTGCATTTCAATCTGCAACGCAAACACTCTTTGCTTTTTGGCTTCTTCTTTATTATTAAAATCTTTAATTTCCAAATCCGCCGCTACCACCACTTTTTGCGCCCTGCTAATTTTTTCTTCCAAATCTTCTTTTTCTTGTCCCAAATTTCCTAAATATTTTTTGTGTTCCTCTGGGCTCATGGCCAAGTAATTTTGTTCCTTTTCCAGATCAGTCAATTCCATTTCTTTTTGGCGAGCCTGCGTGCCAAGTACGGCCGCCTGCGCCTTATGAGTTTCAGATTCAGAACGTAAACCTAAAATTTCCGCCTGTTTGTTTTCTAAAGCGCGCTCTACCAAACGGAGATCTTCTTGTAGGCGATTAACTTCGGCTTGCCAATCAGTTGAACCAACTTCCATATTCGCCCACTTGCCGGAAAACCCCGGACCACGTTTTTTGTTGCCACGATAACCACCCCGCATCACCCCTTTTTTCTCAATCACATCGCCATCCAAAGTTACCATGCGATAACGCCCAATGCCAATACGTTGCGCGGTCGCTAAATTTTCCACTAATAAATTATCACCCAAAACAAAAGAAAAAATATCATAAAATTGTTTATCAAATTTAACCAGATCAATCGCCCAACCGATAACACCCTTTTCGTTCAAAACCGCGTCCGCGTCCACGCCAAGGAGCCTGCCGGTAATTTTACTCATTGGTAAAAATGTGGCATAGCCCAAACGATCGGCCCGTAGCCACTCAATTGCTTTTTTGGCAACTTCATCATCTCCCACTACTAGCGAAGACAAGTGTGCTCCGGCCGCCACCTCCAAACCTACCCGATACTGCTCTTCTACTTCGCCCAAATCCGCGAGCATACCATACACTTTGCCAAACCGTCCCCGATTATCTAACACCGCTTTCACAGCAGCGAGCCCTGAATATTCAAAAAATTGTCGCTCGCTTTGGGCACCAAAATTTTGGTGTTGCGCTTGCGACACCCGCACCGATAGCTCTGTGCGCTCGGCCGATAGTTTGTCCGCTTCCATTTGCCTATCCGCCATTAATTTAACCAACCGCGCGGCGGCCACGTCTGCCTGCTCACATTTAGCAGACAAAGCGCTATTTTCATTTTTTAAATCACTAATTTTTTTAGTAAGCCAGCCCAAATTTTGTTTACCGGCTTCATTGTAAACATTTTCCAATTTTCCACTTAAAACCGCCAACTGGCGTTCTAAATCATTTTTAATGCGCGTGGCTTCGCTGTGGCGCTCTTGCAACTGACCAAATACTTCCGTGCGCGTGGCTTGGCGAGCCAATTCAGACAACTCATTTTGGATACCAGTTAATTTTTCAAAAGCCGACCGATAATTTTTCTCAATCATTTCTAATTCTGTATCCAAACGATCGGTTTCTTTTTTATTATTTAAATAAAGCGACCCATAATATTTTTCTTGGCACTCGCGCAAAGCCAATTCCACTTCCTGGCGTTTTTCCAATTTTTTAACTTGACGCGATAATAATTTTAAACGCGGTTCAATTTCCGCCAGTAGTCGTGTCGCCTGTTCCGAATTTTCGCGCGTGCGCGCTAACTTCAAAGACGCTTGATGTTCTTTGATTTGAAATTCTTTAATTCCCGACGCTTCATCCAAAAAATCTTTGCGTTCCGATGGCGTGACAACCAAAAGCCGATCAATCGTGCCCTGTGAAATAATACTATATGAATGTTGCCCAAATTGCGCGCGCGCCAAAAGCAAATGAATATCCAACAGGCGCACCGGACTATTATTAATCAAATACTCACCTTCGCCCGAACGATACAACCGCCGCGTGATCACAATTTCCGGATAATCAATTCCAAACCCACTACCGGTATTATCCAAAACCATAGTGACGGAACAAGCCGACAACGCCCCCTTATCCACCGACCCGTTAAAAATCACATCCTCGCTTTTTTTCCCACGCAACTGTTTCAGCGAGGTCTCACCCATCACCCACCTGATCGCATCAACGACATTGGACTTGCCAGAACCATTCGGCCCCACGACCGCGGTAATACTAAAACGACCGTCTTTCGGCGGTATAAATTCCAAAGTGGTCTGACGGGCAAAAGATTTAAAGCCGTCAATTTCGAGGCGTTTTAGATACATACTTTCCACGCGGTCGACAGCGTTGTCATCCCGATGAAAATCGGGATCTCTGTCGGGTCGCAATCTCTATCCGCATAATTATACCACATCTTAAAAACTCAATCAAATAAAAAACGACACTGTTAATAAGTTTATTGACAACGACCGCTAAAATCTGCTATAATAATTTTGTAGCGTAAGCTATCCTGCCCGCGGATGCGGGTCCGAGATCTAAATCTCGCCTTCACAGGCGAGGTTTTATTTTTTTGAAAGTTATCTGCTTTTTGATGGCTTGGCCGTTAATATTCAAATCAACTTTATCTTTTAACCAATACGAGACATAACCGGAACTAAATAAAATTACTTTTTTATTTTTCGCCCTTTTTAGATAATCGGCCAATGAAGCGAAATCAGAGTCACTGGAAAATAAACAAAAAGTATCATAATTATCCGCCAACCGAATAGCGTCCACGCACATTTCCACGTCAAAATTACACTTCGGTAAATAAATATATTGGCCACGCGCGTCGCTATTTCTTTTCCAACCAACTTTCACGTTTTCTCCGTCGGACAGATAGTGTTTTATTTTCTGAATCGGTTTAGTAACTGTCTTACTAAAAAATTTTCTCGCTTTAGCAATAATAGCGATTGATTTATTCTGCTTGGGGTCAAGTCCAAAATAAAAACGTGAGTGGACAGAAAATGTCTTAACATAAGTGGCCAACTGCTCTATGCCGATAACCAATTTTTCCCCCTTAAACAATTCCCGACCATTGCCGTCACGTTCGTCACGTTCATACCAATAATTAACATTGCCAAAATCAATAAAAGTAAAAATTCGGCCATACTGCAACCAATCGCCAGGCAAATTTGATTTTGTGTTATCCATTTTAATAAATCGTTTGACTGGTAAATTATTCAAAGCTGTAAAAATTTCTAGGCGTTTTAGATACATAATATCGCATTGTCATTGCGAGCGTAGCGAAGCAATCTCTACGCTAATAATTATGCCACAATTTAAAAACTCAATCAAATAAAAACGCCTCGCGAATATCGCAAAGCTTTTTAATAAAAGCACATTTACACTATCGAGCCAGACGTTTGGGGTGTATTTGACGAAATTTTATGCCAAATTCCTGCTGTCAACAAACTAATAATCAAAATAGTGCTATCAGAAACAAAAGCATAATAATAATTAGCACCCAACAAAATTGCTAATATGCAAATTATAACTAATGCCTGTAATACTGATAACTGGGTATCGTCATAACGCGAATCAAGCAGAACCAGGTTTTCATGCATTCTTTGCTCCATCTTCAACGCAGATTCATGTCTTGAACCGCCTAAAGGTGATATCCATGCCAAATACATAATATGAACCATTATAAGAAAATAAATGGCCCCCAAAGCCGCCAAATCAGCATATGAAAATAAACCAAATTTATCTAAAGCAATATCCAAAAACATTTGTATATTAAAATGTGCAATTGGGATAGTTATTATCAAAATATAATACCAAACAAACAATGCAACTTTTAAATATTTTGCAATTTTAATTCTTACAAGCGCATTCAATAATGTGACACCTGTCATAAGCAGATAAAAATATAAGACCGGTGAAGAAAAATTACTTTTGAAAACCAAGTACAAAACCATCGCATTTACGATCAGCAAAGTTCTTTCATCGATATTCGGCGTAATTTTATCTTTCAAAAATACGGGTATGATTGTGCAAAATATGAAACCCCATATTACGACATAAAACCCAGGCTCGGCGCTAATACCATTTGGTGAACCTGCTTCTGTCAATACACTGGCGAATAAAATTACGCCCAATGACAATAATAACGTCTTCCATCTATCCTTTGATAAATCCAGCAACAAAAAGAATTCTGCAAAAATACCACCGACAAATGCTGCTAATTTTAACCAATCAAACTGCATACAATCCCCTATAAATAATAATCGATTCTATCTACTTGTATCGCCCAATTATCGCAATAACGCATCATTGCGCGCATCTCTATATTCACACTGAACAAATATACCTGACAAATTATATTTCAACCGCATCGCATCATAATATTCTTTTTGGGCTGTTCTAGCCAACTTAATATCATCATCTTTTTTTAGTCGTTGATCATTATAAACGCAATCGCATATTTTATTTTCCAAGACTTTTTTATCTTCTGAGGACAATGCATTACCACATTGAAATAATTCTGTTTTATAAATCTGTACTCTTTTATATGAATTATAATAATTAACCGGGATATTGCCAAATGATAAAAATAATACAAAAAGTATAACAAGTGCTCCACCGATTTTCCCGTAATCTTTTTTCTTTGGCGTACCGACTGGCAAAATATTTTCCATATTATATATATTTAAAGATAAATTTATGATTTAAGAAAATTATTTATTTCCATTATAAACATCCACACCCTTAAACTCTTGCTCACATAATTGCTTAATCGGACCCGGCGCATCAATTTCGCACGGTCCATCCCAAGTTGTAATAAATCCTTTAATAGCATTCACTCTGCAAATATCCGGATAAGTGGCGAGACCATAACATACTGCTGGTTCATCAAGTTTTTTGGCTACCATTGCTACACACTCGTCATTATACGCATATGTTTTATCAGAATCACGGCAATATCGTACATCACTTTTCTCAATCGCTTTTATAAAATAACAATACTCGACAAATTTAGGTGCATAATTAGAATATGCGCCAGAAAAAATTTCTTTCTTACCTAAAGAATCACATTGTTCGTCTAAAAGTGGCGGTGCATACTCAGCCAGTATCTTGTCACGTCTATCCATAGCATAATTTTTTGATTCTACTTGCATTTGTCCTAACCACGCATTAGATTGTTTGGATCTTAAAGTAAGCTGAATATCTTCAGAAATTAAGATATATAAAATTCCGAATACTAACAGTGCTATCACCCCAAAAACTGTTGACATCATACTCATTTTGCCTGGCTTAAGCTTTCCTGTGTTAATTTTTTTTGCTTGTAAAAAAGTATCAACGATAACAAAAACAAAAAACGGATATATCATTGAATTAAACAAATTAGTCGCTACCATCCCAACCGGCGAATCGATAAAACCAGTCAAAAGAAAATAATTTGACAAAAGTACCGCTGCCATAATACCAAAAACGACAAAAAAACGCTTATAAAGATGCATGATTAAATATGGAACCCCAAATAAAATAATATTAGCCGCCGCCATTAAAATTGGGCTATAATTTGATTGAGTTGGTTCGTTACTGGTATTGACTAAATTCATATATTTAATTTTATAAGCTGTTAACAAATATTATACCATATCTTAAAAAAAACTTGGAAACTACTACTTCAGTTTTTTCCTATTTTTAATATCCAAAAAATTATTATTCGTCACCACTGTCCGCTTAATTTTTCTTTCAATCATTTTCCGCGCCGAACCGGCGATCTGCCCACCTTCACGCGCGTCATCTTTCAGCCGTGGCACGCCCTTCGTATCTTTGGTGCGGTGAATTTCGGTCGCGGTCCTTTCTCCTAACATCGTCAAAATCAATTCAAAATCATCCATGTGATCGCGCAAATTGTGTTTTTTCAACCCTTTCATTTTTTTATATTCCGCCGGCGTCACGCCAAAAGTCGCTTTGGAAATTTCGGCTGTTAAAATCTCGTAATCTTTTTCTTCTCGCGCCCCACGCTTTTGCCATTCGTCGGTTAATTCCTCGCACACAGCAATTCCGCGCATTCTTTTTTCAATCCAATCTTCGGGATAACCTTTTAATTTATATAATAATTTTGTACGCTTGGTAGCGAGTTCAGGATTTTCAATTTCTTGGACACGTTCATAGCCGACTTTTGCAAGCCAGCGTTTGAACGGCTCGGCCTTGGGAGAAGGAATTGACTGGATGATACGAAAAATTCCTTCAGTGTCAGCGCAATCGGTTTCGTATTTTTTACCGTCCGAACTCTCTAATTTCAGTTGTAGACAAATTGTCGACAACTCAACTTTTTCCTCATCTTTAAGGCGAATTTTCATTTTATACCAATAATCGCGAGGATTAACACTGTCCGTCAATGCCTCAACAACATCAATAACCGAAAACCACCATTCTTTATTAAACAATGTTCTCCGTATCGTTTTGCTCTTAAAAAAAACGATGCCATTATTTTGACTTGAAATATCCCCCATATTATTTCAATTAAATTTAAAGTGCTATAATTATGCCACAATTTAAAAACTCAATCAAATAACAACGCCTCGCAAATAACGCGAAGCGTTTAAAAATTTTATTATCACTATAACAACTCCATAAACTTTCTTACCAAATCGTCTCCACCCACCGCTCTCAACTCTTTAACAATTTGATGCTGTACTTTTAATTCATTATGCTTCGGTATCATTATAAACGGTCGATGTCCGGCTGGAATTAAATAATTTTTTGGAAAAGCATACTTATCATGACTACCGGCGCGATCATTGTCTAAATAAAAACCTAATTTTTTAAGAGCGAATACACACTGCCGTTTGTTGAAATTATAGTCCCCCATATCTATAATTTTTTAAGTGGGCTGGGTTTGAAGATGCGCTTCATAACGAATCACTTCGTTATTGGCCATCCTAAATTCGTTGAAAATAAAATCCGATTCTCGTTTTGGCACCCCAAAATAAGTAAGCACAGCATCATTTACCATATCTAATAATTCTTTTTTTGACTGGGCTTGGGTAAATACTCCGGGCAAATCTTTACATTCCGCAATAAACCACCCATCCGGCGTTAGCTCCACTGTCCAATCCAATCTATCCGGAATACCATATTTTTGTTTAATAAATAACGGATTTTTTTGAACAACAAAATACCGATAAGCTCGGTTAAATGTTTGTTGTATTTTTGCTATAAACATACAATGTTGCGTTTAATTTTTCACCCTGATATTATACCACCAAACACTTGCTAAGTGAATAGCTGATTATAAAATAAAACTGCGAAGATGTCAAGATGCTTGACAACCGCCGACAATAGGTATATAATCCCTTGTTATATAAAATTCAAAATGAAAATATCAAAAATCAAAATTTTAGTGTCGCTTCGCGACCGATTACACTAATTTTACATTTTACACTGTCATTTTTCATTTTGATTTTTACATTTTAAATTCACTACCGTGCAAACAATCGCCAAACAAATCTACAGCCGACTCCTGTCAGCCAATAAAATCCTAATCGTCTCCCACCAAAATCCGGACGGCGATACTTTGGGCGCGGGGACCGGACTTTTGGAAACTTTAAAAAACGCGGGCAAATCGGCGCGTCTTTTTTGCGCCACGCCCGCGCCGGCCAAATTTAATTATCTTCCCCATCACGACACTATCACTTCCGACCCGAGTGTATTTACCGACCCAGACGTGGACACCGTCGTCGTGCTGGACTCCGGCGACTTGCGCTACGCGGGCGTGCATATTCATTTATATAATCATCTGGCCGAAATTATTAACATCGACCATCACCCCACCAACGAACTTTTTGGCACCTATAATTTAGTGCGCCCAGATTATTCTTCCACTTCGGAAATTATTTTCCATTTTTTGCGTTTTAACGGTGCACACTTAAACCCAGCTTCGGCCACCGCGCTTTTGACCGGAATTATCACTGACACTGATAGCTTCACTAACGCTGCCACGAGCGTCAGCGCAATGGCTGCCGCTTCGGAGTTAATTGCCACCGGTGCTAATTTAAATTTAATCAACGACCGCAATGTCAAAAATAAAACAGTCGGATCTTTGCGCTTATGGGGCCTCGTGTTATCACGCCTCACCAAACACAGCGACGAACTTGTTTCCACTTATGTTAAAAACGAAGATTGGTTAATTCACGATGTGTCCGAAACCGAATCCGAAGGCATTGCCAATTTTTTAAATAATTTGGACAGTGCCAAAGCCGCCTTAATTTTAAAAGAAACCTCCGACGGAAAAATCAAAGGCAGTTTCCGTACTACGCGCGACGATACTGATGTGTCGGCCATGGCCAAAAAATTAGGTGGTGGCGGGCACAAAAAAGCGGCTGGGTTTACAGTGGAGGGAACGATTGAAAGTGTGCTTGATATAATTTTGACGGAAACAGGAAAATAAGATATACTAAAGTAAATTAAAAAATCAAAATGTAAAAATCAAAATTACAATGTAAAATTCAAAATTTTTACATTTTAAATTGTCATTTTCCATTTTGATATTTACATTTTAAATTATCACTACTATGAACTCCCAAATCCTCATCCCGACCGTAATCGAAAAATCCAGTATGGGCGAACGCGCCTACGACATCTATTCGCGCCTACTTTTGGACCGAATAATTTTTCTCGGCCAAGCCATTGACGACCATGTCGCCAACATTGTCATCGCCCAATTATTATTTTTAGAAAACCAATCACCGGAAAAAGACATTAAATTATACATCAATTCCCCGGGCGGGTCCGTTACGGCCGGCCTCGCGATTTACGACACCATGCAATACATCAAACCAGATGTGTCCACTATTTGCGTGGGTATGGCCGCTTCTATGGGCGCGGTACTCTTGGCTGCCGGCGCCAAAGGCAAACGTTTAGCACTGCCTAATTCCGAAATTATGATTCACCAAGTAATGGGCGGTATGGAAGGCCAAGCATCCGACATTAAAATTCACGCTGAAAGAATTTTAAAAACAAAAGACAGTTTAAATAAAATTTTAGTCAAACATACCGGCAAGGACTTGGCGACAGTGGAAAATGACACTGACCGCGATCATTTCTTGGGCGCGCAGGAAGCGAAAGAGTATGGATTAATTGATAAAGTGATAATGTAAAATCATATGGCAGGAAATAACATTGCTATTGATTCAGGTTTGTCGCCAACTGGCCAAGACATTGACGCCGAACACGCCAGTCAGAAAACTATCGCCTTAACGAGAAAAGGATTAGAAGCGCTTGGACTTGATGGACAGGTTACACCGGAAGAATTAAGACACTGGGCAAGAATGAGTGCCGAAGACCTGGAAGCCAAGTTTGCCAAAATACAACAATTGGCCGACCAAGGTGATGAAAATGCTAAAAATACTTTGAAACAGCTATCAGAATTCTGGGAAAAATAGAAATGATCGTAAAACTAAAAAAATCGGCGCCAGCCGGTTTTTTTATATTAAAATTGTAAATCAGGTGGAGAATGAAAAATTACCATTCCATCTTTTTTGCTTAAATTAGCCAAAAAACAATAATTATCCCCTTTTTCAAGGGTGGGAGGCTTGACAAAACCCTAAAAGTATGGTATACTGTCAAGTTACTAATTGCAGTACCGCAATATTGAATCAGCGGAAGAACTCATAGTAACCAATATCCACCCAGTTAAGTAATATTAGCAGCATAAATGGATATAGGCGTTTGCCCTCTAAATTAGAGAATAAATGCCCGTATCCACGACAAGCATGGGGATGTGTTGACGGATAGCACAGGCTATTGCTCGTCTTCTCCACCAACACATCTTCTTGGATGCGGATTTGGCCTCCTGATTATATCGGGTGGCAAAAAATTAAAACCCCTTCGTATTTATACGAGGGGGCTTTTTATTTACGACACGAAGGCGAGGAAAATGGGAAAACAAAGTTTTTACATTTCCGAGCCGAGGAGTAAATATGGTTTACCAATACTATTTTATCTACATTCAAAATTAAACAATCGCTTCTTTAGCTTTTTTAGTAAAATCAGCTACTGATATGGTTTCTGGTTGATAAAAACCATTATGCTGTTGCATTTCAATATGCTTACCAAAAGCATTCAATCGATCTTCTCCTTCGGTCACAAGCGGAGTAAAACGCAAGAATCTCGCTTTTTTTAAATCAGGCAATGGAATCACACTACCGGTATCCGCACGTGTTTTTTTCCTACTAGCATCATCATCGTATTCTAAGGCAAATAAACTACCAGCCGGAATCTCCACCCCGTTTTCTTGAATTGGTTTTAAAGAAATTGCCGAGTGATCATCGCCTAAACCAACTTTTTCTATAAATATTGGATCGCCTGACTCATCAACAACATAGTTTATTTTATGAGAACCATAGCTATCACCAACACTCAAAGAATATATCCGATCATATGGCTTTATCTGATCATAAAAATAAATTTCTGCTGTTGTGCAATTGCCCACCTGTGAAAATCTACCATCTGACGACTTAATTGGTTCTACACTCGGCAAATTAGGGTCAGGCTTTCTAAATTCTAAAATATCCATTAGTAATCTAACAAACAATTTTCCGGCGGGAGATTTGGTTTGAGCAAGAATATTTTCTAGCAATTCTTTTTTTACGAAAGTCCATTTATCGGTTTTTTCAGATAACTCCATGCCACCTTTTTGATACAACTCTTCATCCCAATCAGCTAACAACGAATGATCAAAAATACCCCCCAAATTTTCCGGCCGACGCGACCCAGCAACCATCTCGCTCACCCTTCTGGTCGCGTGCGTAAATCCACAACCACGACGGGAAGTTTGAAACTCAGGATTTTCTTCTAACATTTCTGCCAAACCAGACTCCAAAGGCAAACCAGCAGAGCGAAATAACTGTACAATTTGACGTGGCGATTTCTCGACCTCTGGCGCTGGTTCGGCTTCAGGAGTTATTTCAACTTTTGGAACCGGATCCGCCATCTTCGCGGTCGGATTATAACCAATTGCTTCAGCCATAAAAATTATTGTACTGGTTCTACTAAATCTGGCACACCGGCGGAATCAACCGTGGTCACCGGCGTCGTCGTCGCCCCCACCATACAAATTTTTGGCAACGGCCGATAATAACTTTCAAACTCACGCGCAATTTTCACGCCCGAAGTTGTCACCCGAGTATACATAAAACTGGCCACCGCCCCCCTAAAGGCACTTTGACATGAAACTACACCTGGCTTTAAACTGTCCGACACTATCGTTTGCGTTTCTCCAGCCGAAATCCATTTGCTTACAAGCGGATGAGTGTAAGAACCACTGCGACCATCGGGTTTGCCCCAAAGCGTAAAAGTCAATTGCTGTTTATCATAATCAATATCGGTTTGCAACAGTAAATAATTATCAGTATCATTTTTAAATTTCAAATCCAAAGACGGTTCATAAAGTGTGGCGTCCGTGCCTGGATTGCCATTAACTGGATCAGCGTAATAACTCACCACCAGCGAATGATTGCGCCGTTGCGTAATATCCATTCCAGAGTTCATCGCCATTCGGAAAAGAGTGGTACCGATTTGACACATGCCACCACCGATTTCATCGGTAATTTTATCGCCTTTAATTACTGCTTCTGGCAGATATCCATTTTCGGACGTGAATGGTCCGGCGTACTTATTGGCAGAAAATTCTTCGCCCGGTTTGATTAAAGTGCCATTAAGTCGTTCCACGGCGTGCGCAATATTTTTAATGCGATTGTTATGACTGTCTTTAAAGGTGGAGAAGCCAGAACCAATAATCGCCTCAATCCCCAAATTATTAGCATCAGCCATTTTAACATTTGGCTCCACGAGATCCACACTTAAACTAACGGCTCGACTAGTTGCTGCCGGATGATAATTGCGATCTTTAAATACTTGCGCAACGCCCTCATATGTTTTATCAATATTGAGCGTCAATCCAATCCGACTGCCCTGAAACTCCTTGACTTTGCCGTCCATAACAGAAAACTTAGCATCAAGCGTGGGATAGTCCACCAAATGACGCAAATCTTCCAAATATTTTTTAACGCTGTCTTCATTAAGAGAAAAAATTAAATTATGACTGTCGTCACGCTCTACCTGTAACCACTCGCCCAATTGGGTCGCGGTGATTACCCATTGGCGCTGAAACTTTGTCTGCGGGTCAATGTGATTTAGGGTAATACTGCCATAATTTAAAATTGACGCAACCTGTTCAGACAAAGCGCCCACATCCGCCTCTAAAATATCTGGCTTAAAATAATCCGCCGTAATATCCCAACTAACAAATTTTAACTGCGATAAGTCGGTTTGAATTTGCCAGATGATTTCAGCATCATCAAAAAATTGGCCAGCGTGTTCGGGAATAATTTCAATTTTAGTATTTGGGAACCCATGTGCCACGACATTTGCGGAACGAGGCGTATCAGAGATTTTATTTAAATTTATATCCAACACTTCCCGCAAAAGCTGGTCCTCTAATTGCACAGGCGCGAATAAATGTATCGGATAAAAACGCAGTTTTAACGGTTGCCATAACTTTTGCCACCAATTGCCTGTACGGGCCACTGCCAAAGCTTCCTTTCCCAAACCCACCCCGTCTAGCTTAACGATCTCAAGCGAAGGGTCGCCAGCCAGTACAGTATTAATTTTAAATTCAATTTTTTTATCACCGGCCGTGGCGGTAATACCCAAACCTTCCTTAGCCAAACGGTCATTTAAATTTTCAATAAATTTATTAATTTGGTCGGTAGTGTCGTCACCAAAATGATATTCGCCCACATACACGCCAGGATAAACTTTATCTTTATAATACGCAAAGTATCCAGCGCTCGCGCCCAATACTAAAATCAAAAATGCTAAAATTGACAACACAAAAATACCAACTAATTTAAATAAGCGTTTGCGTGATGCGGCAGTAACTGGTGAAATATCCATATTTAAAATTTGCGACTGCGAATTTTGTAAATCATCTTTCTTCATAAAACCTTTTCCAACACTCAATTCAAATCTGATCCGCCAACTGGCGGACTAAATCTAAAATGATTATTCTTCAACAACATAAATCGGAATGGAACTGTCGTTTTTTATTTTAGTTAAATGAATTATAAGCGCTCCGAATTTGTATTCTGCTGATGCCAATTCCGGACGCACAGGCGCGGGCAAAACAATCGTGCGGGAAAACCTACCCCAATAGCACTCGGAATAAAATCGTTGGGCCGTATCTGGCAAGGGCGACTGGCGTTCACCACGAATCGTAAGAACATCATTGTGTAAATGTAACTCAATTCTGTCTGGCGCAGTGCCAGCCATTGTGGCCACCACAATAATTTCCGCGTCGGTTTCGCCCACATCAATTGACAACTGGCCCTCGGGCTCTGGATGCGGTCCGGAGAAATTTTCATTGGCGACGCGCGCGACTATTCGCAAACCATCGGCACCTAACAAAATTGATTGGCTATCATCAAGCATATTATTTGTTTGAGTAATTACCATATAATTATACCGCAAAAACCCCAAATGAGCAAAGTATTTTTGGATTTCAGCGTGTTCTTATTGTGATAATATGACTTAATTGAACAATTTATTTCACGCCAAAAAATGCCCTGATCTTGACAAAAGGGTAAAAATGTGCTATAATACTGGAATATACGGCTAAAATTAGCCAATTAACCTATAAATATATGAGCGAAATGGACTTTGAAAGAACCGGGCTAGGCGCTTCTCATTTTAGTGGTGTAGCCAAAAAAAAATTAGGCACACTTGAATCCAACCTAAAATTCGGACAATTAGAAGGGCTGGAAAGCGAACGGAGAATAGACCCGGCCCAAGCCGCGGAAAAATTGAGAAAAATTGAAGCTGCTACCAAAACAGGCGCATCGCTTGCGGATATACTAGAAGAAGATGATAATTAATAAATTCATTTTAAAAACCCGTCCCAACATTTGTCGGGGCGGTTTTTTATTCTTAAATATTTTGCCTATCTATTTTTTCGTCTGGTCATGCCTTTTGATTTGGCAGACACCACCTTCGCGGACTACATCAGACTTTGTCCGCTGTAGCCTGCTATGGCGGGCGAACTGCGGTGAGAGAGGGGTTCGAACCACGTGGGTCGTACCATATTAAAACAATTCGGATTTTCGGTAAAAATTTGGTTGGCGACGCACAGCGTCGCCCGTGAAAATTTTTTTCAAAAACCCGAATTGTTTTAACGTCGTATGGCTTTACAACGAAGTAAGAACCGTTTTTGAAAAAAATTAACTGGCCAATCGTCAAGTTTCCGCTCGCCAGTCCACCGAACTGGCATATCATGATTTAAATATATATTTAAATCATGATAACCAACACTGCCATTTTATCCCTCTTGCCCGTCCGTCCGCTTTTTGGTATAGTATTAACATCAATTCAATATATTAATAACAATATGGTTGAAGGATTTGGCGGAGATAGGCGCGACCGTTCGGCTTTGGATATTTGGTTAGACACGGAATTTAATGAACAATATAATCGGCAATATGAAACCCTGAATAAATTGGGGTTATTGGATATTTTACCAATATCAGGGGAAATGGGTGTTATCGGTATAGATAACAAAGAATACCCCATACCTAGTAAAGAACTGTTGCGCCAGATGATAGAAAGCGAACGAGAGAAATACGAACTTAAAATCAGCCAAGGATTTACCCGCTTTCAACTTACTCCGCTCGCCTTGCCCGTTGACACTCTTATTAAAATCGCCGAAGAAAAGATAAAAGAACGCTTTAAACAGCATAAACTTTTGGCCACCAAAAAGAATCGCGACGAACCAGATGAATTATTGGATTTAGACACCGATCAACCAATTTTTGTTTGGGATAACTGGCGCGGTTCAGACAAAAACGGCCAGTGCCAATATTATCCGGACAATTTTGACCAAACTAATCATAATGGGCACAGTAAGCAGGAAATACTGGACGCTCAAACTAACGCCAAAAACAAAGGTCAACTGGTATCGGCCGGTTGGAACGCCATTCTTTTGGAACCCAACCTAAATATTCCCCGACAAGGTAAAGGTCAAATTAAAGGCAAAAGAAAACAATTAGAAACCAACCAAACACCCAAAGAATATAAAAATATTCTTAAAACCGACCAACAATATCAACACGAACAAGGCCTCACATCCGAGGATTGGCTCACCCTGCTTTTAATCCAACTTGAACAGACTGGTGAAGTGATTGATGATTATCAAGGCAAAGGCAGTGCCGATTTTTTGATTGAATCATTTTACCCCGCTTCCGTCCGCTTGGGCTACGGCTACTGGTCTCGCGACTACCGGCTGGCGTACTTGGACGGCCGCGGCCCGTGGGTTCAGAGTTCTGGCTTTGGCCTTCGCTCCGCGGTGGGGTTGGGGCAGAAATTGAAATTTGATAATTGATTTTTATTTTTGTTTTTTTACTTTGTCATTGCGAGGGCTTTAGCCCGAAGCAATCTAAGCACGGTGAATAGCCACCTGCCTTGGGGCGGGTCATGTTGAAAAATTGACACATTAAAAAATAAGTTGTATAATTACAACATCAATTTTAAACTTACTAAATATGGAGGATAATAACCAAATGCTTCAAGATATTTTTCAAGTGGTAAATTTTTTAAAAGATAATGCCATCATTAAAACGGAGTTTGACGATTTTAAATCTGAGGTAAATCAGCGATTTAATGGAGTTGATAAAAGATTTGACATGGTTGATCTTGAATTCAAAAAAGTTCGCGAAGAAGTAATTGAGCATGTTGACGCTTTTGTCGGTCTGCACAAAGATCTAGAAAGTGAATTAGCCGCTGTCGCACACAAAACTGATCGTTTGGAAAGAAATGACATCAAAATTGCCAAACATTTACAGTTGCAGTTGGATTAGGCAAGATAGAATGAAATAATTTTTTTCAAAATCAAAAAACTTGGCGTCTGACGGCGTCAAGTTTTTTGATTAAACTAAAAAAATTTGTGTCTTTAAAAAATTTCATAAATATTACTGACACTATGTGACGCAGTAATCGGTAAGTTAAATTTCCTTTCTCTTTTATCTTTTACATATCGCCTCTGTAAATACTGGGACACGGCTTCACGATTAGAAAGGGCATGCCAACCGCCTAAATTTTCTGTGATATAAACATGGACCAAACCGTTGGTTACTTGGAATTGTTTGGCAACTTTTAACACCGCTTCACAAAACGCGCCCGCGTCTATTTTATCCAAAAAAGCCGTATTCGGATTAAAACCGCGCAACACCAGCGACCGACTGCCAGCTGGAAATTCTACAATATACGCCTGAATATTACCACGCACTTTTTGCTCATCTTCAACGATATTGATATGAAAATGATCCTCGCGTTCAAATAGCGTAACATCCTGCGCCGTGCAAATTCCAGCCGAGGCCTTGGCGAAAAATGAGCCGACATTTTTGGAAATATGGGCTTTTAATTTTCTTTTTCCGTCCGTCTGCGACTCTTCACCCGCGTCGCTCGCGATAAATTTATTAGCCATTTTCGCGATTTCTTCTCTGGTTAATTTTAGGGTTTTGGTTTGAATAAATAACGCAAGCGTTTTGGCGGCTTCCGCGCGCGTATTCAATGTATCCCAGTTAACACTCGCGCCGTCTTCGGCTAATTTCTTTTTTAATATTGCTCGCCGTTCGGGCGCGGATAAAATTTTCAAAATTCTTCCTTCAATTTTTGGATTAGCGCTCAAAAAATTTTGCAATCTTTGGTCATAATTATCCGTAAAATACACCCCCAATAATTCTTTTAGTTCATTCAGAAAAACATAATAATTGGCTGACGTTAAATTCGCGCTTCGCTCCAAGAAATCGCGCACCGGCTGATCAGATCCCATTACACTTAACAAAACCGATAAATCTTTGTCCTCAAAATCTGAACCGGCTTTGGCTGTCCTTTCTAACAATTTGGCAACTGCCAAAATTTCTTCTTCGGACTGTGGCGCTTTGTCGGTAAATAATTCTCGTGCGGAGCGCAGTTTTTCCGGATCAAGGCGCGTCCCAGGCTTTAGAGTGAACTTTTTGCCGGTTTCCATTATAAAATCATATCCTTCTTCTGGAATATTAAATTCCGCTAAATCCTCGGTGCGATCATTAAGTTTTCCGATAAATTTTTGGACATCGCCAAAACTCATCCCAATTGGAGTATAAGCCAAATAGACCATTTCCGCCAAAATTTCTCCATCCTCTTTTGGTAAAATATTTTTAATCGGTTGATTGCGAAAAAAATTCGGCTTTAATTCTTTAATTTTTCTCGCTAATTCTTTTTTACCTTTGGAGTCAGCACGCCGATAACGTTCAAAAATTATCGGGGTGATCGCGTCCAAATCAGCCAACGCTTGAAAAATCTCATCTGTATGTTCAGCCGGTTTATAATCGCGTATTTGCGTTAGAGTGTCTATGACCGTATTAAATTGACTGGGATATTGAGCGACTAATTTTTTTAAAAATGGCCAATTGGCCTCATCGTCAAAATATGTTTGTGTTTTTTTAGTTAAAATATCTTCCCGCAATAATCTTTCAAATAAATTTTTAAATAAATCAGCAGGCAGATCTTTTTTGCCGGCCAATTTCATCGCGAGCGCGCCACCTTTAATGCTATCTCCACGCCATAGTTCGTCAATCACTTGAAGAGTGTAATCGTAACGCCGTTTTTGCTGTTCCGGATTTTTAGCATTTACTAAACCAATAGTGCCGGCATCGGATAACCCCCGCCAGCCGTCCTCGCCTTGCAGGCGCGTCAAAATTTGCGCCGTGAGCGTGACATCTTTGGCGCTCTCGGCGATTGATTCCGTCAGTAGTTTTTTCAAAACCACGACTGCTCTTTCTAAAATTTCCGCGCGTTGATTTTGTTCTATTTCTGTTTGAGCAAATTGTTCCGGCAAAAATTTGCTCACGGCATGGTCAAGGACTATTGAAATTCTTTGTCGCTGTTCAGGCGGTATCAATTCTAAAAATTTTTCCCTTTCCGAGGCCGGTAATGTCAGCGCGTATTGACGAAGTAATGTTTCACTGCTCATGCTCGCGGCCGCAATTTTCTCTTGAGGTGGTAATGATGAATTACCTAATAATTTTTTCTCCGCGCCCAAAAGCAGAGCATATGGCAATAAATGACTTGGATTTGAAACGGCTAAGGCGTGTTGCTCGCATTCGTCTAAACATTGCGAAGCGTTGGCGAGATTTTCTTTGGCACTCAAACCAGTAGCCACCTCCATTTTGGCGGCTTTGGAATATAAAAACGCCGCTTGTCTTGGGTCAAGTTCGGCTACCTGTTTTGCTTTTGCGCATAAACCAGCAACTATCGTCGGAATATTTTCTGCTAACTCCTCGGTCGCAGTTGCTCCTTCCATTTCTTGATAAACCATTTGAACTACTCCACGATAGCGTTCGTCCTTGGCAGTTTCACCCATATCAGCCAAACCTTTTTTCAAATCAAATTGTCGGCGTCTAATATTGGCGCGAATGTTGATTGTCTGTGTTTCGTCTGGGCTTAATTCTAACGCCATCGCAGTTTCTGTAATATGAAATTCTTGGGGTGGGTTAGCACTTCCATTTTCACCTCTAATCATAAAATTTAGTAATTAACCAATCAAAGTATGGTATTTT
>MFRE01000020.1:0-1603 GCA_001784475.1 Candidatus Magasanikbacteria bacterium RIFOXYD2_FULL_41_14
CCCTACAATAGACCAGATACATTCAGTTTTGAATGATAGTGTATCCATGTTCACAGAGAGAAATAGAATTTCTAAATTCAGTTTAGATTCGAAGCGAAAAAAGTATGTTGATCTTTTTATGTCTGATATTCACGGTGTGATAAGTGTTGTTGGTACTTATGTTATTAAAGGGGAAGTTGCAATACAATTTTTGTCTCATATTTATAAAAAATCGGCAACGGTGTCAGTAATTGCACTAAATACAAAACATGAAGCAAGCAAATGTATCTTGCAACACGGTTTTAAGTATTCTATTGCCACCTTACCCAATCTTCTACACGATTATTTTGGAATTACTGAAGTTGATTATCAGGGCGGAAATCACTCCTGGAAGCAAGAGGTGTCCTCTCATTGCCAATCGCCTCAATTTAACGTTAAATTACGAAATGACAATCTTTGATCTCATCGCTGACAGCTATGACACCACAATTTCAGAAGGCCGATTTTCATATTCTGATGTAATACATTTAATTGAATCGTTCGTGATTTCTGAGCCAAGGCTAATAGCGGATTTGGCTTCGGGTACAGGAAACATGGCATACGCGTTAAGTAAACGATGGCCAATGGCTCAAATTCTATGTCAGGAACCGTCTTCCGAGATGGTCGCAGTACTAAAGAAAAAATATCCTACTTTACGAGTTGAGCAAAAATCATTGGAGCAGATTGATATTGAAAAACAAGATGTTGTGACAGTAGCGTTTAACTCGATAAATTATCTTGAACCGGACGTACTGCCATATGTTTTCGAAAAAATTGGGAAAGCTATCTCTAAAAATGGAATATTTTATTTTGATGCTTTAACTATAGAATCCGCTCATGAATTGCTTGGTTCAAAAGAATATCTGGAAAAAACAGTTGAGCGTGGTAATTTGATTATTAAACATCGATTGACAAAAGAAACTCTGACTCATAATTTCTATCTCGAAAACGGTTCTTTTGAGGAGCATGTTCAGTATCTAATAAACAGAAATTATTATGAGGAGTTAGTTATTTTATCTGGCATGTCTATCCTGCTCTCTTGCAATATAAAAAACACAATGAGAACTCAATTTGTGTGTGGCATAAAACCCATTTTGTAGTATGGATTTATTAAAATATTTAAAAAAAGTGCCAAGTCAAAGTTGTATAGACTGTAAACACTTTGCATATAATAGCTTTGATTTGATGTATATTGATTTTAATCAAATCTCGAGAGATATAAGGAATTTACCTGATGTTCTATCAGTTGATGAAAAACAACGAGTTTCCCAATATCGAAGAGACAAACAGAAGTTCCAATACCTTATCTCGAGAACGATATTGAGGCTACTACTGGCTTCATATCTTGAAGTAAGTCCTAAAAGTATACTATTTAGTTATTCAAAGAGAGGTAAACCAGAAGTGCTTATAGATGGACATAAAAAAATATTCTTTAATATAGCTCATACCAGAGACCTTACAATATTTGCCTTTAGTGAGAAATATGATCTTGGTGTTGATGTTGAGTACATTTGCAAAACGAAAAACTATGATCAAATAGCTAAACAGTTTTTTTCAAAAAATGAACAAAGACTTCTCTTTTCTC
>MFRE01000020.1:1619-1818 GCA_001784475.1 Candidatus Magasanikbacteria bacterium RIFOXYD2_FULL_41_14
GGTAGATTTATTTTTTGAAATGTGGGTAGTTAAAGAAGCTTATCTAAAAGGAACTGGCTCAGGTATAGTGGATTTGAATAAAATAGAAGTAGTATATAAAAAATCATCTATTTTACTATATGACAATATAACAGGAAAACATATTTCAGACTGGAGTTTTTTTATAATAAGCCCAGTAAAACACTTTACAGCTTGTGTG
>MFRE01000020.1:1834-2764 GCA_001784475.1 Candidatus Magasanikbacteria bacterium RIFOXYD2_FULL_41_14
AGAAGTTAGTTCCGTGTACATAAAACAATTGATTGACAATCTGTGTGATTAAACTTAAAATGTAGATAATCAGAGATTGTGGTGGCTACCAATCACCAGTTTGAATCGGAGTTTCTACTTCCTAATCTGAGTAATTAAGTGCCGTATTGGTATACCAAACGGAATCTCGGTGGAACCACGGTTGCATAATCGCCCGAGTAAATCCCCAAACATTTGAGGTTTTACTCGGGTAATTTTTATTTTCATGACAGAACAATTACAAAACAAACGACACACACTCGCACACCTGCTCGCAGCCGCTGTTCTTGAAATGTATCCTCACGCCAAACTCACCCTTGGCCCTGCAATCGACACTGGTTTTTACTATGATATAGACTTCAGTGATGGCGCTGTACCAGGTGACAATGATCTTAAGGAGCTGCAAAGATCAATGAAAAAGATGATTAATAAGTGGACTGATTTTACTCATGAAGTGGTTTCTACAGATAAGGCTCGTGAAGTATTCGCTGGTAATAAGTACAAACTTGAACTTATTAGTGAAATAGAAGCTCGTGGTGAAGCTGTTACTCTCTATAGTTGCGGCGGTTTTACTGATCTTTGTCGGGGAGGTCACTGTGAAAACCCAAAAAATGATATTGATACAGAGTCATTTAAATTAGATAAAATAGCTGGTGCTTATTGGCGCGGAGATGAGAAAAATCCAATGCTTACCCGAATCTATGGGATAGCTTTCGATAGTGGTGAACTGCTTGAAGCCTACGAGAAACAAATTGATGAGGCAAAAAAGAGAGATCACCGTAAGCTTGGAGCAGACCTCAACTTATTTACGATTTCACCTCTAGTAGGTTCGGGGCTACCTTTGCTAAAGCCTAATGGTATGGTTCTTCGACAAGAAATTGAAAATTATATTTGGGAATTACATAAAGACAA
>MFRE01000020.1:2801-5672 GCA_001784475.1 Candidatus Magasanikbacteria bacterium RIFOXYD2_FULL_41_14
TTATCTCTATATGAAACCAGCGGTCATGCTGAAAAGTTCGGTAATGAACTCTTTAGGGTTCAAGGCGGTGATGAAAAATTTGCGCTTAAACCAATGAATTGTCCACATCATATGCAAATTTTCGCGGATGAACACTTTTCATATCGCGATATGCCTGTAAGGTATTTTGAGCCTGCGACTGTGTACCGCTATGAGAAATCTGGCCAACTTTCAGGACTTACTCGTGTTAGAGCGATCACTCAAGATGATGGACATTTGTTTTGTCGAGTAACACAAATTACAGAAGAAGTATCAACTATCGTTGGCATTATTAGAACCTTCTATCAGACCATGGGTCTTTTAGATGACTATTGGGTAAGTCTTTCTGTGCGGGGCGCAGATGGTATGTATCTTGGTGATGATTCAGTTTGGGTACAAGCTGAAGATGCACTTGAGAAGGCGGCTCACTTAAATAACTTAAATTATAAACGAGTCGAAGGTGAGGCTGCGTTTTATGGTCCCAAGCTAGACTTTATGTTTAAGGACGCCATTGGACGTGAGTGGCAACTGGCGACAATACAGTGTGACTTTAACTTACCTGAACGATTTGATCTTTCGTATACTAATGAGAAAGGTGAAAAAGAAAGGCCTGTAGTTATACATCGCGCAATTTCTGGATCCCTTGAAAGATTTATGGGGGTTATGATTGAGCATTTTGCTGGAAACTTTCCACTGTGGTTATCTCCAGTACAGATAACAATTATTCCTGTTACCGAAAAACATTTTGCTTATGCTGAGTCAGTCAAGAAGATTTTAAGCAATAGTAATCTAAGAGTGAAGGTACTAAACGGTAATGATTCTCTGGGTAAGCGCATTCGTGAGGCAAAGATGCAAAAAATCCCGTACATAATAGTTGTGGGAGATGAAGAGGAAAGTAAAGACACTGTAACTGTGGAGAATCGTGATATTGGTAAGATTGGTTCCTTAAAGCTCAATAATTTGCTAATCTTTCTTGAATCAGAGGTGCAGTTCCGAAAGTTAAAATCAGAAATGGTTGAAGTTGGTAAAGATAATCATTGACGCCTTTGAAAAACTTCTAGTAGTCTAGTCACTTCTGTACGCTAGAACAGAAAGCGGAGTATCGAAAGCAATAACAGGAAACAGTGATGCGAACTGTACGACAATACCATACTTAGATTCCAGTGATTCAGGGGATAAAAGGGTCAGATAAAAGGGTCAGGAGCATTTATGCTATGATTAAATAATGCCCAGAGCACAAAGAGTTGATATAGCTGATCATTACTATCACGTCATAAATCGCGCTAGTGCGAGATTGACACTCTTTGAATCAAAAGACGATTATGGAATTTTCGAGTCAGTTTTGGTTGAGGCGGTAGAAAAATACGACATGGGACTAGTTGCATATTGTTGTATGCCAAACCACTTCCATTTTGTTTTGAAACCAAAAAACGATGGTAATTTGTCCAAATTTATGTACTGGTTCTCAATGACACTCACATTACGATGGCATGCTATTAAAAAGACAACTGGCTCAGGACACATCTTTCAAGGAAGGTACAAATCATTCCTCATTCAAGACGATGAACATTTGCTCACTGTTATACGATATGTGGAGCGTAACCCCTTACGAGCAAAATTAGTAACTGATCTACGTGAATGGAAATATTCAAGTCTATTTCGTAGATTAAAAGGCAATGATAAACAAAAAAAGCTTCTCACAAAAGCTGATACTACACTACCGGAAGATTATATATTGTTTGTGCAAATCCCATTGACTCCCGCCGAGCTCGAATCAGCCCGAAACTCAGTGAATAAGGGTGTACCGTATGGGAAAGAAGAATGGAGAGATACTATGGTAGATAGATTTAAGCTGCAAGCAACAATGCGGGGGAAAGGAAGACCTAAAAAATGCTCCTGACCCTTTTATTCTGACGTTCTATAGAGCAAGTACCACAACGTACTTCATTTATTACAAATATCCTTAATCTAAATAAAAAGTCTATGATTGCTGCAATAATTGTTATTATGTTAATCGCTGGAGGAGGAACCTCATACGCTGCCGAAGGAGCTGTACCAGGTGACTTCTTGTATCCGGTGAAAATTGAAGTAAACGAAAATATTAAAAGTGTTCTAGCTATTTCAAATGAAGCTGAAGCCCGTTTACAAGTACAGTTAGCCGAAGAACGATTGGTGGAAGCTGAAACGTTGGCTGAACGAGGTAAACTTACCGCTGAAGCGTCAGCAGACATTAGTTCTCGTCTGAAAGTTCACACTAATGAAGCCGGAAAGCGAAGTGCTACTGCAGAAGCAGATGGTGATTACGAGTCATCTGCAACTGTGAGAGCTTCACTGGAAGGAGGTTTCCGAGTCCACGCTAATGTTTTAGAGGATCTCAATAAACGTGTATCTGGTAATAATGGTGCGGAACTAATCACTGATGTTCGTACTTATGCTGACGCAACTGCGAAAGCCCAAACCCATGCGACCGCAACCATTGAAGCATCAGTCGGTATGCAAAAAGCTGTTGAGGCAACTATTAACCGAGCTGATAAATTCATTGCTAAAGCAGAAATCAGACTTGCCCAAGTTGAATCAAAAGTATCAGCCGAGGCCTATGCCCGAGTCAAGGCAAAATTAAATGAAGCTGTATTTGCTCAAGCTGAAGCCAAGGCGTCATTGCAAACCAAAGACTATCGTACTGCCTATGCTTCTGCTCAATCTGTAATCCGTATTGCGAGTGAGGTAGAAACTATGATAAATAGTATGTTGAGACTAAAGATTGATGTTGAACTATCGACCAGCACTGTAATTGACGATGTGTTAGATGATCAGACAGAACCTAATGATGATAAAACTCAAATTGAGTCAAAT
>MFRE01000021.1:0-35827 GCA_001784475.1 Candidatus Magasanikbacteria bacterium RIFOXYD2_FULL_41_14
AATGGGGTGGTGAGGAAAATAAATGAGTAAATTAAAATAGTTTTTATACATATACTTTTCTTTTGGGTATGCGCGTGCTATAATAAGTGGCGTTATGCAGTATTACAAAACCCACGCGCACAAATTAACAGGCACGCACTGGCCACGTTTGATTAAAAAAGCTTTTGGCCAATATAAGGAAATCATCGGAAAATCAAAACGCCGACCATATGTGCGGTCAGCGTATTTTGGCAAACAAAAAATATTTTTAGGTTTATTTTGGCAACATTTACATGAAAAAAATTCACGCGATAAAACCAGACGAGTGGCGCTATTTCCATGCGCCATAGAGCTAATTCAAAAAACCAAACAAGAACCGATTTCCAAAGAAAATCCAAATAAAAATGGAGAAATATTACATCGGTTTGCCGGCTCTACACCAAATAACGAAATTTTCTTCGTGCAAATTAAAGAAGACAGACAAACAGCTCAAAAATATTTAATTTCAGTATTTCCGCTGGATAAATAACTGGTATAAAATCAAAAAAGGACTTTCGACGTTGTGGTTTATAAACCCCTGCCAAAAGCCTTTTTCTATTAATAGAATACCACCGCTTTGGTTATCTGTCAAGGTGGCCCTGTGGATAAAAATAAAAGGTCAAAATTTTGTATGTTAGTGATGTTATGGGTAATCAAATATGAATCGCACAAAAATCATTAAAATTAAACAAGACGGGTTAAGCGAAGATTATAATCACGACATTTTTTTAGTTGCCGATCATTATTCTGGTTATTTTCCAGATCATAAAGAGATAGCCAACAAAATAAAAGATAATGACCCTCATACAATTACCATTATCATAAATAATCTCAGTGATAAATTTTGGAATAATAAGAAGTATGTAAAAAAGACGCGGGAATTTATTCCATCAATATATAGTAAATTGCTTTACGAGAATTTTTTTAATGAATTTGGCGATATCGAAGGTAATAAATTGTATGCGCGTTGGCTTGAAAAATATCGGCCAGCATTTCAAACAGATCATGGAGAAAAAGAACTAGATGATTATATTATAAAAAATGAATTGGAACCTCGGTATCGAGACAAGATATTGAGTAAATTTAAAAATCACGAAAAATTATTTAAACCAAGAGTAAAAATAAATAAAGACAGGTATTATAACTTACTACAACCTTTTAATCGGGTTGATTGGCGTAATCCGTATGATAATATTTTTGTGTGGGAATCGGACGGTAAAAAATATTACCGGCGTGGCGGGAGTGGTTCGTCTGGAGCGCGCGAGACAAATTCTAAATTTATTTTCGGATTGAGTTTAATAAATCAGTTGAAACCGATTAAATCTTATTTATTTTTATATTCTGATGACAATCGGCTGTATTTTATTAAAAAATTTTCGTCATTAACCGTGCCAAATTATGACATCGGGTCAAATTATTTTTTAGAAGAAGGTGAGAGAGACAAAACGCTTGCGGGAGTCAGCTTGTTGGAGTGGAGCGATTTTAATAAGTTAAAGGAGCTGCGGGTGTTAATAGGGAAAGAATTGAAAAAATAGGGGATTGCTGGTAAAATAATATCAATAATAAAATTGTCTATATGCCTTACGAAAATTATTATAAAGTCAAAATGAAAAAAATGGGGAAGTGGAGCGTTTATCCTCTTGACACTGAGGTTTGGCATGGGTCGGAATCAGCGCGGTATTTCAAGAAGACCTTTGGTTTTGGGAAAGGTACCCTTATTATTGACACTGTTGAAAATAATAGTGTTTATCAGCACGCCTACTTTCCCGAGTGGTTTTTTGATAAGTTGAATAAATATATCCAAAATGGCATTAAAAATGATTATAAGTTTATTGAAAAGAAATTATTGAAATTCTATAATTTACGCGTGCAACTGTTGAAAAGCTTGCCAAAAGTTGGTGTAGCGCAGGTGGCTAAATTATCTACACTGGAATTGATTAAAATGTATCAAACTAATCGGGATTGGGTTCATCGCGCTACCGTATTTGATCAAATTGGTTGGATTGCGGAAGATTATTGGAATTTGCCAATGCGTGAGATTTTAGTTAGCAAAGGTTTGGTGGACAATTCGCCGGAATATTTTCAGGCGTTATTTATTTTAACAAAACCAGATGAAATCTCAACTACTTTAAAAGAGAAACGCGCGGTTTTGGGTGAGGTGATTAAAATTAAATCAGGTTATGAATTAAAAATTTCAGCAATGTGGTTGGCCAAGAATTTTGGTTGGATGCCGGTGGCGGCGTATGGCGAGCCGTGGGGCGCCAAACATTACGAAGAAGAATTACGTGAATTACAAAAACAAGATGTTGGTGAATTAAGTTGTCAATTCAATGAGTTAAAAAAATATACGCGCGTACGTCGGAGCGATATTGCCGTTATTGTAAAAAAATATAATTTATCTGTGCGTGAGTTGCAGGTATTTGTAGATTTTAGTTTGGTATTGGATGCGCGCAATGAAGCGGAATATTTAATGAGTTATTGTAGTTATCATGTGTTACCATTGTATAAAGAAATGTGTAAACGACTATTTTTATCAACTAAACAATTGCGTACTTTATACGAAGACGAGGTGGTGGCGGTTTTGCGTGGTCAATTAAATCCCACAAAAATTTTGCATGAACGGCGAGAAATTAGTGGGTATGGATATGATAAAGCGATGTTAAAAAGATATTTGTTTGCTACGCCAGAAGCAAAAAAATTATTTGCTTATTTAGAAAAAACTACCGGGTACATTGGGGAAAATAATAGTGGCAAAGGTATTTGTGCCAGCGTTGGGCGAACAGTTGGTCAAGCGAAAATAGTTGCCGGTCCGCAAGATAATTATAAAGTAAAAAAGGGCGATATTATGATTAGTGTCGTTACGATGGTGGATTATTTACCGGCCATGAAAAATGCCGGTGCGATTGTTACTGAAGTCGGCAGTTTAACTTGTCACGCGGCGGTGGTGTCACGCGAGTTTGGCGTGCCGTGCGTGGTAAGTTTTAAAAACGCCACTAAAATTTTTAAGGACGGTGATATGGTGGAAGTGGATGCTGATAAGGGGGTGGTGCGGAAAATTAAATAAAAGGGCAGACAGCGCATGCGGCGGAGATAGAAGGGGAGAGAATTAAGGCGGAAATTAATAATTTTGGCTTAAATTAGCCATTGTCAAGGGTGGGGGGTCTTGACAAAACACCCAAAATGTGCTACTATATAATGGTCTATAATGGATAACCACCCTGCTTCGCTGCGCTACGCAGGGTAAACCCCACTGTAATTAACATCAAGGTTTTACCGGGCGAAGCGCAGCGAAGCTCCGGAGGAAAGTCCGAACACGCTTCCTAGCAATAGGAAAAAAGATAGTGTCCCGATTCCGTTTACGGAATCGAGGATCCGCGATTTTCATTTATTTATAAGTGGAGATCGGGAGGTAACGCCCACTCGGAGTAATCCGCAAGGTGCGAGCAGAGACGTTTCGGCGAGAAATTGCCGGAAGAGCCAAACCCTAAAATTTTGATTTATCAAAATTATGGCTTAATCCCGATTACAGGGGGAAATAAGATCGGGGGTGAAACGGCTAAATCCTTATCCGCGCGCAAGAACAGCCCTGCTTCGCTGCGCTACGCAGGGTAAACTCAACGATATTAATATCGCGGTTTACCGGGCGAAGCGCAGCGAAGCCCGGAAAAGTTCGTTCGCTTGAGTCGTCCAGCAATGGCCGGCCTAGATAAATGGTTATCTCCTTTGGCGTAAGTCAAAGCAGACAAAATTCGGCTTATAGTTATAGACAAAATCACTACCACTTCCGTAACTCGGGAGTGGTTTTGTTTTTAGTTTTTCTTTGGCTTTAGTGTCGTCACATCATTTTTTATTTCACCTTTGGCAAAGGCACGGATATTTTCAATGGTCGTGTCCACGATTCTTTGTATAGCTTCGATGCTGTTGAAAGCATTGTGGGGAGTAACAATGGTGTCCGGATGGTCAATGATAATATTATTCATTAGATTTGTTTTGAGTTGACACTCTTTGCATCCGCCTGACATCAACAACTCTTCGTTTTGAATTAAATTTTCGTCTTCCAAAACATCCAGACCCGCGCCGGCCAAGTGTTTACTTTGGAGCGCCATGACAAGCGCTTCGGGGTCAATCAGTCCGCCACGCGCGGTGTTGATTAAAATCGCGCCCGGCTTCATTTTTTTAATATTCTTTTTATTGATTAAATGATAAGTATTTTTAAAAAGCGGGACATGCAAACTGACAATGTCCGAGGTGGCCAGTAATTTATCCAAAGTCGTGTATTTGAATCCCAAAGTTTTGGCCAGTTCTTTGTTGGGGTAGGGATCGTATCCCAAAATATTCATTTCAAAACCTTTGGCCATTTTTATTAAATGCGCGCCAATATGGCCGGTGCCCACCACGCCCAAGGTCTTGCCTTTCAAATCCATGCCGCGCAGGCCGTGAAAATCATAGACACCTTCTTTAACGCGCTTGACCGATTGAAATAGTTTGCGCGTCAGACCCAAAATTAAAGCGAACGCGTGTTCGGCCACGGTGTTTTCGCCGTAAAATGGGACGTTGCACACTGGAATTTTTTTGGCTTTGGCCGCTTTTAAATCAATATGGTCAAAGCCAGTCGACATTGTCGCGATCATTTTTAGTTTAGGCAGAGCGTTAATCATTTTTTTGGTTACTGGCGATTCCACAAATATCGCTAAAATGTCGGCGTTTTTATTTAAATTTTCCGTGTTAATTGATTCCGGATGAATGGTACAGTGAAATTCGCTCATTTTAGAACGGATGTAGTCTTTCATTTCCGGCCAAATGCCGTAAAAGGCGACGGTATGTTTTTTGATAGTCATATTTTTTTAGTTAAACTGTTTCTGATGGCTGGTTGTAAATATTATGCTTCGCTTGGGCGTTGCCAAATTTTTCTTGGAATAGCATTGTTAAGGCGGCGGTGAATGGTGTGGTGATGTGGATACTTTTAGAGTCCCAGTTCATTAAGTCGCGCGCAACTGTTTCCAAAGGGTTGCCCAACATGTGTTTATAAAGTGTATCGGCGTTAATCGCATTTTTTTTGGGTTTTGCCAATCTAAGATATTTTTGTAGTTCCTGTAATTTTTCCAACAATTTTTTTTGACTAAATCCGTGTTTTTCCATTAAACAGATTTCACATGGACAGTTAGCCCGTTCGCGGCGTTGTTTGGCAGTTGTGATGTCGAAAATTTTTGATCCTGGTTTTTCAATCATATTTTATAGTTTTTATTATTATATTATACCAACAAAAACCGCCTTAGGCAAGGCGGTTTAATTGGTTTATATTTCAATAAACACTGGCGGTATGACTCCGGTAGTAAATTTTCATTAAATTCGCATCACTACGGGGCAAGTATGTTTTTTTAAACTTCAATAACAACTGGCAATATCATTGGACGTTTTTCTGTTTTCGTAAACAAAAACTGCCCCACATAATCGCGAATCTTGTTGCGGATGTTATTAGTATCAGCCCAAGATAGGGGATCAGAGTCGGTGACTAATTTTTTAACACGGTGACGTAGATCTTCAATTAATTCTTTGTGCTCTTTTAAAAACACAAAGCCACGCGAAATAATATCTGGGTTTTGGACCAATTGACCAGTTTTGCTGTCCACAGTAGCGATAACTACCACCATACCGTCTTCAGCCAATACTTGGCGGTCGCGCAACACTACATTGGTTTCGTCGGATACGCCCAAGCCATCCACAAATACATAATCAGCTGGAATTTTGCTTTTGGTAAGTACACCCACGCCTTTGCTAAATTCCATTACTTGGCCGTTGTCAGCGATGAAGACATTTTCTTTGGGCATACCCATGGCCACGCCAATCCGGCCGTTTAAGCGCAACATAAAATGATTGCCGTGGTTCGGAATAAAGTATTTTGGTTTCATGAGAGACAACATCAGTTTGACATCATTGGATTTGGCATGTCCGCCGGCGTGAACGTCCATCATTTCGTAATGAATTACTTCTGCGCCTTTGCGGAACAGGGTATCTTTCAATCGTTGGACTGTGCGTTCGTTACCCGGAATTACTGAAGATGAAAATACGACGGTATCGCCTGGTGTTAAAGTTACATCTCGATGTTCGCCGGTGGCAATGCGCATTAAAGTGGCATTTTTTTCACCCTGCGCGCCGGTGCAAACAATCACCACTTTTTCCGGTGGGTATTTATTCACTTGACGAATGTCAATTAACATTTTGGGGCTGAACTTCATGTAGCCCAGGGCTTTGGCAATTTCCACATTGGAACGCATGCTAAATCCACCAAGGGCTACTACTTTGCCTAATTTTTCCGAGATTTCAATTAATTGTTTGACACGTGATAAAAGTGAAGAAAAAACGCCGATAATAACGCGCCCTTTAGCTTTTTCCAATAATGTTTCTAAATTAATGCCGATTTCACTTTCAGAAATTTGATGGCCTGGGTGCATGGCGTTGGTGGAATCGCAAATTAAGGCCATGACGCCTTTGGTGCCAATTTCCGCAATGCGTTGCAAATTAGCCGGGGCTTCACCGACCGGTTGGTAGTCAAATTTCCAATCTCCAGTGTGGACAATAGTGCCGTCTGGTGTGTTTACCACAATTCCCATAGAGTCGGGTATATTGTGGTTAACATGAAAAAATTCCACATCAAAAATGCCCAGTTTTAGTTTGTCCTCCAATTTAACATTGTTGATTTTAAGTTGTTGTAATCCCGGATAATCCTCCTGGCGTTTTTTAATGACGGCGTTAGTTAATGGTAATCCGTAAATTGGCGGATAGCCAAGAGCAGGGATAATATGGGGGATACCGCCAATATGGTCGTAGTGAGCATGGGTGATAATTACCCCGCGAATATTTTTCTCCTTACCTTTGAGATAAGAAATATTAGGGATAATATAATCAATGCCCGGCATATCTTCTTCGGGGAATTGTAGGCCAAGGTCAATAATAACAATATCATCGCCATATTCCAAAATAGTGCAGTTGCGACCGATTTCTTCCATACCGCCGACAATCATTACTTTTAATTTAGTCGGACCGGTAACAACATCGCGAAAACGCTGAAACGAAGGCCGGGTAAAACGCCGATTGTTTTGCGGCCGGCGTGACCGCGTCTGAGGTTTGTTAGTTGCTGAAATCATAAAATATATGATGAATAAATTCGGGGATTAAATCGCCCGTTTAAAGTTAATTTGAGTTAAGTTCTTGATTAGTTTTGGTAGCTGTTTGAATGAGTTAACGTAGGCATCGGCATCAGGAATTATTATTTTAGAGAATTTAGAAAATTGGACCACTTTCATCCCGGCGGAGTGGGCGGCAGTTATATCAGACGGCATATCACCGACATAAATACATTCTGATACTTTTAGTTTCATTTTCTTAGCGGCGAGCAGAAGCGGGGCTGGGTCTGGTTTGTGTTTTTTTGTGTCTTCAACGGAAATAGCGACTTGAAAATATTTTTTTAATTTAGCCAGTTCGTGCGACATAAAAACGCTCTGTCGGACACGGCTCGTGACTAACGCCAATTTATAGTTTTTGCTTAGTTGTTTAACAATTTTAGCGCTGTTGGAAGTTAATTTTTGCGTTTCGCCCGGGTAGGGAATAGATTGGGTGGCAAAAATGTTCCAAGTTTTATTTACTGCTTTTATGTTTTTGGATCCAATCATCGCTCTAAGAGCATCCAGAGCTGTGAGGTGAAAATAGTTATCATATTCTGCGAGCGTGATTGATCGGTGATCCACTGCTTTCAATATTTTTTGGAAATATTTGGCGCTATCTTTTTTTGAGTCCAAAAATACTCCGTCAATATCAAAAATAACTGCCTTAATCATAGGGATTATTAGGGGAATTTTTAGATGATGATTAAAACCGTGGGCATGGAGAGATTTGGTCTCGCCTCTCACTCGCTGTGGCTCATTCGGGCTGACCACCCCCTCACATCCGCGCGAACGGATATTGTTTCGGCGTTCAAATCTCTCGGTCACGACCCAAACTTTTGGGTTGTGCTTAGTGGGCATGGAGAGATTTGAACTCTCATGGGTTACCCCATACGCTTCTGAGACGTACGCGTATACCAGTTCCGCCACATGCCCCTTTTAGTTTAAGATTTTAGATTTATGGTTGATGCGTTGTTTAATTTTTTGCTCTTTAATCACTATATCTACAATCTAAAATCCTAAATTTAAAATCATTCATTTTTTCCACTGCCACTTGGTTTTTATGTACCAATCGTTAAGTTCACGATACCGATCAGAAGAATTAACTAAAGTATTTAAATTTACTCCTTTGATGTTTTTGGCAATTGCCATATAGTGGTATGGTGTAAATAGGAATATCGCTGGGTCATCATCTTCCAGTATGGTCTGGAATTGTTCATAGAGTTTTAAGCGTTTGCTGTCGTCTAATGTTAATCGGGCGTCTTCTAATAATTTATCGGCATTGCGATTGATATAGCGAGCTAAATTTAACCCAGGGTAATCAACTTGTGATGAGTGCCAGAATGGAAACAAATCGAGGTCGGCGCCGGTTATCTCACCATAGAGTAAAGCTTGGTATGAACGAGTTTTTATCACTTCGCGGTTAACTTGGTAGGCACTGACTGTATGGATCGTAGTTGGAAGCCCAATCTTTCTCCAGAAGCTGGCAATGGTATCGCCGGCCTTTATATATTCCGCGTTATCAACCAAAGTTAGTTCAATTTCCAGAATATTATTGCCATCCGCCCGATAAAAAAGTTGGTCTGAATTCATCTCGGCGCGAATTTTTTGATTTACCTCCGAATTGATTTGTTTAATTGTTGACGACGCCACCTCGGGGGTGGAGCTGTTTGCGGCGATGGTGGCATCAATCTCGCTCTGACGGTTTTTTAATTCCTCAGCCTGGCGTAATTTAAAGTAATTTTCTGGTTCAATGTGTTTCCATTTTTTATCCAGTAAGTCGTTGGCGGCCTTTTCATCGTAGAGATTTTTTTTCGCGGCTTGATAGCCGGCTTCAAAAGATGGTAAGGGAGAATCGGAGCTCACGGCGTCTGTCCCATAAACGTCGCTTATTAATTGATCGCGATTTATCGCCATAGTCAGCGCGCGGCGTAAATCCAATTCCTTTAGCTCGCTTTTTTGGTCGCTATTTAAAAATATGGCCGTGGTTTGAGGTAGTAAAAATTTATATAAGTTGAAATTTTTAGACCCAATTTTTTCTTTCAGATTACTGGGCAAGAAGCTAACAGCATCGGCTGTTTGGCTTTTAAGTAGGCCAACCGCCTCGTTGTAGCTGTCTAAAAATTTGAATTCCACTGATCCTAAATATGGTTTTTTTCCGTAATAATTGTAATTGGGTGAGAGAGTATAGGACTGAACCGCCCCGGCTTCGTTTTTTAACATTTTTTCAAATTTCCACGGGCCAGAACCGATTGTTTGTAAATTGTATTTAGCTAATTTAAAATTAGTGGGATTAATTTCAGACCAAATATGTTCGGGAATAATACCTACCGTTAAAGTATTTAAAAAGTTGGCGAATGGTTCTGTTAAAGTAAATTTTATTGTTGCTTCGTCTACCTTGGTTGTTTTTACTCCCGCAAAGGCTGGTAAAAGCGGACTGCCCACTTCAGGATTTTGAATTGTTTCTATTGTAAATATAACATCATTAGCGGTAAGTGATTTACTATCAGACCAACGCATTGCTGGGCGCAAGGTAATTGTAAATGTTTTTAAATCAGGGCTAACGGTAAATGATTCGGCAATATCAGGTACTAAATTTTGATTGGTATCATATCGGAATAAGCCAGAGTAGAGCAGAGTAACCAAGTCAGCGTCAACATCATTAATGGAGGAAAAAATTGGATTAATAAATTTTGGCTGGCCAACCAATGCTTCGCGATACGCCCCCCCATTTTTAGGGGCGATACCGGTGTGGCGGCCGACAAACACCGAGCCCCAAGCCATAAAAGAGATTAATAAAAGCGCAGACAACGACAGTAGCGTTTTCTTTTCCCAGGGTTGAAGGAAGTGTTTTAAATATTTAAAATGCGTCCAAGATGGCAAAAAATGCCGGCGGACATTCCGCAGTAGTTTTTTATCCAATTCAATACCGTGTGAAGTTCCCGCCAAAATGGACTTTATCCGATGGAAAAGTTTAGACGAGCTCATGGTTAATATAGAAGATGTATCTTAATTTAGATGACTAATCGAGCCAAAGAGAGTCCGAAGAAAATAATTGCGATAGCAATTGTAGTATAATGAAGGGTTTTTTCTACTCCGCGTTTGGTGCTGTAGATATTGGAAGATCCCCCGAAGATTCCGCCCACACCTCCGCCTTTTTGTTGGAGGAGAATGATAATGGTCAATAAAATCGCCAAAATGAGCTGAATGACATTAAGAACACTGATAAGCATATATATAAAGGAAGAGATTTTAAGTAGATATTATTATAACATTAATGCCCTTTTTTGTCAAACTATGTACCGGCTGTCCCGGGCGGTTCAATGTGGGGGTATTGATTATTTGGCGGATATGGTATAATATATTTTGAATTAATTGTCCTATGATTTTTGAACAAATGCTACCAATTAAAGCTCAGCGCTGGTATCAAACTGTTTGGGGGATACTTTTGCTGGGTGTTGGAATTGTGATTGTTGTGGTGGTCGTGGCTTTTTTAATTTTATTAGGCAAGTATTGGAACGAAATCAAAACCGGTAAAGTGGTTCAGCTACCAAGCGCGGTTTATGGAGGGTTTTCAACTGCCACGGTAAGTGATCCCAGTGGTGGTGCTGCCACACGCGCTGATATTGAAACCAGTGATGATCCTTTTTTGGGTAATCCCGACGCTGATGTAGTGATAGTAGAGTTTGTGGATTTTAAATGTCCTAACTGTAAGGCGGAATTACCGATTATGAAGCAGGTTTTGCAAAAATATGGTCATAGAATAAAATGGATTGTGCGAGATTTTCCCGTGGAATCAACCCACCCCGGCGCGAGTCAAGCGGCGGAAATTATTAACTGCGCCAGCGAACAGGGATTGTATTGGGTGGCACATGATTGGTTTTATAATAATCAAGATAATCTGGTACAAGCTCTGGCTGGCGATGAAATCAACATCGTGGCCGATTTGATTGGTTTGGATTACAAAAAACTTGTTACTTGTCTTGGTAATTCAACCATACGCGCGGAAGTTAATCGTGATTTTGCCGATGGCTACAAAGCCGGTGTGGCTGGCACGCCCACTTTTTTTATAAATGGCTATAAAGTAGAAGGGGTGGTGCCGTTTGAGGCCTGGGATAAATTTTTATCAGTCCAATAAAATATCAGTTGCCAATTTTTAAATTTTTATTATTTTTAAAAATATGAAAACAGCCACCGGAATTATTTTGTCGGCTTTATTAATTAGTATTTTTTTATCTGGCACGGCTTGGGCGGTTCCCACTGTAACCGCGCCGGAATTTAATCCGCTTTGCTGGCACAAAGATGAGTGTGAGAACGCTCGTACCGGCTATAGCAATGGCGCGTCTGGTTGGATGGCAGGCGAACCGCCCTGTGACCAGCCGGGTTGGGGCAAATGTTTGCCGGTGGGAGAGACGGTCACAACCATTGCTTTTGGCGGGCAGCGTCATTTTGAAGATATTGGTGCTTTTGTTACTACTTTATACAATTACGCGGTTAGGATCGCCGGCATTGTGGCGGTTATTGTAATTATTGTGGCCGGCATGCAATGGGTGGCTTCGGGTGGAAACAGCGAAATGATTGGCGCCGCGAAAAAGAGAATTGGGGGGGCAGTTATTGGACTCATGATTTTGTTTTCTTCTTTTGTGATTTTAAATACAATCAATCCTAATTTGGTTAAATTTCGGTTACCGCGAATTTGGTTAATTCGTAACAGTAAAATGATGCCGGAGTTTTGTCGTCAAAGTCCCAGCTCCACTGATTTTGCTTTGCTGGGAGTAAATGGGCAAACGGTTAATTTAGATAAATTTAATAGCATAGCGCTTGCACCTACTAATTTTGATGCTATGCAGTGTGGCGACCAGTATGCTATTAAAGGTGGTGGCACCAGTATTTGTCATGGTGATGTTTGTAACGTCGGTAGTAGCCACCAGGTTTGCGCGCCTTATATTTATGCCAACATGACTTATGGCAAGGGCTATTCTTGTGTAGATGGGCAGATACTAATTCGGTTTGATATGGCCGCGCTTATGGATGCAATTAACCAAAGTCGCGTTGGGGCTGATAAGACCGAAGGCGATGAATGGCTGGACTATACAGACGTTGAAGTGTATGGTGTCTGTAAAAATCCTACGACTAAAGGATTGGCAATTGGTAAAAAATCACACACTTGGGGGAAAGGCGAGGCCAATGTCAACGCGCAGTTAATTGACAAATCATCTAGCCCGTGGAGTTATGCCATTGTGTATGGTGGTTTTACCGGCCCAGGAGCGCCCTACCCCAATTCTTCTAATTGGGAATGTCCGAGCGGATTTGATCTAGATGGGTTTATTTTGCGAACCGAGATAAATAGAAATTTAACGACCGATGAACCATTTTTGTATATTGGTCAGAGCGAAAGCGGCGGACCAGTATATGGCAGTTGGCCAACAGTGGGAGTAAAAAACTATATTAGAAAGAGTAATTTGGGCAAGTCGGCATTAATTATGAATATTGCGCTTGGTGATGGCAATATTAAGGACATATTTGATAATGAAGATAAGGTGCCATTTGGCGAACATACCATAACTAACCCATTTGGTTATGATAGTGGAAGTGGAAGTCTTATGGATGAAGTCATTGAAACTGTCAGTGGAGATTAATTTGTGATGATTATAAATACAATTATTAATTTTTTTCGCAAGTAATTTGTTATGCCAGATTTTATTGTTATCAAAGGCGCTCGTGTTCACAACTTAAAAAATGTCAGTATTAAAATTCCCAAGAATAAATTAGTGGTGGTAACCGGATTATCTGGCTCGGGAAAATCTTCGCTGGCTTTTGATACTGTTTACGCGGAAGGACAGAGGCGTTATGCCGAGTCCTTGTCTTCTTACGCGCGTCAGTTTATGGGTGTGCGCGATAAGCCGGATGTGAATAAAATTGATGGGCTTTCGCCAACAATTGCCATTGATCAAAAAGTATTCGCCCAGAATCCGCGCTCCACAGTCGGAACGGCCACGGAAATTTATGATTATTTGCGTTTGCTATTTTCATCGGTTGGTCAGCAATATTGTCCGGATTGTAATCTCCCGACTAAGGCCTATACCCCTGGTGAAATTGCCGCGGCCGTGCGTCGTCTGGCGCGCAATGGCCGGGTGGTAATACTTGCGCCTTTGGTGGATAGCGAGGAAGTTGATAAAAAAATTCTTTTGGAACGAGTTGAGCGGAGTGGGTTTGAAGAGGTAGAGGTAAATGGAGTGGTGATGAAATGTCGTGATTTTGCCGATTATAATTTTAGTGTCGGCCGTCGCTACTGCGTCGCTATTGTAGTAGGTAGAATTGAAGACATCAAAAAACAAAACCCCACTGTGGCAGTTGAGTCCGCTCTTGATTTAGGCAACGGTGTGATTGAAGTTGTTGGTGGTAAAGAAAAGTTGATTTTTTCAACATCGGGACTATGCCCACGCTGTGGCAATGTTTATCCGTTATTGCAGGTACGCAATTTTAGTTTTAACAGTCCTTATGGCGCTTGTCCGCGTTGTACTGGCCTCGGAGTTACTATGGAAGTAGATCTGGCACTGGTGGTCCCTAATACGCGTTTAACCTTATCGCAAGGAGCTATTCAGCCCTGGACGCGCATTACTGGCAATCAGGCCTGGTACCAAAAATTATTAGCGGTTGTAGCCGAGGTCAATAATTTTTCGTTGGATGTTTCCTTTGTGGATTTACCAGAAAAAGTACGTCAGTTGGTGATGGAAGGCACTGGCACGCGTCTTTATGATGTGGATGGTAAAAAAACGACTTTCTCCGGTGTGCGTCGCGATTTGTTGTCGCGTCATTTGGAAACAACTTCTGATTATGTGCGTCGAGAAATTGAACAATACATGCGCGAGCTTACTTGCCCCGAGTGTGCCGGCCAGCGTCTCAGGCGTGAATCATTGGCAGTTAAAATTGGTGGGTATAGTATAGCCGAATTATCGTCTTTGAGCATTGAACAAGCTATTGTTGAAATTAGCAAATTAAAAATTGAACACTTAGCGGTTTTTAGTACTTTGCGACAAGAATTGCTTGCCCGTCTTAATAATTTGCAAAAAGTTGGATTGGGTTATTTGAGTTTAGACCGATCGCTTACCACACTTTCTGGTGGGGAAGTAACTCGCGTCCGTTTGGGTAGCCAATTATCGTCCGGCTTAACTGGTGTTATTTATATTTTGGACGAGCCGTCGGTAGGTTTACATCCGCGCGACAATCAGCAATTAATTTCCACTTTGCGTTATTTGCGCGATTTGGGCAATAGCGTGATTGTGGTTGAACATGATACCGCGATGATGAAGGCCGCGGACTATTTAATTGATGTTGGCCCCGGAGCTGGGGTTTATGGCGGTGAGATTGTGGCGCAGGGTACTTATAGTCAGGTCGTTAAATCCGCCGCTTCTTTGACCGGCCAGTATCTAATTGGTAAAGAAAAAGTGATAAACAAACCAGCACCACGCCCGTGTGCTAAAAATTGCCCGAAGCTGACTGTCGCCGGGGCAAAAGCGTTTAATTTAAAAAATGTTACTGTTGATTTTCCCTTACAACGCTTGGTATGTGTTACCGGCGTGTCGGGGTCTGGCAAATCATCATTAGTGTTAAATATATTATCACGCGCGCTTTTAAAGAAATTTTATCGCGCCAAAGACGAACCGGGGGAGCACAAAGAAATTAAAGGAGTTCAACACATTGATAAAGTGATCGCTATTGATCAATCACCAATTGGTCGTACACCGCGGTCTAACCCGGCTACTTACACTGGTATTTTTGTGTTAATTCGCGATCTGTTTGCTTCTTTGCCAGAGTCGCGTTTACGCGGTTATGATGCCGGTAAATTTAGTTTCAATGTTAAAGGTGGCGGTCGCTGTGAGGCCTGCTCGGGTGATGGTTATATTAGAATTCCAATGCAATTTTTAGCGGATGTATTTATGGAATGTGCGGAATGTAGCGGGGCACGCTACAATCAAGAGGCAATGGAGATTCATTACAAAGAAAAAAATATTGCCGATGTTTTAAATATGACCGCGGAAGAGGCCTTTAAATTTTTCGTGGACTTACCGTCTTTGGCTGATAAATTGGACTTGTTGCGGGCCGTGGGCTTAGGTTATGTTAAACTTGGGCAATCAGCGACCACTCTTTCTGGCGGTGAAGCCCAAAGAATTAAATTAGCCACTGAATTATCGCGTGCTTCCACCGGTCGGACTTTATATATATTGGATGAACCAACCACTGGTTTACATTTTGAAGATGTTAAGCACTTGCTTGTAGTTTTGGAAAAATTAGTGGACAAAGGTAATTCGGTTTTGGTAATTGAGCACAATACAGATGTTATCAAAGCTGCAGATTGGGTGGTTGAACTCGGTCCTGAGGGCGGGGAGAAGGGGGGGTATGTTTTGGCGTCTGGTACGCCGGCGGATATTAAGAAAAATAAGAAAAGCTGGACAGGGAAGTATTTGTGAAAATTTGAAATTTCCAATGTCAAATGTCAAACAAAATTCAAATAACAAATTTCAAATATCAAAAAATTTGGCATTTAGATTTTGATATTTGTAATTGATTTGATATTGGTAATTTGGATTTTGGTATTTAAAAAATCTCCCTTGCGGGAGATTTTTTTTACTTTTTAACTTCTTTCATCTTGCGTTTGAATTTTGGATCGCGCAAATAGTGAAGTTTGGCGCGACGGACTACCAGCTGTCTGGATACTTCAATTTTAGCGATTACCGGGGAATGGATGGGGTAGATTTTTTCAACTCCCACACCTTCCGACATCTTGCGCACCGTAATGGTGGCGCCGGCTTCGTTGCCATGGCGGGCAGCGATAATTGTGCCCTCAAAAATCTGAATACGTTCTTTTTCTTCGCCCTTGGCGTTCAATTCTTTGATTTTTTGATGGACTTTTACCACCATGCCTGGCTTATAAACGATTTTTTCAGTTGTTTCGGTCATATTCGATTAGGAGTGAGGGAAATAATTAAATGTATTTAATTATTTCTGAGCGAATGAAGAATATATGGGTAAAGCCCATATAATTTAGTATTTAAATGTGTCCGTAATTCTACCTTAAATCTAATTTTTTGTCAACTCCCCGCCATCTTTTGCTCATTTGGATCATATTTTTTCCGCCAGCGTTTTGGCTCGGAACCTTTGTCATATCCAGGGGTATTTATTTTTGTGTACCCGTGTTTTTTTAATATTGGTAAAAAAATTTCGTCCCATTTTTCACCAGTCAAGTCAATTCTAGGATGTTTCAAAACAGTATGGATTATAGCAACCCCGCGTTCGTCAGCTATTTGCTGAATTTGACGCAGGCCAACTTCCCATAGTGATCTTCCCAAACCCTTAAATTTCATTGTTGAATCAAAGTTTTTTTCTATTTTAGTAGAGCATAGGTAATCAGATATTGCTGTTTGTTTAGTTAATTTAATTCCCAGAGTTGCAATTTTTTTGTCTTGCGCAATTACTTCGATGACTATATATTCGTCAATTTCTTGTTCAGCGCATTGAAAGTTGGCATTTTGCGTGATTGATAAATCAACTATATTGCCATTAAAAATTACCCAGGTATTTTTTTTGCTGCGTGTCCGCGGATTTTCTTTTGTTGCTATTTTTAGTCGATTAAATTTTACATTTTCTAGCTCTGGAATGGGTTGATTTTCTGTTTCACCGCTCATCATATGATTTTTTTAATTATTTCTGTTACTTTTGCCACGGTTTCGTCTAGTTTTCCTTGAATATTTTTTACTTGAAAATCATATTCATTGGCGCGGGCGATTTCGCGTTTGGCAGTCTCCAAGCGTTCGTTAATTTGCGTTTCATCCAGTCCGCCTCGTCCGGCAATGCGGGTTCGTAAATTTTTTAAATCGTCCGGTAACAGGAAAATTGATAAATTTTTTACGCCGGCATCTGCGGCGCTTTTTCGGCCATTGACATCAATGTTTGTAAATACTAAATCATGCTCGGCGAGTGCGGTGTTTAAACGCTGATTGTTAACGCCATAATAATAACCATTGTAAAAATTATGTTCCAAATATTCCTTATTACTTAATCCGGTTTTAAATTGTTCGTTGCTTATAAAGTCATAAGTAACACCGGGCGTGTCTTTAGGGCGGGGGACTCGGGTGGTGGTGTTAATAAGGCGGGTGGAATTTGGGAAAATTTTAAGTAGGCGGTCAATTACCGTATCCTTACCACCGCCTGATGGGGAGGAGATTATTACCAGTAGTCCGCGTTTGATCTGCATATAGATCATTATTTAATTAGGAGTCTGCTTATCTGTTTATTTTTTAAATCCAAATTACTAATTTCCAATTTTTAAATAAAATATCAAAAATCGAATGGCCAGTATAATTTTAAAGTTTGGGCTTTATAATTTAAATTTTGTTTAATACTTTAAATTTTGATTTTGAAATTTATTTTAGCGTCCTTGGCGGTTTTAATCCGGCCATAAAATCAACTAGTGTTTTTGGCAAAGCGGATGCAAATTCTTTATATTCCCCATTTAAATCAACGAAACCCAATATGGCGCAATGCAGAAATAAGCGTCCGAGTTTTTTGTCGGTTTTATTAGGACGTTTGCGTTGGAAATATAAAGGGTCACCGCAAAGGGGGTGGTTGTAAGCTAAAAAGTGAGCCCGGATTTGGTGCATACGGCCGGTTTTGATTTTAACGCGCACCAAAGTAAAATTTATAAATCTTTTTTCAACTTCAAAATCCGTGTCGGCATCTTTGCCGGTGTCGGAAAACAACCCCTTTTCAGTTTCAGGCATAGCCGCCATCCGGTCGGATGTTTCTGAACGGCCGATTCTAAACGACAATTTGCCTTCATCGCGACTAATTTGTCCGTGTGCTAAAGCCAGATATTCTTTGTGGATGGTGCGACTTTGGAATTGATTCTTTAGGTTTGCAAACATTGATTGGGTACGGGCGACTATAAGAAGTCCAGAAGCCTCTTTATCCAAACGATGGACAATGCCGGGCCGAAGTTTGGTGTTGTCGCCGACTTTATTTAGTTCCGGATATTTCTTTGCTAGTAAATAAGCGAGCGAGTCTGGTTCATCGCGGGTGGTTGAGTGGGTGAGCATGCCGGTTGGTTTTTCTACAATTATGTAGTCCGGAGTCTCAGCCGCAATTTTTATATCTTTTATGGTAAACTCTGGTTTGGCGTCTTTGGCAATTTCAGGGTCTTTGGTAATCGTAATTTTATCACTTGTTTTTAGTGTCAATCCCATTTTTTGTGGCTGAATTCCATTAACCGTCATTTGACCAGCAGTAATCATTTTTTGAATTTGTGAACGACTAATTTTTAATTTTTCAGTCAAAAAAACATCAAGGCGAGCGCCTTTGTCTTCTGGTTTAACAGTTATGTGTTTGGTTGTCATATGATGGTGCGCCTGGATGGACTCGAACCATCTACCTACGGCTTATAAGACCATTGCTCTAACCAAATGAGCTACAGGCGCATTTGTAGGGAGGTATTATAGCATTTTTCAAGCAAAAATCAAGAGTAGCGGACAAGAAAAGAATTAATCATATATTCGATACGCTTTTTGATATCTTCATCAGTTTCTATTTCTAATAATTTTTCTCCAGTTTCTTTTCGTTTTTCTGTGATTTCATCTATCAATTTTGAAACAATGTATGCTCGCATTGATTGGCTCTCGCGCGCGTAGATTTTTAGCAAAATATCAATTTTATCCGGCTCAGCGACTTTTATGATTGTATAAATAATGGGTAAGGATTGATCAATTGTTAATTGTTTTGAAAAATATATATTTTCCAAAATTTTTGCCACGCGTGGTTTGCCGTTTAGTGTAATTGTTTCAATGACGAAACGGCGTAGGTGATCTTTTTTCGTTTCCGTGTATATTTCGCCAAGCATCTCAAATTTATCCGGCATGTTTGATTCGCCGATAATAATAATTAATTTAATTTGTTCACTATCACCTGTTACATCTGAATGTTTGTGTCTCACAAAAGAATAAGCTTGCTCATATTCGTGGCGCGCGATTGTTGTGATAACTTTATCGCGAATTTCGGCGTTGCTTAAATCCGCATATTTAGACATGGCAAAGTTAATGGAATCGATTACTGTGCTGTTAGTTAACAACCAGATCGCTTCATCCCTGACCGCCGTGTTTGATATTCTGGGGTAAAATTCCATTATTAATTTTTCATTTTCAAAATTTTTAATGTCATTGATGATTAACAAAATGATTTTGTCTGTCAACTTGGGATTATCTATATTGTCGAGTAGAATTTTTCTTAATTTTTCTTTACCTAATTTAGCTGTTAGATCCACGACAAATTCTTTCATCGTCATTAATGGTAAATATTCCAACACGGCTTCGATGTTTTCCGACAGCCCGTATTCTTCTAAGATAGATAGGTAAGTGGCACCGCTTAAAAAGCATTTTTGTCGTTGGAATACTGTCATAGCCGATAATCTTTGGATGGGGTTGTCGGCAGTCGCTAAATAAGTGAGTGTAAGTATTTTTTTGATTTTTTCTAAATCCGGGTATCCGGTAGTTTCCAGGTGTTTTTTTAATTTAGCAGTGTTTTCGTCGGTAACTTTACCCAATTGCGCGCAAAAAATTAATATTCGTTGCAGTTGGATTACGTTTACAGCGCACATTTGCCCCACTGTCCCAGTTTGCATTAGTGGTATACCCAAAGAGCGTATTTCGTGTGTTTGCTGTGTTGTGTGTGTTCGTGTGTCTGAAAAGGTTTGCTCAATATGTTCACCGCTTATTGTGTCAGAATCTACGTGAATATGCAAAGTAGAAGGTACGCCGGGTGCGGTATTTAGTATTCTTTTTAAGTGATTCGCCAGATGTTCCATGTTTTTGAGATTCGGTATGAATCCGTTATTTCCGCTTCTAACCTCAATACAGTCTTGATCAACCCCACAACTACTTAAAGGGGAGTCGGCTCCAATTTTTTTCTTTAAACGATCTATATCTGCTACTCCGCTTTGTGGATTTTTATCAAATGGCGCTATTTCAATTTCAATCCCAACGTGATCGGGGTGGTTAAATTTTAATAAATTTACTTGCATGCATCGGCGTGTTAGTCGGTTCCATTGCGGGCGAGTATAGGCGGCCAGATTATCCACGGGGACCGATAGTTCGGTTAAAACTTCTTTTTCAAATCGGTCAGCCTGCTCGCGTAAACGGTCTCCTATTTTGGTGCGATCGTGAAAGATTAGCGCGGTGGCCAGTTCATTGCCATATTCATTGTTTTTGGTTATTGCTTCCGCAGTCGTTTCTTTGGCGGTTTGGGGTAATTGTTCAAATGGCAATGAAGTCATTATCGCATAGGCCATTTCTCGGATTGTACGGCTTGGGGTTTCTCGCGTGATTTGGCTTAGACGGATTAGCAAGCCGGGGGCGTTGATATCCGCGATATTTTTGGTATATCTAAATAAAAATAATATTCCGGACAAAAGTAATTTCTGTTGGTGTGCGTCCATTGATAACCAGATTTCCGGTAGTAATAAAATATTCAAATTATCATATGTGCCTTCGCCTTGGTAATCTTTTTTAATTACCTCGGCACCCTTGATGTCTCGTTTAGTAATTTTTGCTTGGGGGTGTTCAAATGGCATCGCACCCATCCAAAAGGTAGCTTCTTTTTCGCTTTCTTCTGATTTTTCCCCAAGTTCCTTGTCTCGTTGGTATGATAGCGATTTAATAATAAGAGTCATCTCCCGGATCAGCTTTCCGGGTTTTTTCAAGCCGGATTCTATCAGTATCGTTTCTAGGTAATTGACGAATTGGTCGTCGTGGCCGGAAGCGAGCAATGTCCCCTTGCTTTCGTGGGCGGCCAACACTTTTGTGAGGGTATTTTTTGAGAATTCAAAATATTCTTCAGTACTGATAGGGCGTGGCTGTATAATATCTTTGGGCGCGCTGGCAAGATCCGTAATTACCCCCAAATCACCAATTGGCTTGTCTTTAATAAAAATATCGCCCTGTCTTACGAATCCAGATGGGTTCAAAACGCTGGCCAGGGGGTTATCATCTTGACTTATTCCAGGCAAGCCGGTTGGCCGGCGGATGCTATTACCGCGTTTTCCGATTAAAAAAGCGTCGGGTGGAATAATTAACGGCTGTTCAGCCATAGTTTGATTTCTTATATTTTAACTGGCTATTTATTTATACCATTTCTGTGGAAAAATTCAAGTGGTATCGCGCAGTATTGGCTTATTTTGGGGTTGCGTAAAAATGGATTAACTGGTAAAATTAAGAAACAAAAATATGAATTGGAACGCACGACTTTATTTGTACATCAACAAACTGTCCGGCCGTTATCACTGGCTTGATTTATTTTCCCGCGCCGGCGCGGAGTGGGCTATTTTTGGCTTGGCCGCCTGGTTCGGGTTGGATTTATATTTTGTGTTTTCGCCTAATCGTAAGACGATTTTTTTTGGTGCAATTTTGTTTGGAGCAATGTGGGGTCTGGGGATGTTAATTAGTGTTTTAATCGGTCTGGTTGTTAAAGAGCCGCGCCCTTATCTTAAGCACCCCGAAGCACGCTTAATGTTTCATCCGCTTTCTACTTGGAAATCGTTTCCGTCTGATCATGCTTTTGCCGCATTTTTATTTTATTTTATTGGTTTAGTTTTCGGTTTGCCTAATATGTGGGCGTTTTTAGTGTTGGCATTATGGGTGGGTTGGGGAAGAGTTTATGCAGGTGTGCATTATCCTTTTGATATTGTTGGGGGCGCCTCTTTGGCCGGTCTTATGGCGGTATTGGCTTATTATTTATTAGTTGTAGTGGGGTTGAGTTTTTAATTTTTTTCTGTCATTGCGAGCAAAGCGTGGCAATCTAACGTTGGGATTGCCATGTCGCTACGGCTCCTCGCAATGACAATTGATATAATTATGAAAGCGATAATTTTGGCAGGGGGACTGGGAACGCGCTTGCGCCCTCTAACCTATGAAACACCCAAACCGCTTTTGCCCGTTCACGGCAAACCGATAGTGGAGCATGCCATAATAAATTTTAAAAAGCATGGGGTTGAAGAAATAATTTTATCAATTGGATATTTGGCCGATAAAATTAAAGAATATTTTGGCGATGGGAATAAATGGGGGATTAAAATTAGTTATTGTGTTGAAAGTGAGCCACTTGGAACTGGTGGAGCTTTGAAAAAAGCGGCCGAAGGAATTACCGAACCCTTTTTTGCGATTAATGGTGATAATTTAGCTGATTTTGACTGGACTTCGGCGCTTGAAATTCACAAAAAAAATAATGCGAAATTAACTTTGTCATTGTTCCCGGTTGACGATGTTACTCAATATGGAATTGCGCGCTTGGAAGGCGACAAGATTTTGGAATTTGTAGAAAAACCTACACCAGACAAAGCTCCGTCAAATTTAAATAATGCGGGCGGGTATATTATGGAGCCAGATGTTTTGGATATTTTGCCAGAAGGGGTTTCGTCAATTGAACGTGATTGTTTTGAAAAAGTTGCGAAGCTTGGGAGAATGTTCGCGCATCGGCACAATGGGCAGTGGTTTCCGACGGATACGATGGAGAAATATAAACGGGCAGAGAGTGAATTTGTAGTGAAAATCAACTAAGGGCTAATTCGCTAATTCACTAATAAAATACTCAAGTAAAAAATATTTTAAGTATTGGGCATTATATTAGCGAATTAATTAATTCGTGAATTAGAAATTATCGTCTATGTCTATTCGTAATATAACAGTTATCTCAATTATAACCGTCCTTGTCTTGCCAACAAGTTTTATTTTTTATTGGAAATATACGCACCGATACATTCCATCACCACCGCGACCGGTCGTAGATGTTATTGTTAAACCGGGTTGGAATTTGCGCCAAATTGCGGAAGATTGGAAGGCGAAAGGGTTGATAAAATCTGAGCAGGAATTTTTTTATTATTTGGGTACGCCACCGTCTACCAGTGCGCCCGGCATCGCCCCTGTTGTGGATTGGCAGTTTTTGGTTACCAGCACTCTAAAAGAATTATTGGTTGGTAAGCCTGGTGGAGTTTCGTATGAGGGGTATTTATTGCCAGAGACACACACAGTTTATGTTGATGGTGGGTTGGAAGCAATTGCATATAAATTTTTTCATCAATTAGATAAAAGTATTACGCCGGAAATGCGCGCGGAAATTATTCGGCAGGGGAAAAGTTTTTTTGAAATTTTGACAATGGCGTCAATTGTAGAAAAAGAAGCGTCGGGCGCGGATATGGCGATGGTGGCGGATATATTTTGGCGCCGATATGAACGCAATTGGGCGTTGCAATCTTGCGCGACTGTAAATTATATTACTGGGAAAAGTACACCAGCCGTATCAGCGGTTGATCGAGCGATTGATTCGCCGTATAATACCTATAAATATCCAGGATTACCGCCGGGGCCAATTTCTAATCCAAGCTTGAAAGCAATAATCGCGACAATATATCCGACTAAAAATGACAATTGGTATTTTATGAGTGACACGGACGGTAAAACGCATTTTGCGAAAACTTTGGATGAACATAATGTTAATGTGGCGAAGTATTTAAGATAAAGCAAAATAGAGATAATTAAATGTAACGGCAACAATTGTCTCTCCCCTCCTTTTCAAGGAGGGGATTAAGGGGTGGTTATATGGCAAAAGTATTTAACAAAAAAGAACAGATACCGATCCGAAAGAGATTGAGAAATAATATTACAAAAAGTGAAATGATATTATGGAAATATTTGAAAGGTAGTCAAATGAACGGTTGGAAGTTTAGGAGACAGCAGGGTATTGGAAATTATATAGTAGATTTTTATTGTCCAGACTTAAAAATTGTGGTTGAAGTGGATGGTTTAACACATTCAGAGGAAGTAGTATTTGAGAAAGATGAGGTGAGACAAGAATATTTAGAAAATTTAGGATTGAAAGTTGTGCGGTATAACAGTCAAGATATATTTTATAAAATAAATGATGTTTTAGAAGGATTGTATAATATTTGTTTGGAGTTGTCTAAAGCGAACGTTTGAACCACCCCCTCGCCCCCTCCTTGAAAAGGAGGGGCAAAGCCAGTGATAATATGTTAACTTCAGATTTTGATTACAATTTACCCAAAGAATTAATTGCCCAGTATCCGGCCGATCTGCGCGATTCTTCGCGTTTAATGGTAGTGGATAGAGTGAATACCAAAATTGTTCATGAGAGGAGTTTTAGCGAGATTGTAAAATATCTACGGGCGGGGGATTTAGTGGTGTGGAATAATACTAAAGTTTTTAAAGCGCGGTTGCGCGGAACGGTGATGTTGGATGAGGAAGTGGCGGGTGTGCCGAACCACCCCCTCGCCCCCTCCTTGAAAAGGAGGGGAAAATTTGAGTGTACCGATGTAATTTTTAACGCGCCCAAAGTGGAAATTTTTTTAACGCGACCAATGGAAAATCCGGGCGTATGGCGCGCGCTCGCTAAGCCCGGGCGCAAGTTGCGTTTGGGAATGAAAGTCGTTTTTGCCGAAGATTTTTCAGCGGAAGTGATGTTTAAAAATGATGATGGCACGGTGGATTTACAATTTAATGATTCGGACGCGATTGTGCGCGCCAAGGCGAATAAGTATGGTGAGGTGCCGACGCCGCCGTATATAAAAAATCAAAATGTAAATATCAAAAATCAAAATTTAGTGAGTGATTACCAGACAGTGTATGCTCAACATGAGGGTTCCGTTGCGGCGCCGACAGCTGGATTTCACTTTACTGAAGAATTGATTGAGCGATTGAAAAAACAGGGTGTGGAGTTTGCGGAAGTTACTTTGCATGTTGGGTTAGGGACATTTTTACCAGTTAAAACCGAAAAAGTTGAAGACCACAAAATGCACGCCGAGTGGGTAGAAATTACTGATAAAAATGCTGGGTTAATTAACGCGGCCAAGGCCAGTGGCCGACGCGTGGTAGCGGTTGGCACAACAACGGTGCGGACGTTGGAAGGGGTTAGTCGTCTTTGTCATTCTGATCCGCCATTTGGCGGAGAAGAATCCCTTAAATTAAACAATAGCACCGATGCAAGCGTTAAGGGATCCTTCGCTTCACTCAGGATGACAGACGTTGTGAAGCCGTATGATGGCGATATTAATATTTTTATTACCCCCGGTTTTAAATTTAAGGTTGTAGACGCGCTTATCACTAATTTTCATTTGCCCGAGTCCACGCTTTTGATGTTGGTTTCTGCCTTTGTGGGCGATAGGGAATTTGTTCTGGACTGTTACGAAGAAGCGATTAAAGCCAAGTATCGTTTTTATAGTTTTGGTGATGCCATGCTGATTGTTTAGTTCAGAGTGCAGAGTAAGGAGCTGTTAGAAGTTATTGATAATTAGTATTTAAAAACTATCCCGTTAGGGATAGTTTTTTGTATCTATCTATGGCTGTGAGGTATTATTCCACTGTCACACCCATCTGGCGGGCGGTTCCTTCTATCATCTTCATCGCGCCTTCAATATCATTAGCATTTAAGTCCGGCATTTTCTTTTCCGCGATTTCACGAACTTGTGCCTTAGTGATTTTACCAACCTTGTCTTGTAAGGGTTTAGCAGAACCTTTGGCGATTTTAGCTGCTTTTTTAATGAGTTCGGCTACTGGCGGAGTTTTCATGATAAAGTCAAAAGTGCGGTCAGCATAAACATTGATTACCACTGGCACTACTTCGCCTTTTTTATCAGCAGTTTTGTCGTTGAACTCTTTGCAGAATCCTTGAATGTTTAAACCATGCTGGCCCAAAGCCGGACCAACCGGAGGCGCGGGGTTAGCCGCTCCGCCGACAATTTGCAGTTTAATTTGGGTGAGTAATTTTTTAGCCATAAAATTATTTGATTAGATCCCGATTTTCATCGAGATGACATTAATTTTAAACGGTTGAGAAGCGCCTCGCGGCCAACCGTTTAATTTTTATAATTTTTTAGTTTGTAGGGCATCTAATTCTACCGGGGTTTCGCGACCGAACATCGTAACCATTACTTTGATCTTACCGCGCTCCTCATCCACATTTGAAACCTTGCCTTCAAAGTTTTTAAACGGCCCGTCCACAATCCGTACCAAATCGCCAACCGACATATCAATTTTGTGTTGGGGTTCAGCCGAATTAACACGTTTTAACAATTTATCAATTTCTTTTTGGTCAATTGGCGTCGGGGTAGTGCCGGAACCAATAAAGCCAGTTACATTGGGGGTATTGCGTACCATATACCAAGAATCATCTGTTACAACCATTTCAATTAAAACATAACCAGGGAAGATTTTTTCTTCGACAGTGGCGCGTTTGCCATTTTTAATTTTAATTTTCTTTTCTTTGGGTACAATAACGCCAAAAACTTTGTCGTGCATGTCAAAAGATTCAATGCGAGTTTCTAAATTTTGTTTAACGTTTTCTTCGTAGCCCGAATAGGTATGAAGTACATACCAGCGTCGTCCCAAATTGAGGGTTTGTTTGGCCATAGTTATTAAATTCTAATTGGTCGCTTGCCAGAGGCGAAGCAGATTAATAGTAGATAATTAACGATTAATAAGTTGTTCTATGCCTAAGTTTAAAATATAGTCGGCAATTGCGAAAAAGATCGCCACGCCAACACTCAAAGCGACCACGAGAATGCTATAAGTGGTAAGCTGTTTTTTGGTCGGCCAGGAAACTTTTTTCATTTCCGCGTATGAGCCGATAAAATAATTCTTGATTGAGTTTACGATATTCATATAAAAACTAAATTATTTGGTTTTAAAAACAGCCCTGTGGGCCGCTTATAATATGTTTAGATAATACCATATTATGCATCTGTCTGTCAAGGGTGGGTATCTTGACAAAAGTGGATAAATGTGCATTACTAAATGTAAATATTGGTGGTTAATCCATATTGAGCCAAATTGGTAACCTTATTGGTCGCCAGCCCCCTGTTCCGGTTTTATCAAATTTTGGTAATAAAACAGGAAGAAATAATAAAACCCCTTCTTTACCGGAAGGGGTTTTTGTTTGTGAGTTATTCTTGGTTTTTTAGACCGGCTTTAAATCCTCGTCCTTTTTCACTGCTTCTTTAAAAAGACGATTAACGTGGTCAAGATATTTTAGAGCTTTTTGCTTGTCTTTTTCACTTAAATTTGAATCTGAAATTGCTTTTCGCAATCCATCTTCTTTGTATTGTTTTTCAAGTGGGTAATTTTTATTTGTTCTGCTCCAAGGTCGTATGGAATCGACGTAGTTAGCCGCGCCATTATTATCGTTTATAACGAAATTATTTGATTTTGAATTAATGCTGGTTTGGGCGCTTCTTACTTGGTGAGTTAGGAGTGGCTCTATTTTTTATTTAGTCGTGTTCTATTTCCCGGTCGGCCCATTTTGTCTGGTATAAATTCTTGTACCTCTTGTCTCTCACCCTTATTATTACAGCCAGCAAAGTGTAGATTTGGAATATGCCTTGGGTAAAGCATGCGCATTATTTTTGTTAACCAAAATTCAGCTTTTAGATATTCTGGCCCAATTATATTGAGCTCCGCGTCAAAACTAATTATATTGAGACCTTTGAAAAATTTAGTGACAGTAGCCGGTTTATCGCTTGTGTCACCATCTTCTTTAGTTTTTATTTTGTCTAAATATACTATTTTTTCTCCTCCTATACCAATAACCTCACCATTCTTTTTGTTATATAAAGGAGGATAATAATTTCGCGGTAATTCCGGCATAAGTAAAATTAAATATCCAAATTACTTACCGACTTAGCATTGGTTTGAATAAATTTGCGGCGCTGTTCCACATCATCGCCCATCAAAATTTCAAAAGTTTCATTGGCTAGTTCGGCATCGTTTACAGTGATTTGGAGCATTACGCGTTTTTCCGGGTCCATAGTGGTATCCCATAATTGTTCGGGGTTCATTTCACCCAAACCTTTATAGCGCTGGATGCCGACTTTAATACCGCCGATATTGATACTGGTTTTTTCTTCATCTTCGTCTCCGCCTTCTTTTTCTTCAGACGGCTCATCGGCAGTTGTTTTTTTGGCGGGTTTGGCATTTTTGCCACCGTATTTTTTTTCTAAGTCTGTCAAGGCCTTTTCTTTTTCTTCATCATTAAAAGCGTAAATTAAATCTTTGCCATATTTTACGCCGTATAGAGGTGGTTGAGCAATGTAAACATGGCCACCAGTCAAAAGGTCAGGGAAGTGGCGATAAAAAAAAGTAAGCAGAAGAGTGCGGATATGCGCGCCGTCCACATCAGCATCAGTCATGATGATAATGCGATGATAACGCAGTTTGGTAATATCAAATTGTTCGCCAATGTTTGTGCCGAGGGCAATAATTAATGATTTTAATTCGTTGTTGGTTAAAATTTTATCTAACCGCGCGCGTTCCACATTTAGCACTTTTCCGCGCAAGGGGAGAATAGCTTGATTTTCGCGGTTGCGTCCTTGTTTGGCAGAGCCACCGGCTGAATCTCCTTCTACTATATATAGCTCTGAACTTTCAGCGTCGCGCGAAGAACAGTCTGACAATTTGCCCGGTAAAGTAAATCCCTCTAAAGCACCTTTGCGTAAAATAGTGTCGCGGGCGATTTTGGCGGCGTTACGAGCGCGGGAGGCGAGCAAGCATTTTCCGATAATGGCCTCGGCATCGCGTGGGTGTTCTTCCAAATAGATCATGAATTGTTCATTCATGACTGCTTCTACCGCGGTTTTGGCTTCAGTATTGCCCAGTTTGCCTTTGGTTTGGCCTTCAAATTGTGGCTCGCGCAGTTTAATTGAGATCACTGCGTTTAAACCTTCGCGTACATCTTCACCAGTTAAATTTGCGTCTTTTTCTTTTAGGATACTTTTATTGCGTGCGTATGTGTTTAAAACGCGAGTTAATGCTGTGCGGAAACCTTGCACGTGTGTACCACCGTCAGGGTTGTGAATGTTATTGGTAAAAGGGAAAATGGCTTCGGTGAATTCGTCGTTGTATTGCACGGCGATTTCCACACTCACACCCTCGGCTTCTTTTTCAGTGTAAAAAATAGTTTCGTGTTTGGGAACGCGATATTGGTTTATGTATCTAACATACGACGCGACTCCACCTTCAAAACAGAACTGGTAAATTGGGTTGGGGAAATTGATCGCGGTTTTGTCGATTGCTTTTTCTTCGGCTGAGCGCTTGTCGCTAATTATAATGTGGATACCTTTGGAAAGATAGGCATATTGACGCAAGTGGTCAATAATTGTTTTCCATTCATAATCTAAGGTTTCAAAAATTGAGTTGTCTGGCTTAAAGGTGATAGTGGTGCCAGTATCTTTACAATTACCAGTGGCCCGTACTTTGCCTTGCGGGTTTCCGATTTTATAATTTTGTTGCCAGATTTTGCCGTCGCGGTGGACTTCAGCGTTAAGATGAATTGAAAGCGCGTTTACAACTGATACGCCGACACCGTGCAAGCCACCGGATATTTTATAGCCGTCACCACCAAATTTACCACCGGCGTGTAATTTGGTAAGGACAACTTCCAAAGCGCTAGTTTTGGTTTGAGGGTGAATATCAACCGGAATACCGCGGCCGTTATCATAAACGGAAACAGTATGGTCGGGAAGTAGATTCACTTCAACGCGATCACAATGGCCAGCCATGGCTTCATCAATGGCATTGTCAACGACCTCCCAAATAAGGTGATGCAAACCAACTGGTCCAGTTGAACCAATATACATGCCAGGGCGACGGCGGACAGCCTCTAGCCCTTCTAAAACAGTAATATTTTTAGCGCTGTATCCGGCAGATGTTTTGGAATTTTTTGAAGCTGGCACAACCTTAACTTCCGGCAAATTAACTGCCGGTGGTATTTTAAAATCATCCTCTGTTTCTTGGTTTGACTCCATCGGTCTGGTAGTTTTTTTAATGAAATTTTTTGGGGACGGAAGATCTTGATTTTTAATTGTTTTGGGACGAATAATGCTTTTTAATTTTGGTCCTGATTTGACTGTTTTTGCTGGTTTGGATTTCAACCCCCCTATGACACGACTTGTTGGCATACCCAGTATGTTATTTTCGGTTCTAGTCTAACACCAGAACGCGAATAATTAAATAAAAATATCAAAATGTTATTGATTTTGTACATGTATTATAACATATTTTGGATAATGGGGCAAGATGTTGGCGCGAAGCCATAAGGCCCAATAAGTTGTAGTAAATGTTTTACTGTTGGTCTTTTTTAATGTATAATATATACTATATATATAGATAGTTAAATCCCCTTATTTTTATGCCCAATATTTTTGAAACTAAAAACCCCAATAAATCAGTGAACGACCCTAGTGTCGCCGATCCCGCTGATAAATTGATTAAGAAGCCGATAAACTTCTCTGACTATGAAGACCCAAGCGGGGAAATGGGCGGCCGGGAGTTTCGGTTGGCGTTGTGGTATGCGCGTAATAAAGTTTTATTACACCGTTGGGCGGTGGTTGCACTTGTGGTGGTAAATATTATTTTTTGGTCCGTTAGCGCGATTGGTTGGTTATCATATTTTGTGGTTGGTATAGACCGCGATCGCCTCATGGCCACGGAGCTTGCTTCGTTTTACGATTATAATTTAATAAATTCGCATTTTGCGCCAGCTAGTCTAGAAGTAGCTAACCCTAGTGCTTTAGCTGGTGGGGTAAAGTTGTATGATGTGTTTGCTGATGTGGCTAATCCCAATCGGGATTTTTATGTTAATTTTGATTATTATTTTATTGTTAATGGCGTGCCGACACCGCGTCAGAGTTCTATTTTGTTGGCAAATGATTCCCGACCAGTTGTGTATTTTGGTTGGTCGGGTCAGTCTTTCCCGGCGGTAGGGAGCATAGTTATTGAAAATGTTAGATGGCACCGGATTGACAGCCATGTAATAGTTGATAGCGCCAGTTGGCAAGCCGAGCGTTTGAATTTCAGTGTTGATCAATTTAAGTTCACCAGCGCCTACTATAATGATTTATCCAGTTCGGGTGTGATTAATTTTGATATTACGAATGGTTCGGCTTATAGTTATGCCAGTTTGACGTTTTATGTCGGCTTGTTTCAAGGCAATACGCTGGTAGGTTTAAAGCCATTAACTTTATCAGCACTGCGTTCGCAAGAAACGCAGTCAGTTGACCTGCGTACTTTTGTGGATAATTTGAATCTGACTGGAGTTAAACTTTTTCCGATCATAAATATTTTTAATCCTACTTCTTTTTTGTCGCCGACTGACTAAATTATGCGCGTATTGTCTAAATTCAATTGGAGAAGTTTTGACTGGCCGCTGGCAGCGGCAGTTTTTTTGTTAATTGCTATTGGATTGACAGCGATTTATAGCGTTGATTTGTCGCGCGGGGCTGAACTGTCATTTTTAAAAAAACAGTTAGTGGCTTTGACGATTGGTTTTATCTTGTTTGTTACCGCCAGTTTAACTCAACCGAATTTTTTTCGCGCTTATGCTAAGTGGTTTTATCTGGTTTGCTTGGTGCTGTTAGCGGGGGTATTAATTTTTGGTCGAGCGATTCGCGGTACTACTGGTTGGTTTGTGTTGGGGGGATTTAATTTTCAGCCAGTAGAATTGGCTAAATTGGGAGTGATTTTAATTTTGGCATATATTATTACTGGTTTTGGCAGAAGGTTTGAAAGACCTTTATTTTTTTTCGGCACTGGTTTAGTGGCTTTGTCTGCGGCCGCCTTGGTTTTACTCCAGCCTGATTTAGGGTCGGCTGTTATTTTGGGGTTAATTTGGTTTGGACTTATGATTATGGTGGGGGTCCGGCGTACTTATATTTTAGGTTTTGTCTTGGTGGCTTTGATAGCGGCGGTGGCAGTTTGGTTTTTTTTGTTGCAACCTTATCAAAAGGACAGAATTTTAATTTTTGTGGATCCAAATCGTGATCCGCTGGGGGCGGGTTATAATATTTCGCAAGCGATTATCGCCATTGGTTCTGGGCAGTGGTTTGGGCGGGGGTTAGGTTTTGGCTCCCAAAGTCAGTTAAAATTTTTACCGGAAGCACAAACTGACTTTATTTTTTCGGCAATTGGTGAAGAGCTGGGTTTTGCTGGTACTGCGGCGATGATCGGGATTTTTAGTTTTATGCTCTGGCGTTTGGTGGATATTGCGCGGCGCTCGGATAATGATTTTGGTTCTACGTTTGCCTCTGGCGTGGCGATTGCGCTTTTTGCGCAGTTTGTGGTAAATGTCGGGGCAAACTTAGGTCTTTTGCCGATTACCGGTGTTACTTTACCGTTTGTAAGTTATGGCGGTTCATCGCTGGTGGTAAATTTGCTGATGATTGGAATTGTGGAGAGTATGGTGGTGAGGAGATATTAGTGATAATGTCAAATTCAAATATCAAATGAAATTCAAATTAAAATCAAAAATGAAGCCGGCGGGCGACCAACCGCAAGCGATTAAGAAATTAACCGCTGGTTTGGAAAAAAATTTTAATCGCCAGACATTGCTTGGAGTTACTGGTTCGGGTAAAACTTTTACGATTGCCAATGTGATTGACGAAGTGCAGTTACCAACTTTGGTAATTGCGCATAACAAAACTCTGGCGGCGCAGTTGTGTAATGAGTTTCGCGAATTTTTTCCAAATAATGCCGTGGAATATTTTGTTTCGTACTATGACTATTATCAGCCGGAAGCATATATTCCGGGGTCTGACACTTATATTGAAAAAGAATCACAGATAAATGAAGAAATTGATCGTCTGCGCCACGCTTGCACGCAGGCACTTTTGTCTCGTCGCGATGTAATTGTGGTGGCATCGGTGTCGGCAATTTACAGTTTAGGTTCGCCCGAACAATATTTAAATGAGGCCGTGATCTTTAAAATTGGAGAAAAGATTGATCGCACCAGCGTTACGCGCAAATTAGTGGAACTGCAGTTTGAACGCACGAGTGGCGATTTAACCCGTGGGACTTTTCGTTTGCGTGGTGGGGTTTTGGAGATTGTGCCAGTACATGAAGAAAGAATTTATCGTTTAGAAATTGATAGCCACATTAAAATCATTGAAATTCTGGATGTAGTTACGCGTAAGGTTATTAAAGAGGTATCAGAAGTTTGGCTTTATCCGGCGAAGCATTATTTGGCTTCGGTCGAAGACACTGAAAATGCTTTTGCTCAAATTAGAAGTGATTTGGACGCGCAACTAAAATATTTTGAAAAGGCCGGAAAAGTGTTGGAATATGAACGCCTTAAACGCCGGACTCGTTATGATTTAGAAATGATAAAAAATATCGGTTACTGTAGTGGTATTGAAAATTATTCTCGTTATTTTGACGGACGCGCCGAAGGGTCGGCACCCTTTACGCTTTTGGACTATTTTGCCGCTTGTGATAAAGATTTTTTAACAGTTGTGGATGAATCGCATGTAACAATTCCCCAAATCGGCGGAATGTATAACGGCGACCGGGCGCGCAAAAATACTTTAATTGAGCATGGGTTTAGGTTGCCGAGCGCGCGCGACAATCGTCCGCTTACTTATCCGGAGTTTGAAAAACGCGTTAATAAAATGATTTTTGTGTCGGCCACACCGAGCGCGTTTGAAATTAAAGAGAGTCAACAGGTGGTTGAACAAATCGTGCGCCCGACGGGGTTAATTGACCCGGAGGTGATTATTAGACCGGTGACAGGCGGTCGTCCGTTAGCGGTCATTGCGACCCGACAGTTGGCGGGGAAGCAATCTAACGTTGGGATTGCCGCGTCGTCCGCCAATGGGCGGACTCCTCGCAATGATAAAAATAATCTATCGCAAATTGAAGATTTAATTATTCGTATTGATGAGCGTGTAAAAATTAATGAACGGGTTTTGGTTACTACGCTCACCAAGAAAATGGCGGAAGATTTGAATGATTATTTGTTAAAAAAAGGAGTTAAGGTAAAATATTTACATAGCGAAATTGACACTTTGGAGCGCATTGAAATTATTACTGATTTACGGCGTGGTAAAATTGACGTGATTGTGGGTGTAAATTTATTGCGCGAGGGGTTGGACTTGCCCGAGGTATCGTTTGTGGCGATTCTAGACGCAGATAAGGAAGGGTTTTTGCGTAGTGAAACCAGTTTAATTCAAACAATCGGCCGAGCGGCGCGTAATATTAATGGTCGGGTGGTTTTATATGCCGACAACATAACTGGTTCCATCAAACGCGCGCTTAGTGAAACCGACCGTCGTCGCACTGTACAGTTGGCCTATAATAAAAAACACAACATTACGCCAAAAACAATTGAAAAAAACATTCGGGATATTTTGAGTGAGTTTGGTTTGACGCGTGTGGCCGGCAAGGGGCGTGGACATAGTCGTGCCAAGAAAATTTTGGAGTTGGACTTAAAAGGGGACAGCAGGCCGTTGCCGGAAATTATTAAAGAAAAAGAAATGGAAATGCGCAAGGCGGCCAAAGAATTGGAATTTGAACTCGCGGCCATACTGCGCGACGAAATAGGGGTGTTGAAGAAGCGTCAATAATTTGTTATACTACTTTGTGTCATCCTCGTGAAAACGGGGATCCAGTCGCGTAATAAAATTTTTGGATTCCCGCTTTTACCCCAAGGGCACTTGTCGCTTTGCTCGGGCGCGCGGGAATGATAATTAGATTATATATGGAATGGATCAATAAGTATAAAGAAAAGCATGGTGATTTGTTTGTTTATCAAAAAGCGACCGAAAAAAACGGTCACGATATTTTTTTGTATCGATATTTTCTTCATGGTTTACCTGAGAGTGTAACACCTAATCGGCTAACTTTGCTCAGGATTATGATGACTCCGCCGGTTTTTCTGTTGGCCTTATATGGCCATTACGCTTGGGGTGCTTTTTTCTTTATGATCGCCGCTTTTACAGATGCAATGGATGGCACGATTGCTCGGATGCGTGATCAAATAACTGATTTTGGTAAATTATTTGACCCGTTGGCAGACAAACTTTTAATTGGCTCAATGGTATTGCTTTTAGTATTTCGTTATTATCCTGATTGGTTGGGCATGGCAATTTTAGCGGTTGAAATTATGTTCATCATTGTCGCTTATATCTCTCATCATTATTTCCACATTACCCGGATGGCCAACGTTTGGGGGAAGATAAAAATGTGGTTGCAGGTGATCGCGACCTTTTTGGTACTATTGGCTTTGCTATTAGATTTTCCTCTTTTGTTTGCGGTGGCGTTTTGGCTGTTTGGATTTGCGCTCGGATTTGCGCTGGTCAGTTTGTTTACGTACGGAGTATAAAATAAAATTATTTTTTTATTATTTTGATTCCCCTTAACCCCAAGGCCAACGACATCAAGACGACTATTTTTAAAAAATAATGACTATTAGTATTTAGAAAATTGGTCGTCATGGGGGTAATTTTTCCGACTAATAGGTGAACAAGAATTCCAATCGGCAAAGTCAGAAAAATCCAGTTCAATTTTGGAATTTTAATATTGATTTTTAAGAATAGTTTGGTTAAGAGGGGAGAGAGTAAATACATCCCCAAAAAAGAAACTGCCAAGTCAAAAATGGCGTAACCGGTAAAACGAAACTGACGGAGGAATTCTATTGTCATGTGATTTACATTATTTCAATTTTTTCTCCTAAAAATTTTGGTTGTTTGTTTAATAATAGATCAATAAATACTTTTACACGCGCCAGTTTTTCTCTTAATTTTGTTCGTAGTCCTCGGTAAGTATTTATATCTT
>MFRE01000021.1:35911-39629 GCA_001784475.1 Candidatus Magasanikbacteria bacterium RIFOXYD2_FULL_41_14
CGAAAACCGGCGTAGTCCAAATATATTTTGTCTTCTGGAATGCCGAGCGCTACCAGTTCATTTTTCATGTCTGTTGGTTCGTCATAATTTTTGGTGCCGTTATCGCCACTAACCACAATGTTATCAATTTTTTGGTTATTAAACAAGTCAACGGCCGCTTGGATGCGGTAAATAAAGTAGCCGTTTAATTGCCCGGATGGGGCGTATTTTGTGGTTCCTAAAAGTAGGCCGACTTTGTTGTGGGGGATTTCGGTGGCGTCATTATATGTTAAATCATTGGTAGCGTGTTCAATTTTAAAATCGGCTAACCAAATTGTGGTGATGATAGTTAAAACGCCTATTAGTAATATCCATTTTAGTTTTTTCATTTGTATTTTTAAACTCTAAGCCAAACTCTTGACACTATTGTATAACTTTGGCACAATATAATCAAGAAAAGGCTTTCGGCCGTGGTTTATATACTACACTTAGCGGAAAGCCCTTTTTTGTTTTTAATATTTTTTAAAAAGCCACCTTTTTAGGTGGCCTTATGTTGAAGTTTGTTAATCTTTTCAACGAGTGTCCGCTGGTCTTCGTTTGATCGTCTGGCCGCCTCTTTAAACACGCGTATTTTTTCTTTGTCCGAAGCATGCAAAAAGAAGTCGGCAAAGGTGCCGTTTTTTTGCTTTGTTGTTTTGTGGTTCATAATCTTTCGTTAGGTTGATTTTTTCAAACTATTTTTTATTATTTTTGCCATCGCTTCGTGTCGTCCGCTTGTCCCAGCGATACAGGCGTGAAGATATTCTGTATTTGATTGTTTGCCCCAATCAATCGGGTTGTATCCTGAATCGGCGACAATTAAATCAAGAAATAAACGGATGGTTCTTCCGTTACCTTCGCGGAATGGATGAATTACATTAAATTCGTTGTGAAGTGTCGCCAATTTTTGAGAAAGATTGTTTTTGGTATCAGAATTGTTTGGCAAAGTTACTTGGAGTAATTTGTCGAATGTTTTTATTGTTTCTTCAATATGATTTATTGGCGCAAAAAACATATTATTTTTTGAAATGTTCACCGTTCTAACCTTGCCAGCCCACTCATACAATGTTTCAAAAAAATATTTATGAATAGAAAATAACAAAGAAAGGTCAAATTTAATTTTGCCTTTCTTTAATAATTCAAAAAAATGGGCGTAAGTGTCGGTGAGCAATACCGTCTCGGCATCTTCCAACTGTTTTTGATTTTTAATGCCAAGTTTGTTTTTTAAAATGCCATTGCTTACACCAGCAGTTTTATCGCTGACGTGATATCGCGAAGGCGCGGCCATAGGATTTTAAAGTTTGGATAATTTTTTTGTTTTTTTTGGCCATTACAAAACTAAGCCCCTCCATTTTTGAGGACTGTGCTACTGCTTTGTGTATTTTTTGAATGCTGATGGAGGTATTTTTCATAGCAAAGTAGGTAATTTATATATTAATTATACTACATTTTTTTGGTTATTTCAAGGCCAAGAGTAATTGACGAAATCGGATTGATATTGATAAATCGGCAATAAATATGTTATAATTAACCCAGAAGATAAGTCCTTAGGGTAAAGCCATGTGGAGGGCGCTGTCATCAAGAGCATCCCGATGAAGCGGGGATATCCCCGAAAGGCACTTTTAGAAAATCCGTTTTACAGTGGATTTTTGATTTGCGTCAATTGGTTAATATAGACAAACCCTAAAATTTTTGGTATCCTACCCTTATATGGAACATAATCCAAATTTTCTCAAAAAATTTAACCTTCAAGGTAGCCCAGAAGCCCAATCAGCCGCTCGGCGCACCAAAATACGCACTGGCGAGGCAGTGGAACAAAAGGCTGGGCCTTTAGTTCAAAACTACCTCGACCGATTTAGCGAGATATTAAACCGCAAAGGTTCATATAAAAATGGCTTAAACAAACGTGAGCATGGCATTGAAGCAGTAAAGCGTTTTTTGCATAAAGAAAATTTAATCGAACCGGCCGTTGCCACCGACCAGCATCTCGATCAACAGAAGAAAATCGCCCGTGAACAAGGTCATGGCGATGTTAACATTCCAAACTCACTGCGTGAAACAATCAAAGTCGCAGTCAAGCGAGTCGCGAGTGGTGAAAGTGTTGAGGATGCACTTCATAATCTATCCGATGAACAAAAGCAAATGGTGGAAGAAATAATTGCACTCGTAGAAAATCAAAAACAGTCGCTCGACCAGTGGGTGGATTATATGGCTTCGCCCGACGCTACTTATCCCGACTGGCTAAAATATTGGTCAATCCGCAATGTTTTGGGGTTATCCAAATACGACAAAGACAAAAAAGTATTTCCCAAACGCGAAAAAAATACCACTAATCCTTTTCCAGATCTAAACCGCGAAGCATTGGCGTATGTTTTGGACGCAATAAATAAAAAACAAGAAGGTCAGACAATTAATTTTGAACAATTAGAAGAACAAGACCGCGCGGAATTTGACAAACTCCTCAAAACTGAAAATTTTGCCAAACTTTACGCTTGGGCAATGGAGAAAGTGACACCCGCGTCCGTTGAATTACTATCAATTACCGATGGCAAGTGGGTAAAGCACAAAAAAGGATCAAATCATTTGCCACTCGTTCAATCACTTCAAGGTCACGGCACCGGCTGGTGCACAGCCGGTGAAGCTGTCGCTCAATCGCAACTCGCTCGTGGTGATTTTTATGTATACTATACTTTAAACGAACAAAACCAACCTACCATCCCTCGTGCCGCTATTCGCATGGAAGGTGACAAAATCGCCGAAGTGCGTGGTATTGCCGCTCAACAAAATTTAGACCCGCATATCGGTGGCGAAGTTGCCAAAAAGATGGCTGAATTTCCCGACGGTAAAGAATATCAAGCCAAAGCCGAAGATATGAAACGACTTACCGATATTGAAAAGAAAATGGTTAAAAACCAAGCATTGACTAAGGAAGATTTAGTTTTACTTTACGAAATTGATCACAAGATTCAAGGTTTTGGGTATGGTGATGATCCGCGTATAAGAGAAATACGCGATAAACGCGACACCAAAGCCGACGCACCAATAGTATTTGAATGTGAACCAAACCAAATCGCATACAGCCAAAACCAAATCACCGAAAACACCAAAGCCTACATCGGCCCACTTTTCACCAATATTTTTAAACAACTCGCTCACCTCGACCACATCTACACCAAATTCCCCGAAGGCAAAATCTACCAAGAATCAATTAAAATTGATAAAAACAAAACCCCGGCGCAATATTTGGCAGAATTTAAAAAATTAGGAATCCAAATTTCCAATTATGTCAAATATATGTTGGAGCATATGAGTGGATCTTCTGATGAAGAAAAAAAGAAAAATATATTGGACAGAATAAAAGAGGGGATTTTTGGAAATGAGGATAACTCAACCACTGAACAAGTTGATATGATTCGCCTAACCGTCGCTGATTTGGGTTTTCCCAATGGCGCAACTAAAGAACAGATATATAAAAGAAAAGAAGAATTGGGGTTAGATTTATGTCCGGCCGAAGTCGGCCCGAATTATCGTCTGCAATATGCCGACCAACCTATTGGTGAATATGTTTATGTCGGCATGGAACCAATCCTCGGCACCGGCGGCGATCCGCGCGTCTTCGGCGTGAAGCGCAGTGACGACGGGTCGTGGCTCGGCAACGTTTGGGCGGAGCCGGACAGTCAGTTTAGCTCTGGCCTTCGGT
>MFRE01000022.1 GCA_001784475.1 Candidatus Magasanikbacteria bacterium RIFOXYD2_FULL_41_14
AGTTATTTGTTAGAGTTTCCGAGACCGAGAAATTACTCTCGGGTGGAGGTTTGTCATGATTCTCGTTGACTTTGGGGGAGTGCAGTTCAATGTGGATGGGATGTCCAAGAAGGAGCGGTGCGACCTGGAGCGCGCCAATCTGCTGATGACTGAGATTGCGGTTCTGAAAAATGACTGGTGGACCACCGGAGTCCTCGTCTTCTTGGTCGGGCTGTTTGTTAGCGCCGTCATTGGCGTGCCCACGCAGTCCTTCTTCTGGGTTGGGACTTTGGCCGTCGTCGCGCTCCTCGCTGGTATGGTTATCGCGGTTGAGTTGCATCACCACAACGGCCTTACCATTACTCGCAATGTCTCCGTTCTGGAGGCGTTCCTCTTGCAGAAGAAGGGCGAGCCGTGCGCCACGCTCATCCGCGAACGGATCATTCGTTCCACGGTCCTCGCCAAGGCGCTGGAAAGGGCGGTGGCACACGCCGATGTCGCCACCGTCACCAACCTGGGCTGAACTTCCCACCTGCCCAAAACCCCGAAAAGGTACGGGCGGACTTACAGAACATCGCAAGACCACCCCTACCTCGTTAGAATTAAAATAATTTAATTTTGACGAGGGTGGTTTTGCTTCTATAATAAAAATATTCGCTGTGAGGCGAATATTTTTTGTTGGGTGAGCGAGACCCCACCCTACCCTCCCCTTTTTATAAAGGGAGGGGGTGCGAGAGAAATTATCTTATTGCGTCGATGGTTCTTCTCCAGTATCTGATTTTTTTTCAGTGTCATCATTTAACACCACTCCACCCGCATCCATTGTCATTTCATCTGGTTCCATTTCTTCTTCTGGCGGTGGCATGTGTTCACCTCCCATATGTTCGGTAAATATTTCACGTGGTTTGGCACCATCGGCCGGGCCAACGATACCGGCATTTTCTAATTCATCTAGCATTCTGGCGGCGCGGGCATAGCCCACTTTTAAGCGACGTTGCAATAATGAGGCCGAGGCCTTACCACTTTCAATTACTAATTTTTTTGCTTCATCAAACAAGGCGTCTTGATCATCTGTGCCACCGGTAAACATGTTTAATGTTCCACTTTCGGCTTTGGCAGTGATTGCATCGTCATAACTTGGTGGTTCGTCGCCTTTTAAGTGTTCTACTACGTGGTTAATTTCTTCTTCGGAAATAAAGGCGCCCTGTACGCGTTTTGGTTTGGACATATCGGCGGTTAACAGTAACATATCACCTCGGCCTAATAATTTTTCTGCTCCGGGGCAATCTAAAATCGTGCGTGAGTCAATAATGGAAGCCACGGAAAACGCGATGCGCCCTGGGATATTGGCTTTCATCAAACCAGTAATAACTTCCACACTCGGGCGTTGAGTCGCGACAATCAAATGAATACCGACCGCGCGCGCCATTTGGGCAATGCGGATAATTCCGGCTTCTACCTCCGCGCCAGCTTGCGACATTAAGTCTGCTAATTCGTCGATTACAAACACTATATATGGAAGAGGTTCAGAAGATGATTTATTATATGTAGCAATATCGCGTTTGCCAGCTTTGGCCAACACATCGAAGCGGCGTTCCATTTCGCCAATCGTCCATTTTAAAGCGTTCACGCATTTGGCCGGAGTCGTAATTGGGGGAGTTAATAAATGCGGAATGCCATCGTACAAAGTTAATTCTACGCGTTTCGGGTCAACCATGATAAAGCGCAAGGTTTCGGCGGTATTTTGATAAAGTAAACTGGTAATAATGGCATTGATACAAACAGTTTTGCCAGATCCGGTGGCACCCGCGACGAGCAAGTGTGGCATTTTTAATAAATCGGTCCACCAAACTTTACCGGCGACATCTTTGCCCAAAGCCACCATCATATTGTGCGGACGTTTGGTAAATTCTTCTGATTCTAAAAGTTCACGCAAAGTGACCATTGCCACTTTTTGGTTGGGCACTTCCACGCCCACCAGTGATTTGCCGGGAATGGGGGCCTCAATACGAATGGGGTGGGCCGCCAGAGCCAGAGCTAAGTCGTTGGACAAAGTAGTAATGCGCGTTAATTTTACACCGGCCGCCGGCTTGAAAGAAAATTGAGTAACGGTCGGACCAACGCGCACTTCGCCCATTTCTACTTCAATGCCAAAATTTTTCAAAGTACTTTTAATGGTTTCGGCATTGCCTTTGATGTCTCCAGCCGATGGTTTGGATTTGGAAGTGAACAATAAATCTAAACTGGGTAAATTACGAATAATCGGTCGAGGCACGCCGACAGACTCCTCTTCCGGTTCTGGCGTTTCCGATTCTGTCCGTGCGTCTTCTTTGTTTTTTTCATCATCAGCGGAAGGGGCGATTGATTTTTGTTTAAAAACGCGCACTTCGTCGGACTCTTCATCTTCTAAATTTTCGGTTTCAGTCAGATGCGATTGGTAATCACCTTTAATCGCGAATTTTACGGGCTCATTTTTTTTGAAAGTATGAAAAAAGACGATAGTCTCACGCCCCAGCCAGCCCAATGTTAAAAATAATTTTTTGTGCATTTCTACGAGTTGGGCTAAAGTAGTATTAAATAAAAATATTAGCGATACCAGCAATAGGCCAGATAAAATTAATATTCCACCCCAATAACCAACATAGGATGCCATCACCCAAGCGAGCGTCAAACCTACCATACCACCGCCATAACCTTGCTCGGCGACAGTCGCCATATCAGCGAGTGGTTTTTGTAAATGAACCAAGCCGTTAAAACTCAAGAAAAATAAAACTGTGCCAATGGTGTGGGTGTGGCGATAATTGTATTCAATGTCTTTTACCAACAGGATAGCGGCAGTAATTAATACTAACGGCACCACATAGCGAACTTGGCCAAACAAAAGTGCTAAAAATGAGTCAATAAACTGACCGGCAACGCCGGCCATTTGGAAAAAGCTTAAAACCGAAACACCGGCCAAAATAAACAACAAAACCGCCATAATCCCGTTGTTTAGCTCGGGATTAAAGTTAAAGCGGGGCGGAGCCGGTCGGCGCTGGTAATGGATCATGCGACGTTTACGAGGCACAAGAAAAATTTATGTCAAAATTCATGACTCAAATAGCACGACTCATCTTTGTCGTTTCGCGTTGTGTCATGGTATTTGTATTGTGAATTATGATTATCATTATTATACCACATTTTTAATTTTGGGGCATTGTGCATAACTATTGCGCTCGTATTAAAATCATTTTTTTGGTATAATATAAATGTATCTCTTAAAAGAGATATTAAAAGAGCTATTTTAATATTTTTTTGACTTAAAAATATGACTAGGAGAAAGCTGGAAGAAAAAAATATTCGGAAACTGGGTCGGCGCGGTAATAGTTATATAATGAGTGTGCCGATAGAAATCGTGCGTGAATTAGGGTGGAGAGAAAAGCAAAAAATTCAAGTCAAACGTATTCATGGCGGTTTTACAGTGCGGGATTGGAAAAATAATTAAGTTTATGTTTGGTAAGAAGCTGACATCAGGTTTTACATTGGTGGAAGCGGTCGTGGCCGCCGCCATATTTTTGTTATTTGCGGTTGGAGTTTATGGCGGGTTGACTATGGTATTTAAAATTGTTTATCAGTCGCGTATTAAAATTTTGGAAACAGCGATTTTGTCGCAAGAATTAGAAATTGCCCGCAATCTTCCCTATGACCAGGTGGGGATTATTAATGGTTCGCCGATTGGTTTGCTTCCGCACACAAAAGTTGTAACTCTTAATAACGTAAATTTTAGTTTAGTAACAACAGTGCGTAATATTGACGATCCATTTGATGGCACTATTGGCGGCTCGCCCAACGATACTTCGCCGGCCGATTATAAATTAGTGGAGATGTCGGCAATTTGTATTGGGTGTAATCAGCAGAAATTAATTAAGTTGAGTACGATTGTTTCGCCCAGACAATTAGAAGGCGCGAGCACAAATGGCGCGCTGTTTATTCAAGTTTTTGATCAAGAGGGTTTGCCTGTTTCGGGCGCTGATGTTCACGTTGTTAATACTGATTTAAATCCTAATTTAATTATTGATGATACTACCGACAGTAGCGGTTATTTGCGTATAGTTGATACGCCGACCGGTACACTTGCTTACAATATCACGGTTTCTAAATCTGGTTATTCTTCTGATTACACTATCGTGGCCTCGGAATCAAACCCCAGTCCGGTCAAACCACCTTCTAATGTAGTTGCTCAAAATGTGACTGATATTGCTTTTTCAATTGATGAATTGGGTAGTATAAATTTTCATTCAGTTAGTACAATGTGCGCGGCAATCCCGAATGTCGGATTTAATATTAAAGGTGCTAAGATGCTGGGGGTTGATCCGGATGTTTATAAATATGATCAAAATTTTACCACGGATGAATCGGGTGATAAAACTTTGAGTAATATAGAATTTGATAATTATCATCTGACGCCAACTGCCCTGACTTATGACATCGCGGGAACAATTCCGGCTTTTCCATTAAATTTTATCGCGGGCGCCAGTCAAGAGGTGACCGCTGTTCTCAAACCGCACACGGCCAATTCGTTATTGGTTAAAGTTTTTGATGCCGGCACGGGTTTACCATTATCGGACGCGACTGTGCATGTGACGGGGTCTAGTTATGACACCACAATTTTAACCGGTGTTGGTTATTTGAGACAGACCGATTGGACGGGCACAACTGGGCAAGTTATGTATATTGATGAAAGCCGATATTTTGCTAATAGTGGTACGATTAATGGGTCGGGTGCGACGGCTGGTAATGTTAAATTAAAAAAGGCCTCCATCAGTCCGCTCACTTATATTTCCAGCGGCAATTTGGAGTCATCCACTTTTGATTTTGGTTCTGCGGTTACTTTTCGCAATCTAGTTATTGATCCGCTGACGCAAGTGGCACAGACCGGGGCAGATTCTTTAAAATTTCAATTGGCAACTTCTAATTCTTCCACGCCGGTGAGTTGGAATTTTGTTGGGCCAGATGGCACTGCCTCAACATATTTTACCGCCTCAAATAATGTTGTCCCAGCCAGTTTAAGTGATAATCGTTATTTGCGGTACAAGGCCTATTTAAGCACGAATAATAATCGCTATACTCCGATATTGTCGGAAATTGCCGTCACTTATACGGTGACTTGCGCTCCGCCTGGTCAAGCATTTTTTAGTGGTTTAGCTGCCGCGAGTTATACTGTGGATGTCTCACGCAGTGGTTACGCGGCCAGTTCCGGTTCAATTTCTGTTTCTGGTAATTTGGATACATTTGTGAATTTGTCGCCTTTATGAAAATGACTAGTGATGTTCGCGGGATTTCTATTTTAGAAGTGTTAGTCGCCATTGCGATATTTTTAATGGTGTCGGCGGGAACGATGGAAATTTTTATGTGGGGGTTTCGGGGGCGCGATATCGTATGGGAACAATTGTCTACACAAAACGAAGGAAGGAAAATTGTTCAAGATTTTGTTAATCAATTAAGGCGCGCGGGACAGTCAGCGGTTGGTGGCTATGCGATTGAATCAGCTGACAATCAACAAATTGTTTTTTATTCAAATATAGATATGGAAGCGTGGCGCGAACGGCTAAGGTATTTTTTGGTGGGGACGACTTTGAAAGTTGGTATAACGCGCGCGACGGGTACGCCAGTTTCTTACAATTTAGAGGATGAAGTTGTTACTGAAATTGTGCATGATGTGGCTAATACTACCACGCCGTTGTTTTATTACTATGATGAGAATTATACGGGCGTAACTAATACAACGATGTCCGCGCCGATAGATACTACCGAAGTGCGATTGGTCGGTATAAAATTATTATTAGAAGAAAAGCCGAATGTGGCGCCGGCGCCGTTTGCGATTGAGACCAAAGTTTCCATACGAAACCTTAAAACTAATTAAAAATGTAAAAATCAAAATGGAAAATTATTGTGTTCGCTTCGCTCACGGATTTTAAAAATTTTAAATTTTACATTGTCATTTTTCATTTTGATATTTGATTTTTACATTAGGCGCAAGCAAAGTATGAAATGTTTGTACAAACAATTGAAATCAGATAACAGAGGCACAGCATTACTCTTTGCCCTTATCTTCGGTTCTATTGCTTTTACTTTAATTGTAGTCGGCGTGACTGGTTATGCTATTTTAGAAAATCGTGCTTCTGTGCACAAACATAATCGCGAAATGGCTTTTCAAATTTCTGAAGCTGGTGTTAATTATTATCGTTGGCATTTAGCTCATAATAAAACTGATTATCAAGATGGTACTGGTGTGGCCGGACCATATGTCCATGATTACAAAGATAAAGATGGTTTGACAATTGGCCATTATTCATTAAATATTATTCCGCCAGTAAGCGGTTCTACGGTCGTGACAATTGAGTCAACTGGTTGGTTGGATATTCAGCCTGATAGTAAACGCACGTTAAAAGTGCGGATTGGTTTTCCGGCTTTGACTGATTACGCGTATTTAACAAATGTTGATATTTGGATGGGGGATATGGAGCAGGTGCATGGGAAAATGCACGCCAATGGCGGGGTAAGATTTGACGGGACAACAGACGCGGCGATAACCTCGGCGGTCCCTACATATATATGTAAGGAATATCATGGTTGTGGCAATCAAGAGAAACCAGGAATTTGGGGTGATGGCACTCCCGAAGATTTATGGCAATTTCCAGAGCCAGCACAAGATTTTTCGCGCGTAACCGCCAGTTTAGCGGAAATTAAACGCGAGGCAGAAAGTGGGGGGGTATATTTACATTCGTCTGGCAAACAAGGGTATCGGATAGAATTTCGCAGTGACGGTAAAATAAATGTTTATAAAGTTAATTCTACCGAACCGAATTTTGGTCAAGATTTTTGGGGCAATGGACACGTCCAAATGGGTTGGTTTTCGGTTGATATCGCCGGTACTGACGAGGCAGTCGTTTATGATATGCCGGCGAATGGCTATATATATGTAGAAGATACTGTGTGGGTTGATGGTGTCGTCAATGGTCGGGCAAGTTTAGGGACGTCTGATGGCAAGTCAATTATTATCAATGGCAATCTAGTGTATTTAGCCAAAGATGGTTACAATACGTTGGGATTGATTTCGCAAAAAGATATTTTATTACCGTATCACTGTACAAATTATTTAGAAATAGACGCGGCAATGTTGGCTCAAACCGGTGCGATTAAAAGATATTTTTATATGGGCAACAAATGTGAAAGTATTACTGTGTATGGTTCAATTATCAGTGCCGATGTTTGGACTTTTGCGTGGGTGTCTGGTGGCGGGTCAATAGTGTCTGGCTATAAAAATACCAATACTACTTATGACTCAAATTTATCGTATAATCCACCGCCGGGTTTTCCAGTTGGTTCGGAATATAATTTGGTGAGTTGGGAAGAGGTGAAATAAATGTAAAATGTAAATATCAAAATGGAAAATGACAGAGCAAAATTTAAAATTGAGTTTAAACAAAGATTATATAATTGGGTATTAAAGCTAATTAAATATATTAATTCACTACCTAGAACGCCAGTAAATGATGTGATGGGGAAACAGCTTTTACGAAGTGGCACGAGTATATTAGCTAATTATGTTGAAGCAAATTCTGCTAGTTCAAAAAAAGATTTTATCAATTTTTTTACTCATGCTCTTAAATCGGCGAATGAATCAAAAGTGTGGATTGCTTTATTGCGTGATACTTGTAAAACTACCACAAAAGAGATACAATGGTTATTAAGTGAGCTAATAGAAATTGCCAATGTTTTGGCATCTAGTATTCTAACGTTAAAAGGCAAAAAATAATTTTGTATTTTACATTGTCATTTTCCATTTTGATTTTTACATTTTAATTTTGTATGTCTCAAACAATAAGAAAACTCGTCATTCCAGTAGCTGGTTTAGGAACAAGATTCCTACCTGCCACCAAAGCCCAGCCCAAAGAAATGTTGCCAATTGTGGATAAGCCGATTATTCAATATGTGGTTGAAGATGCGGTGCGTTCGGGTATCACTGATATTATTTTGGTTACTGGTCCGAGTAAGCGCGCGGTAGAGGATCATTTTAGTCCAAATTACGAATTAATAAATTGGTTAAAAAAACAAGGTAAGCACGAAGCCGCGGAGGAGCTAAAAAAAATAACCGACTTAGCGAACTTTGTTTTTATTCGTCAAAAAGGTCCGTATGGCAATGGTACGCCAGTACTATGCGCGAAAAATTTAGTTGGCGATGAACCGTTCGCGGTAATGTGGGGCGATGAATTTTTTTATTGCCCGAAAAAACCGCATTTGAAACAATTGATGGATGTTTATGAAAAATATGGCGACCCGGTGATTACCGCGCAAAAAACCGATGATGAAGGTACAAAAAAATACGGTATTATTGATGGTATTCAGGTAGAAAAAGGTGTTTATCAAGTTAAAAAAATAATTGAAAAACCTGGGCCGGAAAAAGCGCCATCGCGTTTGGGGATGTTTGGCGCGTTTATTTTAACACCGGATGTTTTTACCGCTTTAGAAAATACAAAGTTAGGTAAAGGTGGAGAATTATGGTTGGCCGATGCGAATGCGAAAGTGTTAAAAAAACGCCCATATTATGCCTACGAAGTAGAGGGTAAATATTATGATACCGGTTCCAAGCTTGGCTATGTTATGGCCAATGTTGATTTTGCTTTGCGTAATCCGGCTTTGTCTAAAGATTTTAGGAAATATTTGAAAAGTGTGGTATAATATATTAAATTTAAAAAATCAAAAATCAAAATGGAAAATGACAGATTAAAATTTAAAAATGGCCAATAATTTTTATTTTACATTGTCATTTTCCATTTTGATATTTACATTTTGATATAATCTATGTCAAAATTACATAAAACAATTTCACCACTGTTGCTTATAAGCGGTATTTTTGCGCTTTTAATCACTGCCGGTTTTGGCTGTAAAGGCATGACTACAGCTGAAAAACAGCTGACCCAGCCGATTAAATTAGAGTATTGGACGATTTTTGATGATGTGGATGCTTTGCGTGCTAATATCAATAATTATAAAATTTCACGACCATATTTAACAGTAAATGTTCGTCAGTTAAGTGCTGATGAATTTTATCCGCGTTTGATTGAGGCCTTGGCCGAGGACAAAGGGCCAGATATAATTTCCATTCGTAATCGCTGGCTCAAAGAATACGAGAGCAAATTAGCGCCGATGCCGGCTACTGCCGGTGATACTTTGGTGACGGTTACCAAAACCCAATTAGGCACTAACACCACAGTTACACCCGTTAGTCGTTCTTTGCCGACTATTGGCCAATTGGACAGCGAATATGTCAAGGCAGTTAAGCAAGATGTGGTGTTGAATAATAAAATTTATGGCCTGCCTTTATCTTTAGATACTTTGGCGGTCTATTATAATAAAGATTTGTTAGATCGCGCGGGTATTGCCCAACCACCGAAAAATTGGGTGGAGTTTCAAGCTGATGTTAAGAAAATTACCAAATACGATAGTCGTACCGGACAAGTGACGCAAGCGGGCGCGGCCTTGGGAAGTGGTAAAAATGTGGCTGGTGTGGATGATATTTTACAAGTAATTTTTGCTCAAAGCAAAGTGCCTTTTGTTAATGCTAATGGGCAGGCGGTATTTGCCGGAGGTAATGGAAAAGATCAAAGCGCGGCGACCAATCTGGTAAATTTTTATACTGACTTTGCCAATCCCAGTCGTGATACTTATACTTGGAATAACCAAATGGGGGCTTCGTTGGATGAGTTTGTGAGTGGCAAGGTAGGTTTTTTAATCGGGTATAGTTATCATCATTCTTTAATTAAAGCGCGCGCTCCGCAATTAAATTTTGGTGTACTGCCTTTGTTTCAATTGGATCCAGACAATCCAGTCAATGCCGCTAACTATTGGGTAAGCGCTGTTACTGCTAAATCTAAAAATCAAAACGCGGCCTGGAGTTTAATTGATTATTTAACTCACTCCAAAGCGACCAAAGATTATTTAGATGCCACCGGTCGGCCGTCGGCTTTGCGCGTTTATTTATCCGCTCAAAAAGAAAATTCAGCACTTTTGCCATTTGTCAGTCAGGTTTTGGTAGCGCAAAGTTGGTATCATGGTCGTAATTATGACGTTGCCTTAAAAGCGGTAAGTGATATGGTGGATAGTTGGATTATTTTGCCGCAGAAGGCGGTTGGCGTTAATGATTATCGGCAGAATTTATTAAATCAAACGGCCGCCAAAATTAATCAAACGTTGTAGTTGTCATTCCCGCGCAAGCGGGAATCCAGTGGTCGTCAATTGTCATCCCCGCGACAACGTGGATCCAGTAGCCGGCAATTATCATCCCCGCGACAACGTGGATCCAGAAAAGTATGTATGTTAGAACGAAGATATTATGTATACATTTTAGCCAGTCAGAAAAATGGTACTCTATATATTGGTTTAACAAATAATTTAGTCAAAAGAATTTATCAGCATAAAAATAATTTAATTGCTGGGTTTACAAAAAAATATAATGTTCACCAGTTGGTATACTATGAAGAATATGATAATATAAATATAGCCATAAGTCGTGAAAAACAAATGAAAAAATGGGAAAGAAAATGGAAGTTAGAGTTAATAGAAAAAGATAATCTATTGTGGCGAGATTTGTATAAAGAATTGAATCCGATATATTAATTTAAAACTGGATTCCCGCTTGCGCGGGAATGACAAGACAAAATTATGCAAAATAAATTAAAAATATTAAGTGTTGTCGCCTTTGCCTTTGCCTTGGTTGGGTTTATTTTAGTGCCGGCATCGGCGGCACGGGCGACTGGGAACTGTTTGTGCGTGGACGATTTGTCAACCGCAACAGATTTAGCAACTTATAACATGTTAAGCGCGCCAGTGTGTGAAGAGGCGGCGAATGAACCTAGTTGTGTTTCTACTGTATGTAGTAGCGTAGCAGGAACATTTTATGCCACTGACGAAGAGTGCGCCACCGCTTTGAGTGCTTGGGTGGTAAGCCGAGATAATTTAGCCACATCTTTTGCCGGGGCAACGTCTGTTGGGGAAAATGGCACTTGTTTTTGTTCGGCTGCTTTTCCGCAAGAAAAACAATTGACCGGGCTTGATAGTATTAGTGATTCTCAAAGTGCTTGTATCCCCGATGTTGCCGGTGAAGCTGCCTGTCAGGGTGTTTGCAATGATTCTAAATATCCCGGCCATAACTATAAATTTTTTACTGATACCGCTGACGGCGGTTTAAACAAATGTGAAATCGCCCAAAATGAATGGGAAAAGCAGTTGGAGTCGCTTAAAACTTCGGCCGGAAGCGTGCGTGCGAGCCAAAGCCGATTTATTCCCGATTGTTTACTCGCTGATATTTTAATGCCGGAATGCCGTGATATTAGTATTTTTGTAATGCTGGGCATTAATATCGCCCGTTATTTGTTTGCGATTGTGGGCGCGCTGGCTTTGTTGTTTTTTATCTATGGCGGTTTTATCTTAATTTTGTCGCAAGGCAATCCGGAAAAAGTTAAAAAAGGAACCGGCTCTATCCTTTCCGCTTTGATTGGCTTGGCCGTGGTGTTCGCCGCGTATGTGTTGGTGAACTTCTTGGGCGAGGCCGTGGGGATTAGTAGCGGGTTGAAATTATTATAGGTTTAACAGCATTTAAGAAAATTGTGATTAAAAAACAAAATATTAGATAGTTTATGTTTTTGAATAAGGATAATTTTGTTAGAAAAAAAAGTCGCAATAAATTGTTGGTAGTAGCAATTAGTTTGTTGGTATGTTTTGTTAATGTAAACTTTGTTTCGGCGTCAACTGAAAATTACATTTTGGAGCATATTGATGCCAGGTTTCATCAGTATGATAACCCTGCGTCCGCTAGCGTTAATAAACCAAAATGTTCCACGGAAAATTTTTGTTATTGCAAGCTAAATTTTCCGGAAGTTTCCCTAGGTTATGATCTTGGCACTTGGATATCACGCTCTCGTTTTTTTGTTGGGGTTTTTAAAACCGACGCGTGGCCATTGTATGAAATCAGAATGATATCGGCAGATTATGGTGGAAAAAATGTTGAAAAGTTATATGGTTCTAAATTGACAGTAAAAGAAGGTGAGTGTTTTATGCAGGACCAGTTAACATTTGTTGATGGAGACAGAGATTATGAGATGAATCCGATTTTGCCAGAGGACATTACTTGTGAATATATGCTCGCCGACGGCTTTGGCTGTTGTTGTGCTAATAATACCGACGGGTCGGTGGAGTGCACCCAAACCGCGAAAGACCAAACCGACTGCACTTTGCATTGTGCTAATCCAACCGATACCGCTTATCCGGATGAGCCAAATTGTTCCGCGCGCAATCGCAAAGCCTATGTTTCCACATCCACCGTTGATATTGATTTCACTAGTATTAAAGCCGAGATGTTAAAACAACTAAACCCTTTGTCTTGGTTGGCTAAAAAAGCGGGTGGCGAGACGGCCACCGGCCAAATAAATAATTTTATTGGTGTGGCCTTAAAGTTCTTTATGTACGCCATTGGTTCGCTCTTGTTATTGTTCTATGTTTATGCCGGATTTTTGTGGATGACCGCTATGGGCAATGCGGAAAAAATCACCAAAGCCAAAACGATAATGTTCTGGGCCACATTATCAATTGTGGTGCAACTGTTTGCCTATGCTTTGGTGCAGAGCGTGCTTAATTTATTACAAAATGGATAGTTTGGTCTGGTTGCTTAATTTTTAGTTAGTAAGTCATTGCAGGTTAAATGTGGTACATTGCTATATATGAAAAAAATTGTTTTAATTTTAGTGGGATTGGCAACATTTTTAGCTGTGCCCGGGATGGTCGCCGCCAGTAGTTATACTTCGGAAGATATGTATCTAAATTCTTTGTGGGAAGCAGATGGCACCGCTGCAAATATTGGGAACAATAAGACACTATGCGTTGAGACTAGTTTTTGTATTTGTCATGTGGCTTTTGATTTTAGCGCGTTTAGATCTACTCAAAAATATACCGGAAAATTTTTTGACGGGGCAAAACTCTATTCTCTCCACAATGAGTTTAATTTTTTGGATACTAATGGTGACGAAAGCATTGGCAACCCTTATGTTAGTGCTAGTTTAAAAATAAATGATAGCGGAAAAGAATGTTTAATAAATTTTGAGGATATTCCTTGGCCTGCTAAATATGATAATTTTGTAAATTGGCCGACTATAGATTGTCATTATAATACCGCCAACGGCTATGGCTGTTGTTGTGCTAATAATACCGACGGGTCGGTGGAGTGCACCCAAACCGTGAAAGACAAAACCGACTGCACTTTGCATTGTGCTAATCCAACCGATACCGCTTATCCGGATGAGCCAAATTGTTCCGCGCGCAATCGCAAAGCCTATGTTTCCACATCCACCGTTGATATTGACCTTGAAAGCGTAAGAGCCGAAGCCGCCAAGCAATTAAACCCTTTGTCTTGGTTGGCTAAAAAAGCGGGTGGCGAGACGGCCACCGGCCAAATTAATAATTTTATTGGTGTGGCCTTAAAGTTCTTTATGTACGCCATTGGCTCGCTCTTGTTATTGTTCTATGTTTATGCCGGATTTTTGTGGATGACCGCTATGGGCAATGCGGAAAAAATCACCAAAGCCAAAACGATAATGTTTTGGTGCACCTTGTCTATCGTCGTCCAGCTGTTTGCCTATGCTTTGGTGCAGAGCGTGCTTAATTTATTACAAAATGGATAGTTTGATTAGATGACTAAATTTTAGTAGTTTGTGTATGATTAAAAAAATGAAAATAAAAATGTTATTTACTGCCACGATAGTTTTTATGGTCGGCCTATTTTTATTACCAACGGCGGTTTTGGCTGGTGGTGCTTGTTTGTGTCGTGGACAAATTGGGTTAAATTGGTTGGGTGAGGTGGTTGTTCCCACAGAACAATTGAATGCTATTTGTACTGATTATACCGATAGTGTTTGTACCATAATTGATTTTCCAATTCCAAGTGAATACGCGAAAGATAGCGCTGAATGCGACCTATTACCATTGGGTACCACGGATGAGCTTTTTGCGAAATATGAAGTTCCCAGCAGTGTGACCATGCTTCTTGACGTGGACGTTTCATTTGAGGCTACTTGCCGGTGGGTAGAATCAGCAAATGATGGTACTTTATCTCCTGGAATGATTGGCGGGCCCGACTTAAATGGAGTAATTTCGGAAAATATGGAAGCGGCTGGATTAGAAAAAATCACCCCGACTGTTCCGGTTAGTAAAAATGGCTGTCCGGGCGGTTATACCTGTCTCACTAACCCATTGGAAAATAAGAAAGCAGACATTCCTTTTATTATTGGCACGGTTATTAAAAGCGCTATGGGTTTGGCGGGCGCGCTCGCGCTTTTTATGGTAATTTGGGGGGCGCAGGGATGGCTCTTGGCAGCTGGGAACCCGGAAAAAATTAAAGAGGGTAGTAAAACCATTATCTGGGCAATAGTGGGTCTGTTGGTTTTGTTTATGGCATACCTAGTGCTGGCAATTGTTCTAAATACACTTACCACCGGCGTTGTTTAACACTAAAAATTAGTTAAAATCGGCATAATCTTAAAATTCCCAAAAGCCCTTTATTTTTTCCGCGATTTGTGCTATACTATTTTATAGGTTTATCACTGTCATCCCCGCATAAGCGGGGATCCAGGCAAACAACTGTAAACCTCGGCATTCCCGCTTTCGCGGGAATGACAATAATAAATAAATCAAATATGTTGATTCTGCGAAAGGGGGTGAAACTATGAATAAATTGTTTTCCGGATTAATTTTGAGCGTGATGATGTTGGGTTTGGTGGCGGTCTTAGCTCCGACCACGCCGGCTCACGCCATTATTGCTGATGAAACACCAATAACTACCGATGATTTGGGGGTTGTATACGGTTCTTATACTGGTTTAGGTTCGCGCGATGTGCGCGATACTGTCGCCTCAATAATTAGGGTTGCGCTCGGACTACTCGGCATTGTCGCCGTGGTAATTATCATAATTGGTGGTTTTACCTGGATGACTGCTGGTGGCAACGACGAAAAAGTTGGAGAAGCCAAGAAATGGATTTTCTCCGGCGTGATTGGTCTTGCCATTATTTTGTCCGCCTACGCCTTGGCCAACTACGTTATTGCTCAGTTGGTAACTGCTACCTCAAATACTTAGTAATATTTATCTGTCAGATGGGTTCTATTTTGAAAAAAATGGATGGGCGCGCTTGTTCAGCTGAAAAGCCATGGAAACAGGCGCGCCCCCTTCTGGCGGTAAAACCAAATGTCATTCTGGTCAAAACGAAGGTGTCATCCCCATGACAATGGGGATCCAGTCGTAAACATACAGTATCAAACCATGGATTCCCGCTGTTGCGGGAATGACACATCCCGAGTTTAAAAGAAATGATACTTTCTAACATTTATATGTTTTGGAAAAAATTCTTCTCAAATATCGCAATATTTTTGGCAATTTTTTCAGTTGGAGTACTGCCGGCTTTTACTGTGGCAGTAGCCGCTCCGCCTGATCCTAAAGCCACTAATTATGGTATTAATACTGTTCAAAAGGCCGCCGGTTTACCAACTGATGTGGCCGGGCAAACGAGTATCCCCGGTTTAATTGGTGTAATTGTCGGTTTGGCGCTATCGCTCGTGGCGGTAGTGTTTTTTGTTTTGATTTTGTATTCCGGCGCGGTGTGGATGACAGCGATGGGCAATAGCGAGCGCGTAACTAAGGCCAAAACAACCTTGGAAACAGCGGCGATTGGGCTTGTGATTGTTTTAGCCGCTTATGCGATTGCCACTTTTGTGTTTAGTACTTTAGCGGGTGGTGCGTCCGCGGAGGGGGGGTAGTTTTGACTTGAAGTGTAGCGATGTATATGGGGACAGAGGTGAGAGAGGTTTTTGTGTTAGTAATATGAGTGAGTGTACATCATCTGCCCTAGACGCAGGTACTCTACTTAAAGTTCGGCCTGGAGAATGTTTAAAAAAGGACAAACCAATTTGTTGCACCATTGATAATAATTATTAACAAATCAAATTTTAAGATAATTGGTATGGAATCGTCATTCCCGTGAAAACGGGAATCCAGTCGCAATAAGTATTTTACTAAAAAACTCTGGATCCCCGATCAAGTCGGGGATGACAGGTAAATGTAAAATTAAATATGAAAAAAACTTTTTTAATTTCTATAATGATGGTGGCATTGTTAATGCCAGTGTTGGGAGTAGTGGCGGCACAGGCTTTGGTTCTTTCAAATTCCGCTACTAAATTGGAGGATGTGGGCAAATTAACTAAAATGGAGAAGAGCTTAAGTTTTGGTATTGGCAACGTTGGCAATATGGTGCTCGCGCTTGTTGGTACAATATTTTTTGGCCTGACTGTTTATGCCGGTATCCGTTGGATGACCGCGCAAGGCAATGATGAACATATTAAAAAAGCCCAAAATACTTTAATCGCGGCCGTGGTAGGGCTAATAATTACAATGATGGCCTACGCGATTACGGCGTTTGTTACCAGTCGGGTGGGGGCATTATAAAAAAAAGCGGGCAACTGTCATCCCTATGACAACGGGGATCCAGTCGCAAACATACAGTGTCAAACTCTGGATTCCCGCTTACACGGGAATGACACTACGAAAATCCGGCGTCGTGGCGGGAATGACACTACAAATTGTCATCCCCGTGACAACGGGGATCCAGTAATATAGGTTTTACTAAAAAGTTATGAACAAATTTTTAAAAAATATTTTTGCTGGTAGTATTATAATAGTCGGTTTATTTTCATTATTTTTTAGCGCGCCGGCTTGGGCCGCGCCCGGCTTAAATGAGGCGGGTGGATATTTGGATACCTTGGGGGGCGGCGCCGGTTTGGAAGGCGAAATAACGATTTCTACCGGCAATGTTATTAATACTTTTTTGGCGGCCGTGGGCACGATATTTTTTATTTTAACAATTTACGCCGGTATCCGTTGGATGACGGCCCAAGGCGCCGATGAGAAAATAACCAAGGCCAAAGATACTTTGCAAGCCGCTTTAATCGGACTCGCGATAATTTTAATGGCTTACGCGATTACGGCGTTTGTGACCGGAAGGTTGAGCCGTTCAAATATGCCGAATAATCAAGGCAGTAACCCGATTGATTCATCGTTGGAATGTACCAGCGCCGCTGTAGGTGGCCAGTGTCAAAATGGTTGTTTGGAGATTGGGAAAAAAATGATAGGGTCTTGTGATGATTTAGGTGGAATAAATTGTTGCAAATAATTTTATTATTTATGAAAAAATTTCTTGTAAGCATATCTGTAGGTATTTTATTGTTAGTACCAACTATAGCGACTTTAGCAGCGCCGGATATATTAGGTGAGGATGGTGCCGGGGGTAATCTGTTGGGGGGGATAGCGGAAAATGCCGGTTATAGCCCAAATGATACGTCTAGCACTGCTTTGTCAGCTAAAGTTGGGCAAATTGTTACTATTGCTTTATCGCTCGTGGGCACAATATTTTTTGCCTTAACAGTATATGCCGGATTTTTATGGATGACTGCCAGTGGCAATGACGAGAAAGTTAAAAAAGCCACGGATATTTTAAAAGCCGCTTTAATCGGTCTCATATTATCTTTGGCCGCCTTTAGCATTAGTATATTTGTAACTTCAAGAATAGTGGGATATACAGTCGCGCCCGCGCCGGCCGTCGGCGCGCCTGCTTCTGCCGGTACGCCCACAACCGGGTTTTGGAATGGATTTGCCCAAGCGGCGAGCGGCTATTGGGATATTTTGACAAGATAATAATTATTTTTATGAAAAATCAAAAGTTATTAGTATTTGGCATGGTGATAATAGTCGCCTTAGTTGGCTTAAATATTTTTTCCGCGCGCGCCGCAAATGTGAGTGAAGAAATTGGCGGGCAATTAAGCGCAGCTGGCGCTGGGAATGGCGTGGACCTTGGCACTTACACTGACCCGCGGATGATCGCCGCCAATATAATTAAGATTGCCTTGGGATTTATTGGTATAATTTTTGTGGTTTTAATGACTTATGCCGGTTTTTTGTGGATGACAGCGGGTGGTAAAGATGAACAAATTGAAAAATCAAAGAGTTTGTTATTTCAGTCCGTAATTGGCCTTATCATTATTTTGAGTGCCTATTCTATAACCATCTTAGCGGTTAAATTGGCCAAAGCAGAAAGGACCACTAGCCCCAGTGCCATCATTTATATTGAACAAATCCAAAATGGCCGGTCTTGCGGAACTTCAGATAGCTGTGAATAATAGATGAAAACAGGAATTTTTTATCTTCTTTGTGGCGGTGGACACCTGGCGGCGTCTAAAGCCATTGTCGCTGAATGCGGTCAAAATTTTCCGGGCGAAAGCGTGGAAATTTTTGAAATAAAAAGTTCCAATCGGTTGGTTGGTTGGTTAATTGACGGCGGTTACACTGTCGCGACAAATTATCTACCTTTGGTTTGGAAATTTTTATATTGGATTTACACTCGTCGGCCCATAATCGCCACGACCGCTTGGATTTTCGGTCGTTTTTTTTATCGCGATATTAAAAAATTAATTATTGACGGTAAATTTGATAAAATCGTGTCTGCTCACTTTTTTTTAACGCCGGTAATGGTTGAAATTGTGGCAAAATTAAATTTGAAGATTCCGATTTTTTGTTTAGTAACCGATCCTTTCACCGTTCCACCTTATTGGTTTTTAAAAAAAGAGGTTAATTATGTTGTATTTTCGGCGCGGGCGCGTGATTTTGGAGCGCGAGCCGGAATTGCAGACGACAAAATAAAAATTTTTAACCCCTTGCTTAATCCGGCATTTGTTGCTTCGGCGGTAAGTGTTTCGGCTAGCCGTGTTTCTTTGGGTTTAGAGAAATTCGATAAGATAGTGCTAGTCGCGGGCGGAGGCAATGGTTTGCCGCAGGGCATTAAAATTGTGCGGGCGTTGTGTGAAGAGTTCGCCACCTGTCATTCCAGTGCGCCCGAACGAAGTGACAAGTACTCTTGGGGTAAAAACGGGAATCCGGTCGTTAATCACCAAACGCTGGATCCCCGCTGTCGCGGGGATGACAAAACGCGCGCGAAGGACAAAGTGCGCGGAGACGACAAACCAAGTATAAAAATTATCGTTGTCTGCGGGCGTGATAAAAATTTTTATAATCAAGTTAAAAAAATACAAAAAAAATACCCGGCCATTGCACAGGTATTTGGTTTTGTTAATTTAGCGGAAATTATGCCGGCGACAGATGTTGTCGTTGGTAAAGCCGGACCGGCGGTAGTTTTTGAGAGTTTACTCCTTAAAAAACCATTAGTTTTAAATTCATATATTTGGCAACAGGAACAGGGGAATATGGAATTTGTGGTAAAAAATAAAGTGGGATATTACGAACCGAAGCCAAGTAAATTGGCGAGTCGTGTTTTAGAAATTTTGTTTGATGATAAAAAAATTCTGGAATTAAAAGACAATATTGATAAACTTAAATTAAAAAACGGCGTGGCCGAGGTAACGCGTTATATATTAACAGAGAAATATAATTTGGGGTGCCCAACGGGAATTGAACCCGTATTGTCGGTTCCACAAACCGACGTAATAACCATTATACCATAGGCACCATATGCCCGCGTGAGGCGGGAATTTCTAAAACACCGATTAAATACCGAGTGATTATATCAAAATAAATCAAAATAATCAAGATGCGGTTTTAATTTGTCTCCTCAGCAGGAATCGAACCTGCATCTCAGCCTTAGAAGGGCCGCGTTTTATCCATTAAACTATGAAGAGCCATTGTCCGCCCAAGGCGGGTCCGCCTGGGGCGGAAACTATCCCGATTTTATTTCGCAATAAAATCGAGGATCCGCGATTCCGCGAGGCGGAATCGGGACAGGGTCGCTAGTATTGCGATTTTATACTATTTTGAAGAAAAAATCAAGTTGTGGTATAATAATCATATGTCATTCCCGGTGTATGCGGGAATCCAGAAATTTAACTACACGACTGGATCCCCGATCAAGTTGGGGATGACAATAAAAATATATTTTTTATGAAACTAAAAATTTTTATCGCAACTTTTGTAGTTGTTTTGGTGTTGGCGCCGACGGGCGCGTATTTGGGCAATATTGCCTTCGCGCAAGAGCCAAAGCGCGACGCCACTCTTTATAATTTGGACGTGACCGGTCCGGGCGCGGGATATACCAAGACAGTTACTGTGATGAGTATTGCCCAGGCCGGATTGGGCGGGGCACTGGCCATGATTAGTATTGCCATTTTGCTGCTGCTTATTTATGGTGGTACGCGTTGGATGATCGCCCGTGGCAATGCCGAAGATGTTACCAAAGCCAAAGATATTATTGAACAAGCCCTAATTGGCCTGGTGATTATTTTGGGCGCTTGGGGTTTGGCGAGTTTTGTGTTTGGGAGGTTGCAAGGAAAAGTTAGTAATACTGCGACTGATATTATAGGTGGCGCACAAGACGCCATTATCGGTCTGTGTGTTTGCCCAGATAATTCTTGCGAAAATCTGTATCAATTTAATTTGACACCAACAGCGCCAGGTGAATTGGATGCGCCTGGGTTTTGTCAGGCATATTGTAATGGCGATTCAGATTATAAAATTATTAGTCCGGCGACTGGACAGGCGGACTGTAGCGAATTTATCAGCAAACTTCCTCCAACTCCAACGCCCGATTTTCAGCTTGGGGCCTGTGTTTGTCAAAATGGTAGTTGTTTAGCTACGGCTGAAGACGATTGCTCCAGTAGTTGTACTGATTCAAGCAGTGCCGTGAATGATTGGCAGGCCGGTTTATGCCAAAATGTTTGCATTTCTGGAGTTTATGAGGCGGGTTGTGATCGTTGTCCGAACGGAGTGTGCCCACCACCATCAGATATTCCACCACTACCACTTCCGGATTTATATGATGTATGTTACTGCGGTTTGGGCGATGGTGATTTAAAAAATGATACTTGCCACAGCGAAGTTGTTGTTAATGAGATAAATTATACCGCGATTTGGTGCGACAATTTGTGTGGAGATTTTTCAGACAACTTTGCTCCCAATCAAGCACATGGGTGTCCGTGATAATCCTAAGGTAGTTAGTAAAGTTTTTGGTATTTATTTTTTTTGAAAAACCTTCTTTGTGATAATAATGGTTTTGGTATTAGTAGTGGCTTACTTAGGTAATTATGGTTTTGCGCATGCCGCCGACTCAATTCTACACGGTTTAGACACGACTGGGCTGGGAGCCGGGTATAAGGAAGTAAGTGTAACGAACATTGTGAGTAATGGTTTGGGTGGGGCGCTGGCTTTAATTAGCATTGCCATCTTGCTGCTCCTTATTTACGGTGGTACGCGTTGGATGATCGCCCGTGGCAATGCCGAAGATGTTACCAAAGCCAAAGATATTATTGAACAAGCCCTAATTGGTCTCGTGATTATTTTGGGTGCTTGGGGTTTGGCGAGTTTTGTGTTTAATAGATTAAAAAAACAACCGATAAGCGAAGCGTTGCCAGAAATACCACACAGTATAGTTGTTGGAAATACTGACCCATCAATTGTTGGTATTTGTGTTTGTAGAACTACTAATGAATGTTCCGAAATTTTGAGCAGTGTTTATCCGGCTGATTTTGATCCTGCCACAGCCGATGAAGCATCAGGCGATCCCAGACAGACATTTTGTGATTCAATCTGCGGGAGCGCGATAGGTATTGTGTATAATAACAATGTGAGCATGCCAAACTGTATTGGATATTCAGTAAGTAACCTTAACCCTCAGCAGGAAACAGCGCCCGCAGTGCCACCGCCGCCGCCTCTTGAAACCATTGGCTCATGTCATTGCGATGCCGGTTTTGGGCCGTGTATTAATGTTGACCCAGTTGCTATATCTTTTGAGGACTCGGGTATAAAATGCTGGCTAGACTGTAGCTATAATGGAGGGGTAAGGTGGTATAATGGTAGAGAGATAAGCACAGGCGAGCACGCCCCCATTTACCATCCAGGTGAGAGCTGCCCTTAATGTAGTTGGATATTAGACATTGACAAATTTTCAATTATTTGCTATCATTACCCCATTAATAATTGGTTGTTTTGGGTGGAGAGATTGCCACGGGCTAAAAATCCCTCGCAATGACAGACCAAAACCAACCCCGAACGGTTAGGAACATGCTCCGAAGCCGGCGGTAACTATTATGCATGTATGTTAAATCCTAAGAAAAAGCAGTCGGTAATCAAGAAATACCAGACCCACGAAGGCGATACCGGCAGCAGCGAAGTACAAATCGCGATTTTGACAGCGGAAATTGAAGAGCTCATTGAGCACTTAAAAGGCCATCCGAAAGACCATTCTTCTCGTCGTGGACTCTTGCGCAAAGTGAGCGCCCGTCGTCGTTTGATGCGCTATCTTAAAAAAGAAAATGCGGAGAGTTTTGAGGAAATTTCCAAGAAATTAAAGATCAAACAGGCCCGCAAGGTGACTAAGCCCGGCGCGACTCTAGTTGATGAAAAATTAGATGAAGAGTCGGAATTAATTGACGAAGATGAACCTAGCGAATAAGCAGAACCACCCTTTAAAACATCCCGACCAGCGCGTTGGGGTGTTTATTGATGTCCAAAATATGTACTACAGCGCTAAAAATTTATTTGGCGCCAAAGTTAATTTTGGCAATATTGTCAAAGAAGCCACGGCCGGGCGCAAATTAATTCGCGCTATCGCTTATGTGGTTTCTACCGAAGGCAAAGAAGAGCAACCGTTTTTTGATGCTTTGTATAACTTGGGAATTGAAACTAAAGAACGACCCTTGCAGATTTTTTATGGTGGTGAAAAAAAAGCTGATTGGGACGTGGGCATTACCGTGGATGCGATTCGTTTGTCGCCGAGTATTGATACGGTAGTTTTGGTGTCGGGCGATGGTGATTATCTGCCATTGGTAGAATATTTACGCAATCAAGGTAAACAAGTAGAAGTGGTGGCTTTTGGCGAAACCGCCTCTGGTCGTCTGAAAGAAACAGTAGATGATTTTATTGATTTAAGCGCGGATCAGAGCAAATTTTTGATTAGAAACAGAAAGTAAGTGTCATTCCCGTAATAACGGGAATCCAGTCGCCGGATCCCCGCTTGAGCGGGGATGACAAATTAGTAAATTTAATTATTTAGTTGCTGGTTTGAGGACACATAGACACTCTCTCAGAGGGTCTGTAGCTCTCAAATCAGCTTTGGAAAGGTATCCAATATGGATATTAAAGATTGGTCCACTACCTGGGCAGGAAGAAAGCTCACCGTGGAGGTAGGGCGTTTGGCACTTCAAACCAACGCTTCGTGTACAGTACGCTATGGCGATACGGTAATTTTAGCAACCGCGGTGATGAGTCAGAACATTCGTCCGGGGTTGGATTTTTTCCCGCTGATGGTGAATTTTGAAGAAAAATTTTACGCCGCTGGGAAAATTAAGGGTTCGCGTTTCATTAAACGCGAAGGCCGTCCGACTGAAGACGCGATTTTGTCCGGTCGTTTGGTTGACCGTGCGATTCGGCCGCTTTTTGATGAGCGCTTGCGCAATGATGTGCAAGTGATTTTGACTGCGCTTTCGTACGATAGTGAAAATGATCCGCAAGTGCCAGCAATGATCGCGGCCTCGGTGGCTTTATCAATTTCCAATTTACCTTGGGACGGTCCGATTTCAGTCGCGCGCGTGGGTAGGATTGATGGTAAATTGATTTTAAATCCAACTGTGACCGAACGTACCAAAAGTGATTTTGATGTCGTGGTGGCTGGCTCGGATGGTAAGGTGGTAATGGCGGAAGCAGGCGCAAATGATGTGGCTGATAATGATGTGCTCGCGGCCATTAAATTTGGTGCTGACAGTTTTGGCGCAATGGTTGATTTTATCAAAAAAATTCAAGCTGAAGTTGGTGAAAAGAAATTGGATTTGTCAAAAGATGTTTCGGAAGCGGAACAAAAATTACGGGCCTGGGAAGAAGAAGTGATTGCATTTGTCGGCAGTCATGCTGATGATTGGATTTTTGACGCCCCGAAGCCAGACCGTCGCGCTCGTGTGACAATGGTTGATCGTTTTACGCAAGCAGTTACCGAGATGTTAAAAATTAAAGAAGCAGATGCGGATGCCACTAAAGTTATTATTGGCCGTGTCAAAATTTATGTTGAACAAGTTATTACCGAACGAATTTTAGACAAGGGTCAGCGTTTGGACAGTCGCGCGTTAGATCAAATCCGACCATTGAATATTGGTGTGAGTTTACTGCCACGTACCCATGGTTCAGGAATGTTTATGCGTGGTGATACTCAAGTATTGTCGGTGGTTACTTTGGGCGCGCCGGGTGATGTGCAAACAATTGATACTATGTCTGAAGACAGCACCAAACGCTATATGCACCACTACAACGACACCCCCGCCACTTATGGCGAGGCCGGGCCACTTCGGGGCGCTGGCAACCGCTCAATCGGCCACGGGGCTTTGGCGGAGCGTGCTTTGGAGCCGGTTTTACCTGATCAAAAAACTTTTCCTTACGCCATGCGCGTAGTGTCGGAAGTTTTGGGTTCCAATGGTTCTTCTTCAATGGCTTCCACTTGTGGTTCTACACTGTCTCTTATGGATGCTGGCGTGCCAATCAAAAAAATGGTAGCCGGAATTGCTTTGGGCTTGGCGAGTGATGATAAGGGTCGCTATAAAATTTTAACTGATTTACAAGATGTGGAAGATGGTCCGGGGGGAATGGATTTTAAAATTACCGGCACGAAAGATGGAATTACCGCTATTCAAATGGATACCAAGACCACCGGTTTGAGTTGGGAAATTGTGCAAGAGACATTTGCCAAATCAAAAATTGCGCGTTTGGAAATTTTAGCCGCCATGGAAAAAGTTATTGCCACGCCACGCGCTGAATTGTCTCAATACGCGCCTCGCATTGAAATTATTCAAATTGATCCGGAAAAGATTCGCGATGTGATTGGTCCGGGTGGCAAGATGATTAATAAAATTATTGCCGAGACCGGAGTGGATATTGATATTGAACAAGATGGTTCAGTATTTATTACCGCTCATGAATCCGAAGGTATGGTTAAAGCCAAAAAATGGATTCACGATTTAACTCACGATCCAGCTCCGGGTGAACAGTTTGAAGGTACTGTTATGCGCATTGAGGATTTTGGCGCGTTTGTTGAAATCATTCCGGGTAAAGATGGCATGGTGCATGTATCAGACATTGCTTGGGAACGCACTAACAGCCCGCGTGATGTGCTGAAAATTGGCGATAAGGTAAAAGTAGTAGTAAAAGAAGTTGATAATTTGGGTCGTATTAATTTAAGCATGAAAGCGCTTCTACCGAAACCGGAAGGTTTTGTAGAACCGCCACCGTTTGAACGTCGTCCGCCTCGTCAAGGTGGTTTTAGCGGAGGCGGACATGGTGGGGGCCATGGCGGTGGACGAAGATTCTAATTAGTAAAATAAACACCTTTGAGCAAATTGTTCAGAGGTGTTTTTTTAGACTAGTTGATAGCGTATGCTAAAGCATGGTCTAGTTATATTTATCCGGTAGGATGTTTATATTTTAAGCCAAAATTCAAGATGCTCGGAAAATCATGAGTTTGGCGTGATATTCGTGTTACTTTGGTATAAGTTTGATTTTTGTTTGATTTTGTGGTTAAATATGGTGAATTAAGCCGGGGTGACGAAATTGGCAGACGTAACAGCCTTAGAAGCTGTCGGCCGCAAGGCCATGGAGGTTCAAGTCCTCTCCCCGGCACAAGAAGCGACCCAATAGTTTGGGTCGCGACTGAGGACTTGAACGCCGGAACAATATCCGCTCGCGCGGACGTGAGGCGGTGGTTAGACAAAATTTTCTCAAAAATTTTAGTCGAAACCAAGTCCTCTCCCCGGCACTAAATTATTTTTTTAATTTTATTTTATTCGTATGAAAATATTTTTGGATACAGCCAATGTCGGGGACATAAAAACCGCGACTGATTGGGGCGCGATTGATGGTGTTACCACTAATCCGTCCTTGGTTGCTAAAGAAGGGCGGGATTTTAAGCAAATGGTTTTAGAAATTTGTGAAATTGTTAACGGCCCAGTGTCGGCCGAAGTAATCAGTTTGGAAGCAGACAAAATGGTAGAAGAGGGCAAGGGTCTGGCCGCTTGGCACAAAAATGTTATTGTGAAAATTCCTTGTACTCCGGATGGTTTGAAAGCCACTAAAATATTAGAAGGCCAAGGTATTAAAGTTAATGTTACTTTGGTATTTTCGGTTAATCAAGTTTTGCTTTGTGCTAAAGCCGGTGCCAGTTTTATTTCACCATTTGTGGGTCGGCTTGACGACATTGGCGAAGACGGTATGCAGATGGTTGCCGAATCAGTGGCAGTTATCAAGAATTATAATTTCAAGTCAGAAATAATTGTGGCTTCGGTGCGCAGTGTGGAACACGCTAAAAAAGCGGCTTTGGTTGGCGCTCATATTGCCACCATTCCATTTAAAATATTGTCGGAAATGTTTAAACACCCATTGACCGACAAGGGCATTGAGAAATTTTTGGCTGACTGGAAGGGCGCAGAAGGGAAAGTTTAGTAAGTTTCCTATGGAAATTTGACATTTTATTAGTTAATTAGGCCTTAGCGAATTAGTTAATTTTTACCCCCACACATTTGCCGGGTTATTGAGTAAAAATTGTATTCAAGTTATCCACATTTTGTACCCATTTCACCCCCTTGACAAAGTTTTTGTTATAATGTATAATCGGCAATACGTTTACATTATCCCGACTTAGTCGGGACCACGTCCATAAGACCTGGGAGAGACGCATCGCTTGGACCTCTGGGTAAGACCATCTCTGCGTAGCAGAGAAAAAAGAAGAATCTAAATAGCACATGTTTAAGATTTCTAATTCTTACTCAAAATATCCAAGCGGTTAAAAGCAGAATTATCTTCTGTATTTTATAGGGCCGCTTACGAGCGGTTCTTTTTTTTCAAAACGACAAAAATTTACGAGCCGGAGGTGAAGGAAATTTTGTGTCAGTTAACAATCCGCCTCGGGTGGATATACAATTAAATAAAATTTGACAGAGATCCTGAAACAAGTTCAGGATGACAACTAGACAATAAATATTTTCGCAGTTCGCGACGCCAGTAAAAAAATTTTACTAGCATCGCGGATTATGAATGACCGTACTTTGACAATTTAGTAAAGCAAATCAACAAATAGGGTAAGAGTAAGCAAAATTAAATTTGCGAAAGCACAATTTGGTGTTTTCGTTGTACGCAATTTCAACAAGGGCACACGGTGGATGCCTTGACACTAAAAGACGATGAAGGACGTTGCAGGGTGCGATAAGTCTCGGGGAGGTCCCAAGCTACCTTTGATCCGGGAATTTCCGAATGGGGAAACCCTCTGTCGTAAGACAGAATCGTATACTGAATACATAGGTATACGAAGAAGACCTGGTGAAGTGAAACATCTCAGTAACCAGAGGAAAATAAATTGAAAAGATTCCCTTAGTAGTGGCGAGCGAAAAGGGAGCAGCCTAAACCGTATAAATGTTTCTGTAATTGATGATTGATCTTCGGATTAGTTTGAAGTTTCAGATTAAAGGACAGACCGTTGTTTATACGGGGTAATAAGATGTAAACGCCGTTTTCTGTTAAGATGGGTGAAAAATTAACATTCCTAGTAGAAGGTCTCTGGAAAGAGCCGCCAAAGCGGGTGATAGCCCCTTACGCGAAAGGAGTTAATAATTCATAGTTTATATTCTTGAGTAGGGCGGAACTCGTGAAATTCCGTTTGAATTTGGGCCGACTATGGTCTAAGGCTAAATACTTTTAGTGATCGATAGTGAACAAGTACCATGAGGGAAAGGTGAAAAGCAGCCCGGTGAGGGCGATGAAATAGTATCTGAAACCGTGTGCTTACAAAGAGCCGGAGCCCGCAAGGGTGACGGTATTCCTATTGAAGAATGAGCCTGCGAGTGTGTGTATGTCGTTGCTTAAGGGCCTATGGTCCGAAGGCACAGCGAAAGCGAGTCTGAATAGGGCGACCAAATAATGGCATATATATAACCCGAAACCGGGTGAGCTACCCATGACCAGGATGAACGACGCCGAAAGGCGTCGGGAGGTCCGAACCCACGAGCCGTGCAAAACTCGGGGATGAGTTGTGGATAGGAGAGAAATTCTAATCGAACTCGGTGATAGCTGGTTTTCCTCGAAATAGTTTTAGGACTAGCCTCGAGCGTTTCTACTGGTGGTAGAGCACTGGATGAAAATCGGGTCCTTCGGGATACCATTTTCAACCAAACTCCGAATACCAGAATGTATAGCTCGGGAGTCAGACAGTGGGGGCTAAGCTTCATTGTCAAAAGGGAAACAGCCCAGATCGCCAGCTAAGGTCCCTAAATCCATATTAAGTGTAAAAGGTGGTGTTAATTCTCATACAACCAGGAGGTTGGCTTAGAAGCAGCCATCCTTTAAAGAAAGCGTAATAGCTCACTGGTCAAGAGTTTTCGCGCCGAAAATGTACCGGGGCTAAAATATGGTACCGAAGCTGCGAACTTCAGTGCGTGGCACTGAGAAATGTAAAAATAAAATATCAAAAATCAAAATTAAAGTGTTCGCTTCGCTCACCGATTAAATTCGGTCGCGTAGCGACTCCGCAATTTTCCATTTTGATATTTACATTTTGATTTTTCAGCGTCGCGCGCTGGATTGGTAGAGGAACATTCCTTGTGCGCTGAAGTCCTAGGCGTGAGCCGGGGTGGAGCGCAAGGAAGGGAGAATGCAGGCATAAGTAACAAAAATCCGGATGAGAATTCCGGACGCCGAAAATCCAAGGTTTCCTGGGCAACGAGAATCGTCCCAGGGTTAGTCGATCCTAAGGCCAGGCCGAAAGGCGTAACCGATGGAAGAGCGGGTTAATATTCCCGCACTACTTAAGATTTGGTCAGGGTGCGCATTTTTGAGCTTAAAGCGTGTTTTGAATATATACGTTGCGCAAGCATGAGATGAAGCCTTCGGGTGGAGTCAAATTTAGGGGATAGAATGCCCAGAAAAGCCCAAAGCCGTTAAATTTTAAGTATCCGTACCGTAAACCGACACAGGTGGGTGAGGCGAGAAGCCTAAGGCGTACGAGAGAACCCTCGTTAAGGAACTTTGCAATACAGCGGCCGTAACTTCGGGATAAGGCCTGCCCTCTTCGGAGGGTTACAACAAAAGACGCACTGCGACTGTTTAACAAAAACACAGCTCTCTGCAAAAGCGTAAGCTGAAGTATAGAGAGTGATGCCTGGCCAGTGTCAGAACGTTAAGGGGAGAGGTTATTCACCTTCGGGTGGAGAAGCTTTGAGCTGAAGCGCTGATGAACGCCGGCAGTAACTATAACTGTCCTAAGGTAGTGAACTCAAAATTTGAGTTTACTAGGATTGGGACGGTTGTAGCAAATATTAAACACGCATCTTGATCAGCAAAGTGATCAAACATAGCCATTCAAAAAAGCTACCTTGCTTCGCAGTAATGCGAAGAGTAATCCGCTTACAGCTAAATGCCATTTAATTGGCAGGGAAGCCATTTGGCCCCAAGAGACTATACGCTGTGCCCCGTTCGCCAACTCGCGAACGGATGAAGATTTAGTCCTACGCAAAAAAGGAAGCGTCGAGCGAAATTCCTTGTCGGGCGAGTTCCGACCTGCACGAATGGTATAACGATGGTGCGACTGTCTCAACGAGGGACTCGGTGAAATTGCAAGAGAGGTGAAGATGCCTCTTACCCGCAACTAGACGAAAAGACCCCGTGAAGCTTTACTACAACTTGATATTGACACAAGCTTATTTATGTTCAGTGTAGGTGGGAGCCGCAAGGCGACAATGAGACACCACCCTTAACTAATTTTGTGCCTAATTTTCTCCCATGAATCTGGGAAAGAAGACAGTGTCTGGTGGGTAGTTTAACTGGGGCGGTTGCCTCCCAAAAAGTAACGGAGGCGTTTACAAAGGTCAGCTTAGGTCGGATGGAAATCGACCTGGACGTGCATACGCAAAAGCTGGCTTTACTGCGAGGACAACAATTCGAGCAGTCGCGAAAGCGGAAGTAAGTGAACCGACCATCTCTCATAGGAGAGTGGAAGATCAACGAATAAAAGCTACTCCGGGGATAACAGGCTGATCGCGCCCGATAGTCCATATAGACGGCGCGGTTTGGCACCTCGATGTCGGCTCATCGCATCCTGGAGCTGGAGAAGGTTCCAAGGGTTTGGCTGTTCGCCAATTAAAGCGGTACGCGAGCTGGGTTCAGAACGTCGTAGACACTTGCGACCTAATATGGTAACATATTAGTAAAATTAAGCTTATATCGGTGAAACCCTCCTTTCTAAAAATTTGACCGAACGGAAAGAGGGCAATACCGAGGGAAGAGAATTCGTCAGTGTGATTTTGACCAATGAAGAAAAAGCATATATTGCCGGCTTCCTCGATGGAGACGGAAGTATAATGTTTCAATTCATCCGACGCAAAGATTATGTTAATGGCTATCAAGTTCGTGCCAGTATTGTCTTTTATCAAAAAGACATTCACGTGGCGCATCTTCGGTGGCTAAAAACAAAATTAAATAGCGTTGGGTATGTACGGATCAGAAATGATAATATGGCTGAATATACCATAGTTGGTATTCAGTTAGTACTCCAAATTTTGGAGCAATTAAGTCCATATTTAAGGTTAAAGAAATCACATGTGGACGTGGCCAGAAAAATTGCTAATCTGCTGCCGCGCTATCAACGTTTAGATAAAAAATTACTGTTAAAAGTCGGTAAATATATTGACCAATTTCAGCAATTAAATTATTCGAAACGTCGGCGCAATACAACTATGGCAGTAAGAAAATTTTTTGATACTCCCCGTAACGACTGATTCCGAAAGGATGAGATTTATGCGTCTAACGCATTTATCATACGCTTGGCCCCTACTCCTTGAAAAAGGACAAGAGGGGCGTGATATAGTCTATACCATTAGAAATAGTGGATTAAATTAATATAATATATTAATACATGGAGACAGTTCGGTCTCCTATCTGTTGCGGGCGTAGAATGTTGAGAAGGCTCACTCCTAGTACGAGAGGACCGGAGTGGACGAACCTCTAGTGTGCCAGTTGCACCATCAGGTGCATCGCTGGGTAGCTATGTTCGGCACGGATAAACGCTGAAAGCATCTAAGCGTGAAGCCGTCTTCAAGATTAACATTCGTTATAGACCCCTGGTAGACTACCAGGTTGATAGGCGTTAGGTGTAAGTTCCGTAAGGAATTGAGCCGAGACGTACTAATCGGTCGAGCGTACGACGAGAGCACTAAGCTGTGCTTAAAAAGTAACGCATTTGCTTTATTAAATTACAATTTAAAAAAAAGACCATCGTCTTGGTGGTACAAGCGGAGAGGCCACACCCGTTCCCATCCCGAACACGGCAGTTAAGCTCTCCTGCGCCGATGATAGCTTTCAAGCAAAAGTAGGCCACCGCCAGGACAATGGTCTTTTTTTAATTGCAAAAATCTTGTAATTATTGGATAATAATGGTAAAATACGTTGAAGGATAGTTGTAAAATAATAAATTTTATGTCATTTGAATCAGTAAAGAAAGTGAGTGCCTACGTTCAGCGCCAGCTAATTAACGAACCAACTGGTCATGATTGGTATCATGTTAAGCGGGTTTGGGTGACAGCCAAGAGGATTCAAGCGATTGAAGGCGGTGATTTAGAATTAATAGAATTGGCCGCTCTTTTACATGATTTAGGTGATTATAAACAATTGGATTTTGACGAAGAAAAAGGGATTTTGGTATTGCGTGGCATGATGGACGTTTTAGAAATTCCGGATGATATTCAGAAAAAAATAGTCAAAATTGTTGAGCAAAGTATGTTCGTGGGCGATGACACAATCTCGCCATCTACCTTGGAAGGTAAAATTATTCAAGACGCCGATTGGATGGAAAATTTAGGGGCTATTGGCGTGGCTCGAACTTTTGCAACGGGTGGACGCATTAAAAGAGTTATCCACGATCCGGAACGTAAAGTACGCAAGCGATTGCCGCGTTCGGTTTATCTGCATAAAAAAGTTGATGGTACCAGTTTTAATTTTTTTTACGAGAAAATTTTAAAGTTACCAAAGCTAATGAATACCGAGACCGGACGTAAAATTGCCGAAGAGCGCGTTAAATTTACTAAAATTTTTATGGATAAATTTTTAAGCGAGTGGGAAGGGGAAGATTAACAAATAATTTTTACTTATGCTTAGTTATAAAAAATTAGGATTTGTTAATACTCGTGCTTTGTTTAAAAAGGCACTTAGTGGTGGCTATGCTGTGCCCGCTTATAATTTTAATAATTTAGAAGGACTTCAGGCAATAGTTTTGGCTTGTTTGGAATCTCAGTCGCCAGTAATTTTACAAGCCAGTAAAAGTGCTTGTAATTATGTGGACCAATCAATTTTGCCACATTTGGTATATGGAGCGGTTTTAATGATGAAACGGGTCGCTAAAGAAAAAAAATTAAAACCGATTCCGGTTGTTTTACATTTAGATCACGGGCCTGATTTTAAAATGGTCAAACAATGTATTGACAGCGGTTTTTCGTCTGTTATGATTGATGGTTCGTCTTTAAAGTATAAAGATAATGTGGCTTTAACTAAAAAAGTGGTTGATTATGCCCATAAATATGGGGTAACAGTTGAGGGTGAATTAGGGGAGTTGGCCGGAGTGGAGGATGATGTTGTCGCCGAACTTTCTGATTATACCAATCCTAAAACAGTAGCGGATTTTGTCTTACGCACGGGGGTAGATTCTTTGGCTGTTTCCATTGGCACTTCCCATGGGGTGCATAAATTTAAACCCGGAGTTAACCCACATATACGTTTGGATATTCTAAAAGAGATTGAAAAACAAATTCCCAATTTTCCAATTGTTTTACACGGAGCCTCGTCAGTACCTCATCGTTATGTGGGAGAAGCCAATAAGTACGGCGCTAATTTGATAAAAGCGATTGGTGTTCCGGAAGATCAATTGCGGGTCGCCGCCGGTCAGGCGGTGTGTAAAATTAATATTGATAGTGACAGTCGGTTGATTACCACGGCGACGTTGCGTAAAATTTTTGCCGAGAATAAAACCGTAGTTGACCCCCGTGAGTATTTGGGTGAAGTGCGTGATGTATTAAAAGAATTTTATATTAATAAAAATAAAATTGTCATGGGTAGTAATGACCGGGTGTAGGTTATAGTAAATTAGGGGGATAAATCCTCCTTTTGTTATTCATAAAATAATATTAAAAAATAAAAAATATGACAACTGACCCAAAGAAATTTTACGAAAAGAGCAAGGGGGTAGTAAATTTATCATGGCAAGATGTTGAGCATGACACACTGGTTATTATAGATAAAATGAAAAATGATGGCTTTGAGCCCGATATGATAGTTTCTATAGCGCGCTCTGGTTTAATTCCGGCCGCTTTAATTGCCTATACGCTTGGTAATAAACAATTGTATGTGGTCAAGATTGATTTTAGCAAAACCCAACGCGCTGGCAAAGATCAAGATTTAATGGAACGACCGGTTATTACCCAAGAGTTAACTAAAGATGTGCGCGGGTTAAAGGTTTTAGTTGTTGACGAAATGGCAGTATCTGGCTCAACTTTAAAAATGATGAAGTCCTATATGGACATGAAACAACCCCGAGAAGTGCGCTACGCGGTGTTATATAAGCAACCCTGGTCGGAGTTTTCTCCTGACTATGCTGGTAGAGAAATTGAAGCTTGGCCAATATATCCTTGGAAGGAATTGCGAAACAATGTCTTAGATCCGCGAGCAAAAATGGCTTAAATTACCTTAAAATTAGCTTTATCCACAGAAACTGTCGAAAAAAAGTTGACAGTTTTTTGTTTTAGTATTATACTAATGTTAGCCAAAATATGGACATAGATATACTAAAAAAATTAGGATTTAGTGACAAATGCGTTAAAGCATACTTAACCCTTCTCCGTCTGGGTCCTGCTTCAGTGCGCGATTTGGCCCAAGCGAGCGGTTTAAATCGCGGTTCAGCTTATGATGCCCTACAATGGTTAGAAGAGCGTGGGTTAGTTGGTTTTTATAAACAAGAAACACGCCAGACCTTTGTAGCGGAAGATCCGGCCAAGCTGAAGCGCTTAGCCAAAGAAAAGCGAGTGGAATTGGAATTGGCGGAAAAAAGATTGGAGCCGATGACGCTTGAATTACAGGCAATTTATAACAGCGGTGGTCAGCGCCCAGTCGCGCGTTATTATGAAAAAAAAGAATTAAATAATATTTTAGAAGATGTATTGGCAGTGTGTGAAGGAGACGCAGAATCAACTTATCGGATTTATTCGGCAGAAGGAGTGCGTGAATATTTATACGCTGACTTTCCGTCTTTTTCGGACGCGCGCATTGCCAAAGGCGTAAAGGTAAAAGTAATTGCTTTAGGCGCGGGAGGAGAATTGCGTGGATTTGATGAGCGCAAGTGGCTGCCAAAGGTGAAAGATACTGGAACTTATATTATTATCTATCCGGGCAAAACCGCGTATATTTCTTTGGATGCGCGCGGAGAACCCTTGGGGGTAGTAATTGAAAATCAGGGAGTATTTGAAACTCAAAAAAGTATTTTTGATGAACTATGGAACAAGTTACCAATAAAAAAATGAAAATAATTTTTGATTTTGACAACACTTTATTTGACTCCATGCAGTTGAAGTCAATGTTTCGCGATATTGCGCGGGTTAATGGTTTTTCTGATGCTGAATCTCGGGCTTTTTATTCGGCCGCCCGTAACGATGAGGATGGAATCATTGCCATTACATTAGATCGATATTTGGAAGAGGTGCGGACGCGCTGTATTAGTGAAAATAAACAGATTGACGAAAAGGCCACGCGGGCGGCAGTTGATAAAATTAAGAAAAATGGCGTTGATCTTCTTTTGCCGGGAGCGAAAGAGTTACTGAAATTTTGTTGTAATCAAAATTTTGATTACCATCTTTTGAGTTTAGGTGTGCGTTCTTGGCAGATGGAAAAAATGCGCTGGGTTGGTATTGATAAAATTTTTACCGACAGCAATACAGTTTTTACTGTGAAAGAAGCGGGCGGAAAAGTGGAAGCACTGCGTGAATTATTTGGTTTTGATTTTACAGGCAAGAACACGGTTTTGTTTAACGACCGCGCGGACGAATCGGACGAGCTTTTGGAAGAGTTTAGCGATTTGGTTGTTTTTTTAAGACGCGATGAACGTGATGAGCGTAGCAGTGGAAAAGTTGTCAATGATTTGTTAAAAAATTATGGTGATAGAGTTTTTATCGCCGGTAATTTGAGCGAGCTGTTAAATTCGTTTATAAATTATGCCCATTGATTTTTCTAATATAGGAGTAGTAATTTTGGCTGCGGGCCAAGGCAAGCGCATGAAAAGCCATAAATTAAAAGTAATGCATGAATTGCATGGTCGTCCGCTTATAGATTATGTTGTCAGCGCGGTTGAGAAATCTGGGTTAGCCGTAAAACCAGTTGTGGTTGTAAATGAGCGTGATGATTCAGTGCAACAATATTTAGGTGAGCGCGCCATTTATGTGACGCAGACCGAACAGTTAGGAACCGGCCACGCACTTGCTCAGGCCCAATCATTATTGAAAGGTAAAGTTAAGCAAGTGGTAGTGCTCTATGGCGATATGCCTTTTGTGGAAAGTGAATCAATTAGTAAAATTGCTAAAAACAATATAGATAATAAAAGCAAAATTACTCTGATGACTGTGGCAGTTGATGAGTTTTCTGGTTGGAAAGGCGTTTTTGCAGATTACGGACGGATAATACGCTCTGATGTAGATAATCATATTGTTGGCATTGTGGAAAAAAAGGATGCTAACACCCAACAATTAGAAATAAAAGAAATTAATACTGGATTTTTTTGCTTTGACGAATTTTGGCTTTGGCCACATTTGCAAGCTTTGCAAAATAACAATAACCAAGCTGAATATTATTTAACTGATTTAGTAGCGATGGCGATGAACGAGGGCGTGCCGGTATCTTCTATTGCTATTGATCCACGCGAAGCCGTAGGGGTAAATAGTGTTGAGCAGTTAGAGAAAGCGGAAAAATTAATCAGTTAATTTATTAATTTGATAGTCAGATAAGTTTTGCTTTTAATTTACTGTTCAACTAATTAACAAATAAACTAATCAACCAACATATGTGTGGCATAATTGGATATATCGGCAAAAAACAAGCGCTTCCTATTTTAGTAAATGGTTTGCGTCGTTTGGAATATCGCGGTTATGATTCGGCGGGTGTAGCCATATCAGATGGTAAAAAAGTGGCGCGAGTTCGGGCGATGGGGAAAATTGACGAATTAGCGAACAAATTAAAACCGATGACTATTAGTGGTACCGTAGGAATTGCTCATACGCGCTGGGCTACGCACGGCGGAGTGAGTGAGGACAATGCGCATCCGCACGCGGCTTGTACTGATGACTTGGTGATAGTTCATAATGGTATCATTGAGAACTATCGTGAATTAAAAGATAAATTTTTAAAAGGCCACGAATTAAAATCACAGACCGATACGGAAATTCTGGCACACTTAATTGAAATATTTTATAAAGGCAACTTAACCGAAGCGGTGCGGGCGGCGTTAAAGGAAGTTCGTGGTACTTATGGGTTGGTGGCTATGCATAGTGCCGAGCCCGATAAATTGGTAGCCGCTCGGTTAGGTAGTCCTTTGGTGATTGGGGTAGGGGATGATGAATATTTTTTGGCGTCAGATACTTCACCAATGCTGGCTCACACCAAAGAAGTTGTATTTTTGGATGATGGTGAAATTGCGGAAATTACTCCCGCGGGATTTAAAATTAGTAATTTAAATTCTAAGAGTGTTGATAAAGTAAGCTCAAAAATTGATTGGGATGAAGCCAGCGCGCAGAAACAAGGTTTTCCGCATTTTATGTTAAAAGAAATTTTTGACCAACCGGCTGTATTTATGGATGCGATTCGAGGGCGTTATAATTTGGCAGAAGGCACCGCGCATTTGGGCGGTCTTAATATGACGATTGAGCAGATGCATAAAATAAGGCGAGTGATTTTGTTGGCTTGTGGCACAGCTTCGTATGCCTCTTTGGTAGGTAAATATGCCATGGAACGTCTAGCTGGCATTCCTACCGAAGTTGATGTTGCTTCTGAATTTCGTTATCGCGACCCGATTATTGATCATCACACTTTGGTGTTTGGCATATCCCAATCGGGCGAGACGGCTGATACTTTGGCGGCTTTACGTGAAGCTAAACGTAAAGGGGCGTACGTACGCGGAATTGTGAATGTTATTGGTTCTACTATGGCGCGAGAGACCGATGGTGGCACCTATATGCATGCTGGCCCAGAGCTCGCGGTTGCATCTACTAAGGCCTATACCAATATGTTGGCGGTTTTAATTTTGTATGCGATTCAATTTGGACGTTTAAACCGTTTGACAGAAGCGACCGGAGAGCGTTTGATTGCAGCTCTTTTAGAAATTCCAGAAAAAATGAAAGAAGTATTAGCTTTAAACGATGGTATAAAGAAAATTGCCATGAAGTATAAAGACAGCGCTGGTATGTTATTTTTAGGTCGGGGTGTTAATTATCCAGTAGCACTTGAGGGGTCACACAAATTAAAAGAGATTTCTTATATTCACAGCGAGGCGTATCCGGCTGGGGAAATGAAGCATGGTGCCAATGCGCTCTTGGGTCCAAATTTTCCAGTTTTGGCTATCATTACAAAAAATCAATTGTATGAAAAAATGCGCAGTAATGTGGAAGAAGTGAAAGCGCGATATTCGCCGTTAATTTTAGTGGCGACTGTTGGCGACGAAAGCGTGTCTGAATTGGCAGATGATATTATTTACGTTCCGCCTACAATGGAATTGTTGGAACCGTTGTTAAATACCATTGCGTTACAGTTATTTGCTTATCATAGCGCAGTGGCTTTGGGGCGAGATGTAGATCGGCCACGCAATTTAGCTAAAAGTGTTACTGTTGAATAAAATAATATGACTAAAGGCAAAACTCGTTCGAAGCAGATTCGCTCGGGGCGAAAAATCAAAGTGGTGGTTGTAGGCGGAGGTAATGGCAGTGCCATTGTTCTGCAGGCGCTAAAAAAATTTGCCGATTCTTTAGAAATTACCGCAGTGATTGGGACCGCTGATTCCGGTGGTTCATCGGGAGAGTTGCGGCGTGAGTTTGGTCTCATTCCGTCAGGTGATATTTTGCGGGCGATTCTGGCCCTGAGCCCGACTGATTATAAAATATTGCGAAAGATTTTTTATGAAGTCCGATTTAGTGTTGGTGGCAAGTTAAATAAACATAATTTAGGTAATTTATTTTTAACTCTCGGCGGTCAATATTCAAAAAATATTGTAAAAACAATTAACGCATTATCTGAAAGCGTCGGCGCATTAGGTAAAGTTATACCCGCTACTTTAAAACCAGCCGATTTAGCGGTAGAATTAGAAAACGGCCTGATAATTAGAGGTGAGGCCAATATTGATGTTCCTAAATACAATCGTAATTGGAAGATTAATAAAGCCCTACCCACCCGCGTCCGAGTAAATCCAACGGCTGTGTCCGCGCTGTCTAATGCCGATTACATTATTTTTGGTCCGGGTAGTTTATACACTAGCGTCATTGCCCCTTTGACCATTTCGGGAATTTATCAAAGTGTAAAAAAATCGCGTGCCCGCTTAATTGGTTTAATCACCAATTATAATCATATTTTTGGCGAGACCGGGCCAACTAATTTGAGCGGGACGATCGCGGCTTTGGAAAATAATTTACCACGGCCGTTAGATGTTATCGTTTTTAATAGCCACCAGCCAGATGTACGAGAGAAAAAATTTGCTCGACAAAAAACCTGGTATTTGTTGGAGCGAGATGATAAAAATCTGACACCTTACCGCAGCCGCTTGAAATTTTATGATTGTGGTTATAAAAAATTTCCCGGTCTTGATTTCGCCAAGTTAGGAAAATATTTGAAAAAAATAATTAATTGATATCACATAATATTATATGGAATTTTTAAAAAATAAAAGAAATGATACTTATTCTGTTCAAATTATTGCCAAAGATGGCGACAGTGTCGCGGGTTGGGCGTTTTTAGTGGTAATAAAAAATGATCGTCACGATGAGCCTTATGGGTTGTTGGAAAATTTGTATGTAGAAAAAGAGCATCGTAATTTAGGGCTGGGCAGCAAATTGGTAAACGCTGTGATAACCGAAGCTAAAAACTCGGGATGTTATAAATTATTAGCGACCACCAGATTTTCTAAGACAAAAGTGCAGAGTTGGTATAAAAAAATTGGTTTTAGTGATCATGGTACGGAATTTCGGATGGATTTAATAAAGTCCGAACCAAAACAAAGTGATTAATTGATGGGGCGGAAATAAAAAATATCCCTGCCAGTTGGTAGGGATATTTTTTTTAAAGAAAACTATTTCTTTTTTTTCTTAGCGACTTTCTTCTTAGCGACTTTCTTTTTGGTCGCCTTTTTCTTAGTGGTCTTCTTGGCGGCTTTTTTCTTTTTTGCCATAGTTAACACCTCCCATCTTTTAGTCCCGACAAAGGCGGGACATTTTTTTCTCGCGATCGCGAGAGAAAATCTTTTAGATTTTTTACAAGACAAGCATTGTTGTAAAAAATTCTTTCGACCTATATATATTATAGAGTGAAATGAAATAAAATGAAATAGTGTAAAGGAAAGTTATGCACAGGTCTTCGTTTTGACGCGGTTGGAATTACGGCCTGTAAGCAGGTGGTGAGCAAAAAAATTAATTTTTTAAAATAAAAAATTTTATAAAAAAATATTTTGATTTGTATCAAAATATTTTTTAGCGTGATAGTTTAGTGAAACGCTTAGCGTCCCCCTAACGACGCTAAGCGTCGTGCCCCCGGAGAGGATCGGCTTTGACTCAAATTTTCTTCCAAAAATTTGGTCTAGCCACCGCCTCCCGATCGCGCGGCGTCAGTTCGGCCGCGCGATATCGGTCCGGCGTTCGATCCTCTCGGTCGCAACCAAATTAAAACAATCCACATAAGTGGATTGTTTTAATTTGTGCCCCCAGAGAGGATCGAACTCCCATCTTCAGGTTCGAAGCCTGATGTCCTATCCATTGAACGACGAGGGCATTGTTAAATAAATTGTTTTTTGTTATTTGCACCTATCCACTCCGACGCTTCTCTCGCGAGAAGGTTGGAGCCCCGACCTTGCGTCGGGGTTGAACGACAGGGGTTTAAAATACCCACCCGATAATTGGGCGGGTATTTTGTGGGCCGCCAGAGGATCGAACTCTGGACCTTATCCTTAAGAGGGATCTGCTCTACCAGCTGAGCTAGCGGCCCGTAAGTATTTGTATGTGTGTTAATCTCATCTAACTGAGAGACTTGTGTTTACCATTTCTCGCCCCGTAGAGAACCAGCGGTTCTTCTACCGGGGAGCTAGCGGCCCGTAAGTATTTGTATTTATGATAATCTCATTTAACCCAGGTCGTTTTTACCTCTTTTGATTATAGTGGTCTTTGGCCCTTTCCATCCTTTTACTTTTAATGCAGCTTCGGCCGATTCAGTTTGAGCTTCTTGTTTGCTCGTACCCATTCCTTCGGCCACTAATTCTTTTTCTAAAAACGCTCCCACAACGAAATTTTTGGCATGATCTGGCCCTTCTTCTTTTAATACCTTATAGGTTGGGGTAATCCCTAAAATTTCTTGGGCGGATTCTTGAAAGCGACTCTTGGCATCCATGTGTAAATTATTTTCAAAAATGTTTTCAAGTTTTGTTAAAACAAATCGGGCGATAAACTGCCGCGAAGCTTCATAACCATGGTCAAGATAAATGGCGCCGTTAAGGGCTTCAAATAAATTCGCCATGATGTAGTCGCGCGCTTTGGTGCCTGCGTCTTTGGCTTCGCCGTGACTCAAAAATAAATATGGTTCTAAACCAATTTCATAAGCAACCGCCGCTAGAGTATTGGCATTAACAAGCGCGGCGCGCCAATTGGTGAGTTCGCCCTCGGGATTGCCATATTCATTAAATAGAAATTCAGTCACTACCAATTCTAGCACAGCATCACCCAAGAATTCCAGACGTTCATTGTGCCCGCAAGGAAAATCCCGGTGTTCATTTAAATATGAACGATGCACAAAGGCCTGGACCAAAAGTTCCGGACGTTTAAATTTTATACCTAAATGCTTCTGTAAAAGAGCGAATTTGCGTTCTTTGATTTCCGGCAGATTCATTATTTTATTCATAAGAGATTATTTATCTCTTATCTTATATCTCTTATGGTTAAGAAATAGAAGATAAAAGACATAATTAATTTAGATTTTTTATTTAACCGATTTTTTATCGGACGGATTGGTTGGTTCTCCGACCATATCTTTATAAAGCGCACCGAGTACACCATTAACAAATTTTCCAGACGCTGGTCCGCCAAAGCTTTTTCCCAATTCAATTGCTTCGTTAATGGCAACTTTGGGTGGCACAGCATCACCGCCAAATTTTAACTCAAAAATTCCTAGGCGTAAAATGTTCCTGTCAACAATCGTGATTTGATCAACTGGCCAGTTGGGTGCGTATTGGACAATTAGTTTGTCAATCTCAATTAAATTATTAATTATTGAGTCAATAAGTTCAGCCGCAAATTTTTTCTCAACACTAAGACCAATGCCAAATTCAGTTAAATTGTGGTCTAAAATCGCCGGTAGCCCTGCAGTGGGTCGGCCGCGGAAATCCCATTCAAACAAAGTTTGAAGGGCAATGCTTCTGGCCAAGTGGCGATTTGACATAAAACCACGAATCTTTATTCACGAATCAACGTGAATAATAGTAAATAAATAATATTCAAATTAGTACCTCACTTTTATTTTTTGGCTTTAGCGGATTTGACCTGGCGGTGGGCGCGTTTAGCGACATTCAATACCTGACGGCCTTTATAAGTGCCACAGCCAACGCAGGCGCGGTGCGATAAAATAACTTTGCCACATTTTGCGCAGGTAGCTCCAGTTTTAGGCGTTAAGGCAAAATGAGCGGCACGGCGACGTTTGTCGCCACTAGTTCGACGATGTCCGGGAAGTCCCATACAATTATAGATTATCCGCCAAAGGCGGACCCGCTTATGGCGGGAAATATCAAAAATAATGAGTAAATAATACCATATATTTTGCTTTTTGGCAAGAGACATTGATTTATTGTGTTATTATTGCTAGAATAGCACAATATTGGCAAAAAGTTGGTTTATGGAGATAAAGTTAATAAACAACATAGATGAATGGCTGTCAAAGGTGGTAAATGCCTCTTTCGCCCAATCTTTCGAGTGGGGCGAAATTTTGTCTGCCGAAGGCCAAAAGATTGAGCGATTAAAGATTGTTGATAAGGGGCAAATACTGGCGTTGGCATTGGTAGTATATATTGATTTACCATTGGTTGGTTGTTATGCTTATTGCCCCAAAGGGCCAGTGGTGGTCAGTGGTGGCACTGTCGGCAATTTTGAGGAAGCATTAAATAAATATTTCAGCGCTCGCGGCTGCACCTTTTTTAGATTTGAGCCAATAATTGCTTGGCCGACTAGCGCCAATATAAAAAAAACAATTGATTTAAATCCGCGCGCTACCTTGGTGCTTGATTTAAATGATAATGAGGAAGCAATTTTAGCGGGGATGCATCCTAAGACCAGGTACAACATTCGTTTGGCCGAAAAAAAGGGCGTTGTGATAAAAGAAGAAAAAAATTTGGATATTTTTTTAAAACTGATGAATGTCACCGGTAAACGTGATAACTTTGGCTTGCATGCGCGTGGACATTATGAAGCGGTTTTGAAAAATTCAGCAGTTAAACAGCTTGTTGCTTTTTTTGATAGTAAGCCAATAGCCACAACGGTTTTAATTGAGAGCGGATCAATTTTAACGTATCTTTATGGTGCTTCTGACTATGAATATCGCCATTTAATGTCTCCATATCTTTTGCAATGGGAAGCAATTAAGCGTGCCAAGGGTTTAGGAAGCAAATTTTATGATTTTTTTGGTGTTGCCCCAAATATTGGTTCTGTTTCTGATTATCAATTTGATAGCTACCACCAATATGCTGGTGTAACCCGTTTTAAGCTTGGGTTTGGCGGTCGTTATACGGAGTCGCCCGGCACATACGATTTTGTCATTGATAAAAAAAGATATTGGGCGTATAAAACGTTGAGGTGGATTAGACGTCTAGTGTAAATTAGGTTAGTCCTCGTAGTTTCCGCCAAATGCGGACCCGCCTCGGGCGGGTAATGAACCCTGTGCAAGAGCACAGCTCTGTACCGGGCGAGACCCAGACATAATGAATCCGTAGAATTTAAAAAATTAGTTATTTGACAGTGTCCTCGTAGTTTAATGGATAGAATATCTCCCTCCGAAGGAGGTGATGCGCGTTCGATTCGCGCCGAGGGCACAAAAATATCAGAATTTTCTGATATTTTTATCGGCACGAATCGAACGGGAAAGGGTGAAAACGGGAGTTTTCACTCACGGAGGAAAGTCCACGAAAACCCGAAGGTTTTCGTGTGAGGAAAGAATAGACGACGTGAGATTTCGCGCCGAGGGCACAAATTGGCATTATTTGTTTGAGCGGATGATTAGGTTATTAAAATTTGTTATTGACATCCATTTTTTTTACTTCTATAATAGAATATACACTGTATAAATAATAATATGCCAGCCCAAATTGGTAAAACTGAAAATGGTAACGCCCTACATTATTCTGTCGGGGCGATTATTAAATTGCAAGGCAAGTATTTGTTAATAGACAGAGCTATTAAGCCAAGTGGTTTTGCGGTTTTGGCAGGTCATATTAATGACGGCGAAACCACAGAGCATGCTTTGGCGAGAGAAGTGGAAGAAGAGGGTGGTTTGGGGATAGCGAGCGCGAAATTGGTGTGGCAAGGCGAAGTAGAAAATAACTGGTGTAGTCGCGGAATCGGAATTCACTACTGGAATGTTTTTGAGTGCGAAACAACTGGAGACCCTATGCTTTTTACAGCAGAAGCAAAAAGTATAGGTCTATATACAATTGAAGAAATGAAAAAAATGCCATTTGATCCGGCGGTGTTATATTGGATGAAGAAATTACATATTTTATAATTTTAATTATTTTAAAATTGTTTTGACTATTTTTTTATAAAAAAACCACCTTTTCAGGTGGCCTTTGTTTTTTTATTATTGATTAGAGCATTGTTACACTTACCACTTTGTCGCCTTCTTCTTTAAACCGCATCAGTCGGGTGCCTTGGGTGGCGCGACCAGAAGTGGCGATTGATTTGAACGGCAAACGGATTACTTGGCCGTGCGTGGAAATTAACATTAAATCTTTGGTGTCAGCATCAACCCGGTCAATAACGCGTCCGTGAATAAGCCAACCGGTTTTTTTGGTGATTTCCGTGGTTTTGATACCAGAGCCACCGCGTCCTTGCAAGCGATATTCTGCGAGTGGCGTGCGTTTGCCAACGCCATTTTCTCCGACAGTTAAAAATTCTAATGATTTGTTTTTGGGATCAACAATATCCATGCCAATTACTTCGTCATCGCTTTTTAGACGCATCCCGCGGACACCGGCGGCATTACGGCCCATTTCGCGTACATCTTTTTCGCGGAAACGAATCGCTAAGCCTGCTTTAGTCGCGATCATAATTTCGTCGTCGCCAGTGGAAGGGCGCACCCATTCTAAATTATCATCGGTTCTTAATTTAAGTGCGATTAAACCATTACGGCGGACATTGGCAAAATCTTCTATCGCAGATTTTTTGATGAGGCCCTTGCGCGTTACCATTACCAAGGATTGGGCGGTGCTTACATCCGACATGGCGAGCAAAGTGGTAACTTTTTCATTAGGGGATAGTTGCAAGAAATTGACCACTGCTTGGCCTTTGGCCGTGCGACTGGCTACTGGGATATCATAGGCCATGAGTTGAAACACCCGCCCGCGATTGGTGAAAAACAAAATATTATCGTGGGTGTTGGTGGTAAGCAGGTGCTCCACTGTGTCTTCTTCTTTGGTGGTAACGCCAATCACTCCCTTGCCTCCGCGCGTTTGTTGGCGGAAAGTGTCGGGGTCAAGGCGTTTGATATAGCCATCAGAAGTTACCATTACAATCGCCGGTTCATTGGGAATTAAATCTTCGGTGGTAAATTCCTTGACTCCATGCGCGATTATTTTAGTGCGTCTGGGTGTGGCGTAGCGCTCTTTAATTTCGCTAATTTCAGTTTTGATTATTTTTGAAATTCTGGATTCTGATGACAAAATTGATTCTAATTCTTTGATTAATTCTTTTTTCTCTTTTAATTCATCTTCTATTTTTTGGCGCTCTAAATTAGCCAACTGTTGGAGCTTCATTTCCAAAATAGCAGTTGCTTGGCGATCGGAAAATTTAAATTTGCTGATTAAGTTTTTCTTGGCTTCTTCTTTATCGCTACTGGCGCGAATTGTTTTAATAATTAAGTCAATTTTATCCAGCGCCATTTTTAGACCTTCTAAAATATGAGCGCGATCGCGGGCTTTTTCTAAATCAAACTCGGTACGACGACGAATAACCACGCGGCGGTGTTTGATAAATTCTTCTAAAATGTTTTTTAAATTCAAAACGCGTGGCTGAATACCATCCACTAGCGCCAAGAGATTGACGTGGAAAGAGGTTTGTAAATCAGTGGTTTTGTATAAATGGTTTAATACTTTTTGCGGGTAGGCATCTTTTTTTAAATCAATTACCACGCGTACGCCGTCTTTGTTGCTTTCATCGCGCAGATCGCGGATGCCTTCAATTTTCTTTTCTTGTACCAAATTGGCGATTTTTTCAATCATCTCTGCTTTGTTGACTTGATAGGGGACTTCCGTAACAATGATTTGGAATTGACCAGCTTTTGGTTCTTGAATTTCGGTTTGTGCGCGCATCACGATACCGGCTTTGCCAGTAGCATAAGCGGCTAAAATATCTTTTTTGTTATAAATAATGCCACCAGTGGGGAAGTCCGGGCCTTTAATAATTTCCGCTAATTCCTCAATAGTGGTTTTCGGTTCATCAATTAATCGGACAACACCATCGCAGAGTTCTCCTAAATTATGAGGGGGGATTGACGTGGCCATGCCGACCGCGATGCCCATAGTGCCATTGAGTAGCAAGTTTGGTAATTTTGCCGGCAGGACACTTGGTTCATTGTGCGAACCATCGTAGTTTGGGGTAAAATTAACTGTGTTTCTTTCAATGTCCGTTAGCATTTCTTCGGCTATGGCTTTTAATTTCGCTTCAGTATAGCGGTAGGCCGCCGCGCTGTCGCCGTCCATTGAACCGAAATTGCCTTGGCCATCAACTAATGGGTGGCGCATGGCAAATTCCTGGGCCATACGAACCATAGAATCATAAATAGCGGCATCACCGTGTGGGTGATATTTAGCCATAACTTCACCGACGACATGCGCGGACTTGCGGTATTTGGCGTTATGGCGCAAACCCATAGTCCACATAGCGTAAAGAATACGGCGGTGAACTGGTTTTAAGCCATCGCGGACATCTGGTAAAGCGCGCGCGACAATTACGCTCATGGCATATTCCAAATATGAACGTTTTACTTCGTCAACAATTGGAGTTAAAGTTAGCTTGCCGATGTCGCCTTTTGGTAGCGGAATTTTTTCTTGCATATATCAATTTTGAAATCATTGTTTAAGGGTAGTAGAAACAGTGGCAGTTGCGGTTGTTGGCGTAGAAGACGCGCTGGTGGGTGTGTTGGCAGTAGCTGAATTTTTTAGTAATTGAATTATTATTGCTATTTTTTCTTTTACTAATTCTTTTTTGGTGTCGTGATTTTTAGTCAATTTGAAAGCTTCTTCCCAGCTTTGTTGACCTTGGGTAAAAAGTTGTTTTTCTTTAGATTGGCCAAAATTAAGAATGGAAATTTGATTGTAAATGGAATAGCCCCAGAGAGTGGCGATAATTGTCCCCACCGCTATCACTAGAAACCAAAGCCAATTAGAAATCGCTTGTTTGGGAGTAGCTAGTTGACGCAAACGTGCCAAGTCCTCGGTTTTATCTTCGGTCGCCAGCATCTTTTTTTTATTTTTTTTAACAGATGCCATATTTGGCTATGTCAGTAATTTTTTTCTAAAATATATAATTTTCTGTCGTCTTGCGGTAGGTCTTTCTTTTTTATAATAATTTTTTTATCAGTTATTTCCGGTTTAATCCCCAACTCTTTTACAAAATTCTCAACCGGCAATACGTTTTTATCAGTGTCGCAATGATAGGCGATCGGGATGACAATTCGGGGTTCTAATTCGTTGACAGTTTCAGCGGCTTTGTCTGGGTCAAGATAAACATTTTTACCACCGACTGGCAATAATAAAATATCAATGTTGCCGAGTTTGTCAATTAAGGAGGTGTCTATTTTAGTTTTAGTTGTTCCCAAATGGACAATAGACAACCCTTCGGCGTTAAGTTTGAAAATTATGCCGTCAGCATGTGGGTAGGCGTAAATCATCACTCCTTTAACTTCGCACTCTCCCAAGGTGTCTAGTACGAAAGGGTTTTGCATCAAGGTTATCGTCCCGTTTGGGCCATGGGAAAATAGGGCGATATTGGCTGCCAAATTTTTGGGGAAATCGCCTTGTTCAGGACGGTAGGGGTTTATCAGGATTACCACATCTTCGTCCAAGTTTTTGGTTTGGAGTTTGACACAGGTGTTGCCGAGCCAGGAAATATGCATATATAAATATTTGACATTTTAACTGTGATAATTTTATCACATTATCGGCTTGAAGACAAGGGGGTAATTAGAATATTTAATTGAAGAAATAATGTTTATGTGATAAAATATCGGTATAATTTTATGAGCGTTAAATTTAACTTTTTTCAGAATATTAAATCAATCTTAAAATTTTTTTTTGGAGTTGCCATTTTTGCGGTAATTCTTGTTTGGTTTTATTCTGATGCCAAACCGATTTGGCAAAATCCACGCATACCACCGCAAATTCAAACCGCGCAGGCGGTTACTTGGTATAATACCAGTTGGTTATATCGAAAAACAATTACGATTGATTACACCAAGGTTTCTACCACTTTGGCAAATTTTCCAGTAATGGTGAGTACGACTGATGCTAATTTAGTAGCTTATGCGTCTTCTACTGGCGCTGATATTTTGTTTACTGATTCAAGTGGTACCAAATTAAATCACGAAATTGAAAGTTATACCAGCGCTACCGGTAAGTTAATCACTTGGGTGAAGGTGACGAGCTTGTCTAATTCGGCAAATACTATTCTTTATATGTATTATGGCAATACGGGGGCAGCTGATCAGCAAAATATTACGGGGACATGGGATTCAAATTATGTGGGCGTATGGCACATGAAAGAAAATCCGTCCGGTTCGGCGCCCCAGATGAAAGATAGCACGACTAATGCCAATCATGGCACTACTCAAGGTTCAATGCCTTCCGGATCCTTGGTAAACGCGCAGATTGGCGATGGTTTGGATTTTAATGGTTCCAGTTATTATGTCTCTCTTCCGGTTACATCCTCGCTTAATATCACCGGGGCGATTACTGTTGAGACCTGGGTTTACGCGGATGCTCTTTCGTCGGCTAGAAGGTTTGTGTCTAAAAACAACACCGTAACCAAATCTTGGGAACTTAATTTTGAATCAGCTGTTGGTGGTTTAACTACCATGAGAGTTTTTGATGGCGGAACAATAAAACGTACGCAAGAAGCGGCAGCAATGACGGTCGGATCTTGGTTCCATTATGTTGGTGTATTTGATCCCAGCACTGCCGTGATAATTTATAAAAACGGCTCACAAAGCGGAGCTCTAACTTCCGGAATTCCGGCAGCGCAGAACGACAATCCCAATATCGCGGTATTATTTGCTCGCAGTCCCTATGCTGGCTGTTTAAATTGTTATTTAGATGGCAAAATGGATGAAGTGCGCGTTTCCAATGTGGCCCGCTCCGCCGGTTGGATTTTAACCGAATATAACAATCAATATTCACCGTCGACCTTTTATAGTATAGAAAGTACAGCACAAACCCCACCATTTTATGATCAAATTTATTATAAATTTTTTAATAATACTGATTCTACTGATGTTGGTTTAAAACTGGCGAACCAAAATTTACCAGCTACTTTATCGTCCGCTGGCGACCCGTTCCGTTTGCGCTTGGGTTTGCATGTAACCGGCAGTCAAATAGACGCTAGTGGCCAAAGTTTTAAATTACAGTTTGCGGAAAAATCAGGGGATTGTGACGGCACTTTTTCCGGTGAAAGTTATGCTGATGTAACCGGAGCGACCGTAATTGCGTATTATGATAATGCCACCCCTAATGATGGTGATAGTTTAACTATAAACGCGGGTGACCCAAATATTGGTAATAATGTGATTGAACAGACATATGAAGAGGCCAATAATTTTACCAATTCCGTGGGCGCAATCGCAATCGGCGAGGAAGGTTTGTGGGATTTTTCTTTATACGATAATGGCGCTACCGCCAATACGTCATATTGTTTGCGGTTAATTAAATCAGATGGTAATAATATTGATAGTTATACCGAAATACCGGAAATAATCACTGCGTCTGGTGTGTCGCCGATAGTGTCGGTGTCGGTTCAAGATGGCATTATTAATTATGGGTATTTGCCCGTTGGTTCCAGTACTACCACGATTGCCGTTGCAGATTCTCAAACGGTTACTAACGATGGTAATGTGGATATAGATTTGGGTATCAAAGGTTCAACGTCCACGCCGGGCAATTGGACGCTGGGTTCGCAGGCAGGGGCAGACCAATATGTCCATGAATATTCGGTTGACGTCGGTGACACTTGGGTGCCACTTACTGCCGATTATCAACTTTTGGTTCCGGGAGTGCCGCCAGATGCCGGCGGTGTTATTGATTTTAGAATTCAAGTGCCAAGTTCAACTTCGGATTATAGCACGCAAAATGTTGATATTACTATTTTGGCGGTTCAGTCATAGTGGTGCTGTGGATAAGTACGCCCGCGCGCGGGGGGGGGTTGGAGATAAAAAAGTTATGTGGTATAATATAGTTGTTAATTATTTAAATTTATTTTTTATGAAAAATAAAAAATTGGATTTAGTTATAGGCGTGTTATTTGTGGTAGCGCTTGCGTTTGGGGTGTCGGCGCAAGGGGCTGATACCGGCACGGTATCAGCGACAGTAACAGTTCAAAATGTTTCATTAACTGTTTCCGATGGCACTGTTGCTTATGGCACACAATCAGCCGGTGCTATGACGAGCACGTTACTTACCGGAGATATCCAGACAGTTACTAACAATGGTAATATAACAGAAAATTTTAACATCAAAGGCCAAGATTCCGCCAACTGGACACTGGCTTCATCTAGTAGCACCGACCAGTATACCCACCAATTTTCCACTACGACTGGTTCCTCTTGGACTTCTCTAACTACCAGCTATGCCACTTTGGACACAAGCAAAGCGGCTGCCGCCACTTCTACTTTTGATTTGCGCATTTATGTGCCTTCCGCTTCCACCAACTATACTTCTCAGAGTGTTGATGTTACCGTACAGGCGGTAGCCAGTTAATAACTTTTTTATGCGTAAAATCATAGTAATGGTTGGATTGATAAGTTTAGCTTTGACTATACCACTTTTTGTTTCGGCGCGGGTGGGTGTGGGTGTTGGCGCTGGTAAAATTCAAATGACTGAACAATTAAAACCGGGCAAAACTTACGAATTGCCGGTTTTGCCGATTTTAAATACCGGTGATGAATTTTCCGCGTATGAAGCTACCGTGGAATATCATGAAAATATTCCCCAAATGTGGCCGAAGCGCGAGTGGTTTAAATTTACTCCTCAAACTTTTGAATTAGAACCGGGGCAGGTAAAAAATGTAAAAGTGGAATTGAGTTTGCCGGTAAACGCCAAGCCGGGAGAATACCGTGCTTATTTAGAAGGTCATCCGGTTAAAAAAAGTCGCGCTACCGGCGGGGCGGCGGTGGGTGTGGCTGCGGCGGCTGATTTGCGTTTTACGGTGGTGCCGGCCAATATATTGGCTGCTTGGTATTATAAAATAACAACTTTTTACAGTCGCTATCATCCTTACGATACGATCGGGTTGGCTTTGCTCGCGTCCGCTTATCTATTTTATTGGGTGAAAAAGAATTTTAAGTTTCAGATCGCGAAAAAGTGACATCCAACTCGCGCCGGATGTTATCCTGAGGAGTCATAGTGACGAAGGATTTATTATCTTCTGTACATGAAAAGATTTTTGGTTCAATTCATTTTGTTTGTTTCACCCCTACTGGTTATATCATTAGGGGCTTTTTTTTCTTATCCTCATCTGGTTTCGGCCGTGTCCACGGCGACGGTAGTCGCAACCATTAAAATAGAAGTTTGTGGTGATGGTGTAAAAGATGATAGTGAAGAGTGCGATGGCAGTGATTTGAACGGCCAAACCTGTACCAATTTTAGTGGGTTCACGGGTGGAACATTATCCTGCTCGGCCGGATGTTTGTTTGCTATCACTGCTTGTACCAGTGGCGGAACTTCTCCCGGTGGTGGGGGCGGAGGAGGGGGCGGTGGCGGTATTCCACCAACGGAACCGGTAATTACGAGCGCGGTGTTTGTCGGTCGCGCTTATCCGGGCAGTTTGGTAACACTTTTAAAAGATGGCCAAATAGCCATACGCACCGTGGCCGGACCGGACGCTAATTTTCAAATGACTTTGGCCGGACTATCTGCTGGCAATTATATTTTTTCTTTGTACACGACGGATAATATTGGTCGGCAATCATCGGCTTTGACTTTTCCGGTTTTTGTTACTAGTGGCGCGACTACCCGTGTTTCTGGAATTTTTTTAGCGCCGACCATTGCGGCTGATAAAAGTGAAGTAAAACGCGGAGACACTTTGTCTATTTTTGGCCAGTCTTTACCGCAAAGCGAAATTACGGTACAAGTGAATTCCACGCAAGAATTTTTTGCTAAAGCCAGAGCCGACAAAGACGGTGTGTATTTATATAATTTAGATACGGCATTTTTGGAAATCGGCGATCATAGCGCGCGTTCCAAATCCACGGTCGCGAACGAAATTAGCGCTTATAGCGATCGGATTGCTTTTAAAGTCGGGACAAAATCAGTGAATGAAGCGGTGGATACAACTTATAAAAAAGCGGACTTAAACCGCGATGGTAGTATTAATTTGGTGGATTTTTCCGTGGCCGCATATTGGTATAAACGGAAGTCGCCGCCGGCGAAATATGATTTAAATAACGATGGCAAAATTGATTTGGTGGATTTTAGTATCATGGCCTACTACTGGACAGGATGAGGGATTAAATAATTAACTGTCATTCCCGCGAAAGCGGGAATCCAGACGTTGGTCGTCGGCCATTGGATCCCCGCTTTCGCGGGGATGACAAAAATATTCCCGCCAGAGCGGGTCGGCCTATGGCGGAAAAATGACAAATAAAATATCAAAATGAAAAATGACAATGTAAAATTTAAAATTAATAAATTACGAAGTGCAGTATTAGTATTTGTAGTTGCGTTTTTATTTGTTGCGCCTGTGTCGGCCGCATCATTGTATTTTAATTCCCCAAAAACCGATTACAAAGTCGGTGAACAATTTACCGCCAGTGTTTTGGTGGATTCGGTTGATGAAGCGATTAACGCGTTTGAAGGAAAATTGGTTTTTTCTGATGATCAGTTGGAAGTGAAAGAAATTTTTATTGGTAATTCAGTGATAAATTTTTGGATTGACACTCCAAAAGTTGGAAATGGCGAAATTCAATTTTCTGGAATTGTTCCAGGCGGATTTCAGGGTGATAAAGGGTTGTTATTTTCAGCTGTATTTTTAGTTAATTCGATAGGCACGGGGGAAATTAATTTTTCTGATTATAAATTATTATTAAATGATGGTCGGGGGACGGCGGCGTTAACTGTGGTCGCAAATTTAAAATTAAACATTTTACCGGTTGCGCCCGGAACGGTTGCGCCTGAATATATGCCATTTCCCGATGGCACTTTACCCGAAGAATTTACACCAGAATTGACGCGTTCGTCGGGTGAATTTAATAATCAGTGGTTTTTAGTGTTTGCGACTCAAGACAAGGGTTCGGGGATTGATTATTATGAGGTGTGCGAGGGCAATCAAGATAATTGTGAAAAAACCGACAGCCCGTATATTTTAAAAGACCAAAATTTAGTTGGTAAAATTTTTGTGAAAGCGGTTGATAAGCGTGGCAACGGGCGAATGGTTGTTTTAGAACCGCCGGGCGGTTTGGTGTGGTATGAAAAATATCAAAATTATGTTATACTATTCTTAGTATTAGTTGCTTCTGTTTTGTTAGTCCTCAAAAAATATGCGCGGAGGGTTTAAATATGGATTGGCGGTTTTATTTTTTCTTTTATGTCCGGCCTCGGCGCGCGCGGCCAGTTTATATTTATCGCCAGCATCCGGTTCGTACGCTTTAAATAGTAATATCGCGGTGAATGTTTACGTTAGTAGCGCCGACAAAGCGATGAACGCCGTTTCGGGCGTGTTGGATTTTCCGGCGGATAAATTACAGGTGACCTCCATATCTAAATCCGGTTCGGTAATTAATTTATGGGTGGCAGAGCCGTCTTTTTCCAATTCTGCCGGTACAGTTAATTTTGAGGGTGTTGCTTTAAACCCCGGATATACTGGTACTAGTGGTAAAATTATTACCATAAATTTTAAAGTTAAAGCCACTGGCGCGGGTTTGCTTAAGTTTTTATCTGGTTCGGTGTTAGCCAATGATGGTCAGGGGACAGAAATATTATCTGGCACCGGCAATGCGCAGTTTGACTTAGGACAAGGAAAACCAGTGCCGCCACCACCTGTGACCGTTGTTCCGGCTGGTAAACCAGCGGCTCCGACTGTAACTTCTCTCACTCACCCTGACCAGAATAAATGGTATGCTGTTAAAGATGCTAAGTTTACTTGGAATTTATCAAGTGATATCACTAAAGCACGATTATTAGTGGACAGCAAAGCGGATACAGCTCCCGCAGTAGTGTATTCGCCGGCTGTATCTGAAAAAGAAATGCCGGATATTGATGATGGTGTTTGGTATTTTCATGTCCAGTTATATAATAGTCATGGTTGGGGCGGTATTACTAATTATCGTTTTCAAATTGATTCTGTCGTACCGACCGATTTTTCAGTGGTTGAAATTAAGCGTGTTGATTCAAGCGAACCGCGTGTTGTTTTTTCCCTATCGGCAATTGACGTTGGTTCTGGTATTGATTTTTATGAAATTCGGATTGACAGTCAGGAAGCGATTGTTTGGAAAGATGATGGCACTCACCGATATGAAACTCCGACCCTTGATCCTGGTAAACATATTTTAACAGTGCGTGTCTTTGATCGTGCTGGCAACGCCGCATTAGAGTCCGTTGATTTTGAGGTGGTACCATTAGATAAACCAGTTATTGAGAATTATCCGAACAGTCTGAGGACGGGCGAGCCGTTGGTAATAATTGGTAGGACATATTCCAATAGTCAAGTGACAGGTTATCTCCAACGCGGTGCGGCCGAACCAACCATTCTGACGATAGCAAGCGACGAAACGGGGCGGTTTATATTTGCGCCGAGCGAAGAATTACGTTCTGGCACTTACTTGGTTTGGTTCCAAGTGGCTAAAGATAATGGAGCCCGCAGCGAAGTCACGAAAAAATTTGCTATTATTGTTTCCGAGCCAGCTATTTTACGTATCGGATCATTGGCAATTAATGTTCTAGCCGTAATTATTCCTCTTTTTGCGCTTGTGCTATTACTTGTAGGCGTGATTTGGTTTGGATTTTATCGCTTCCGTATTGTCAGTCGTAATTTAAAAGCAAAGACAGCTGAAGCCAGTTTGGCGCGCAAAGCTTTTGAAGCATTGACTGTTCATTTGTCGGCTGAAATAAATATGTTTGAGCGCACGGCTTTAAAACGCAAATTAACCTTAGAAGAAGAAGATGTTTTGGCCCAAATGACGAAAGATTTGGCTGAGGCCAATAAAATTGTGGGCAAGAAAGCAATGGCACCAGTGCCTGGACGTTTTTCCATTCGTGAATCAGAGGTAGAAAAGGCAAAAATGGCGCCTTGCGCTCGTCGGGCGACAAAAATAGCCAAAAGTACCAAAAAACCGCTAATTTAACATAAGCTCAATCTGTCAATACCCCTAGTATTGACAGATTTTGTTTTTGTGCTATAATTAACACATTAATTAAGCCCGCCTCAATGGCGGACACTCGGCTCTGCCTTATCGGCGGACGGGATAAGAGCGTTTTTTTTGTTTATTTGGAGCAAAGCTAACATTAGCGCGCTCTAAATTTTCAGATTAAGCGTTTATAAAATTTTATGTTGAGCGACAAAGTCAGCAAGCAAGATTTTAAAAGTATTTTGCAAGACCACCCGATTAATGTTCCCAAAGTAGGAGATATTGTTACGGGTAAAGTTTTGTCCGTGGACAAGGGCGAGGTTAGAATTGATGTGGAAGGCGTTACTACTGGTATTGTACGTGGTCGCGAATTATTCGCGGAATCACGTGAACACGCCAACTTAAAAACAGGCGATGAAGTAGAGGCGACGGTGATGGAAATGGAAAATGAAAATGGCGATATGGAACTTTCTTTCCGTGTGGCCGGATATCAGCGTGCCTGGGATAATTTGCGCAAGTGGGCTAAGGATTGCCTTACTATTAAAGCTAAAGTTACTGGCGCGAATAAAGGCGGGCTTATCATGCAGGTGGAGGCTATGCCTGGTTTTATGCCAGTGTCACAACTTGACCCGGAACATTATCCGCGCGTTACTGGCGGTGACAAATCTCGTATTTTAGAAAAATTACAAGAATTAATCGGCAAGGATTTAGAAGTTAAAGTGATTGATGCCGATGAAAAAGAGGAAAAATTAATTGTTTCCGAACGCGCTGTTTGGGAAGATGCACAAAAAGCGGTTTTGGAATCATACAAAATTGGCGATATTGTTAATGGCGAAGTGAGTGCGCTTACTTCATTTGGAGCATTTTTGAAATTTGGCGAAGGTTTGGAAGGTTTGGTTCATATTTCTGAAATCGCTTGGCAGAGAATTGAACATCCACGTGATTTGTTAAAAGTGGGTGATCATGTGAAAGCTCAGATAATTCAATTAGATAAGTCCAAGATATATCTGTCCTTGAAACGCTTGGTAAGCGATCCGTGGAAACAGGTCGGAGAAAAGTATAAAATTAACGATAAGGTTAAAGGTAAGATTATCAAAATTGAACCGTTTGGTTTAATGGTGGCGCTCGACGAAGATATTCACGGTTTGGCCCATGTTTCGGAATTATCCGATCAGCCAGTGGGTAATATTACCGAGAAGTTTAAGATCGGCCAAGAAGTGGAGTTTGAAATTATGAACATTGAAGCGATTGAGCACCGATTGGGCTTGCGTCTCGCTGGTGTTGCTGGTAAAGCGCCGAAAGCACCAAAGGTAAAGAAATCCGAAAAGGCCAAAGCAAAAGAAGATGAAAAGGATGGAGACAATGTGTTGGCTGACGGCGAAGAAAAAGAAGAAAAAAAAGCAGACAAAAAAGCCGAGTGATATAAAGATCGCGTTGCTAAATACCCCCGAATCAATCGGGGGTATTTAATTGGCATAAATTGACAAAATCATGTTTTTAGTGTAGGATTTGTTAATAGAGATATAGAAATTAATCTTAAATTATTACTATTCAATATTTCAATTATGCGTAATTTTTTCAAGAATTTTTTAATGATTTTTTTGGTTCTGGTCTTAGTAGCCGGAGTTTTGTCTATGACTCAAAATGGGACCAGTAAAAAATCAGAGGAAATAGATACTGCAAAACTGGCCCAAGAAATTAACGCCGGACAAGTTAAAAAAGTGACTGTTGCCGGTGATTCGTTGACAGTAGAGCTGCAGGATACCGACGCCCCTAAACAAACCCTTAAAAAAGAACCAACCGAATCGTTTGGTGAACTTATGAAAAATTATGGTGTTACCGACGAGGCACGCCAGAGTTTAGCGGTGGAAATAAAAGATGAAAGTGGTTGGAAATTTTGGATGATGAATTTATTGCCAATAATTTTGCCTCTTGTTATCATCATCGGGTTTTTGTATTTTATGACCAGAAGCGCGCAGGGTATGAACAATAAAGCAATGGGCTTTGGGCAAAGCAATCCGCGTCAAGCTGATAGCCAAGATAAAGATAAAAAAACTTTCAAAGATGTGGCCGGAGCGGTTGAAGCCAAAGAGGAATTATCTGAAGTTGTTGATTTTTTGAAAGATCCGAAAAAGTTTTCAGTAATGGGGGCAAAAATTCCCAAAGGTGTACTGCTCATGGGCAATCCAGGTGTGGGTAAAACTCTTTTTGCCAAAGCGGTGGCCGGAGAAGCGGGTGTGCCATTTTTTCACATGTCGGGTTCGGAGTTTGTGGAAATGTTTGTGGGTGTGGGTGCATCACGCGTGCGTGATTTGTTTGCTAAGGCTAAAAAGGCTGCTCCGGCGATTGTGTTTATTGATGAAATTGATGCGGTCGGCCGCCGACGTGGTGCCGGTTTAGGTGGAGGGCATGATGAGCGCGAGCAAACTCTAAATCAAATATTAGTTGAAATGGATGGCTTTGAGCCAAATTTGGGTGTAATTGTAATCGCAGCCACTAACCGCCATGATGTTTTGGATCCGGCCTTGCTCCGCCCCGGTCGTTTTGACCGGCGTGTTACGATTGATTTACCGGACATCCGCGATCGCGAAGAAATTTTAAAAATTCACGCGGCTAATAAGCCATTGTCTAAAGAGGTATCGCTTAATCGGTTGGCACAGCGCACGCCTGGTTTTTCTGGAGCGGATTTGGCCAATCTTTTGAACGAAGCAGCGATTTTGGCAGTGCGACGCAATAAAAAAATCATTGATGAAATTGAAGTGTTAGAATCAGTAGAAAAGGTATTGCTTGGGCCAGAACGCAGAAGCCGAATAATTTCGGATAAAGACAAAACCATGACCGCCTATCACGAAGCCGGTCATGCTGTTGTGGGGTATTTTATGCCTAACTGCGATCCCGTGCGTAAAGTATCTATTATCTCTCGTGGTTCAGCCGGTGGTTATACTTTAAAAATGCCTAGTGAAGACAAGCATTATCATACCCTCACCCAGTTTAAAGATGAGATGGCAATGATGATGGGTGGTTATGTAGCCGAGAAAATGATTTACGGCAATGATGAGATTTCCACTGGTCCATCGTCTGATTTGCGTAATGCTACCAGTTTAGCTCGTGAGATGGTGACGGCTTATGGTATGAGCGACAAATTAGGTCCGCGTACTTTTGGCAAAAGTGACGACATGATATTTTTGGGGCGCGAAATTCACGAACAAGTTGACTATAGTGATAAAACCGCGGAAATGATTGATGCTGAAGTGTTGCATTTGATAAATGAAGCTCGCGAACGAGCGGAAAAAATGTTGGCGGCCAAACGTCCAGAAATGGAAAAATTAGTAGCCGCGCTTTTGGAGAAGGAAACTATTGAACAGGAAGAAATTGTGGTGGTATTGGGAGAGAAATAATTTTAGATTTTAGATGTAAGATTTTAGATATAGCGAATTGGAACAAACCGTTCGGTGATTGCCGGACGGTTTTTTTATTAAAATTTTAGCATATGCTATAGCATAGTCTAAATCAAGTAAATAATTAGCGCCTGGTAGCGTTTTTTCTGGCCCAAGTGTTGCAGTGTTTGTTTGTTTAATTGTTGCATTATCACCGCTTGGCCTATTTTTTCAAAATATGGTATAATACCAATTAACTAATCAACTATTAAACTAATCAACATCACTATGCGCGAACCAAATTATCGTCAAGCCTTTCTGCATTCTTGGCAGATTGTGGCAGAGCACAAAATTTTGTGGGTTTTTGGTTTACTATCCGCCTGTTTGGGTCAGTGGGGGCTAGGGCATTTTTTAGGTGGGCTTAATTTAGCTAGTGTAAATAGTTTAGCATCAGATGGAGACATGCTGTCATTTTGGCACGCAGTTTTGGGTGCCGGACATGTCAGTGGAATGTCGGCCATATTTGTCGCTTGGCTTATACTTATTGTGGTCGCTTTAGTAGTTTTATTTATTTTTGTGGCAGTTGTTTCCCGTGGGGCACTCATTGCGGCTGTAGGCCATTGGTTTGCCAAAGATGGCAAAGTGCCGACCACTCTTGCTTGGCGCTATGGTGTAAAGAATTTTTGGGAGATTTTCTTTTTGACTATTTTAGCACGCGCATTTGAAGCGGCGCTGTTACTTTTGGCAATACCAGTATTTGTGTATCATACCGGCACGACCGCTGGTGCATTTGTGCAAGCGCTCTACGGCGCTGTTACTTTGGCTGTCGGCTTGATTGTGGAAGTGTTAACAATCTTTGCTTCCGGGTATGTTGTGATTGACGGAGCAAGCGTGCCAACGGCGATTTCGCGTGCTTGGCGACTGCTTGCCCGCCATGTTTTGATAGTACTAGAATTGGGAATATTATTAGTTGTTATTAATTGTTTATTGGTAATTGGCGTTTTACTATCTTCTTTTGTCGTGTTTATTCCGGCAATTTTAATTTGGTTAGTCGCGGTTGTCACTGGTTGGAACGCCTTGATTGGAGCCGGCGTCACTTTGGCGATAATCTTATTTATAATAATTCTCGTTTTATCAGCCGGCATATTTAATGCGTTTAACACCAGCGCTTGGATGTATTTATTTATTAAAATGCATCGCGAAAATTATGTGGGCTGGTTACTCAATAGAATAAAAAGTTTGTTTGTAAGAAAATAATTGCCATGCCATTTCCTTCTATTAATGATTTGCTTAAAAAAGATGACGTCCCAAAAGCGCCCGATGTTGAGATTGATTGGAATAACCCGGTTTCCAAGTTTAATAAAGGAATAAAAGACATTGATATTCGCGCGAAGGAGAAAGAAACCAAGCAGATTGCCACAGCATCGGGTATGCCTTATATTAATTTGGATGAGACCCCAATCTCTTCCGAAGCTTTAAAGATTGTTTCAGAGTCAGTGGCACGTGAAAAGAAATTGGCCTGTTTTTATTTTTCCGCTTCTGAATTGCGTCTGGCTTCCACCAAACCTTTGCCGGCCGATGATGATTTTGTTTATCAACTGGGTGAGCGCCATCATTGCAAGGTGGCAACATATCTGGTTTCGGAGCATGGTTTTGAACGAGTATTAAGATTATATTCCACTTTACCGATCGTGTTGCCTGTCACCAAAGACATTAACATCACCGACGAAGAATTGGCAAAGTTTAGCGCGGAAATAAGTACCATTGCTAGTTTGGCCGAGCATTTTAAAATTGTTTCCATTACTGATATTTTGTCGCTCATGATTGCGGCGGCTTTACGTTTAAATGCTTCGGATATTCATGTTGAAGCGGAAGAGAACACAATTAAGGTGCGCTATCGGGTTGATGGTGTTTTGCACGAGGTGGCGCAATTACCGCGTGAACAATGGGCTAGATTTATTTCGCGTATTAAATTATTGGCCGGTTTAAAAATTAATGTTGTTAATAAGCCACAAGACGGTCGGGTGTCATTAAAATTATCACATGAAAGTTTGGATGTGCGTGTATCTACTTTGCCAACCACTTATGGCGAGAGTGCGGTTTTGAGAATTTTATTTAGTGGCAATAAGGGGGTTAGTTTTGATGATTTAGGAATTCGGGGCGAGGCCTATGTTCGCCTAAAGCGTGAGATGGAGAGGCCTAACGGCATGATTATCACTACCGGTCCGACTGGCTCTGGCAAAACAACGACTTTGTACGCTATTTTACGTTCTTTAAATAAACCGGGGGTAAACATTGTCACCATGGAAGATCCGGTAGAAATTAAAATGGAGGGCATAAACCAAAGCCAGGTAGATGTGGAACATGGCTATACTTTTGCCAAGGGCCTGCGCAGTATCTTGCGTCAGGATCCGGATATTTGTATGGTCGGCGAAATTCGTGATTTAGAATCAGCGGAAATTGCGGTGCAGGCAGCGCTCACCGGACATTTGATGTTATCAACCGTGCATACCAATAGCGCTGCTGGCACGGTACCGCGCTTATTGTCTATGGGGGTGAAGCCATTTTTGTTGGCGCCGGCTTTAAATGCCGTGATGGGGCAACGTTTGGTGCGTCGCATTTGTGAACATTGCGTGGTAGAAGAGGAGTTGAGCTCGGAAATATTAGAACGAGTCGGGAAAATAATTAACAGTTTGCCGTCAGACGCGAAGGCCTCTATTAAAGATCGTCCTCTTACTTTTTATAAAGGCAAAGGATGTGCGAAGTGTAGTGGTTTGGGCTATAAGGGTCGGGTTGGTATTTATGAGTTGTTTACCATGAATAAAGAAATTGAAAGTGTGATTTTGGCGGATAACGCTTCGGAATATACTATTGCTGAAATGGCTGTTAAAGATGGCATGATTACAATGGCCCAGGATGGAATTTTGAAAGCAATGGATAAAATTACTACTATTGAAGAAGTATTTAGAGTGTCGGAGTAGTTTTATTTAAAGGTAACAGAAAAGCAATCGTTTTGGCGAAATACTGTTGTTAGCGGAAGATTGAAGATTAAAGATTGGAGATTTACTTAGGTAGTCTTCGCTCTTAATTCTTTAATTACTTACAAAAATATATGATTGTACGCCACAGTGAAACTAACGCTCCTTTTGAGCCATCGGTGCGTTTTTACCGCACTATTGCCTTGTCATTTTTGGCAGTTACCATTATTCTTTTAGGAACAATTATTTTTGTTACCTCTAAAAAAGCGACTCTAATAATCACCGCTAAAGAAGATGTAAAAAGCGCAAACTTGAGTGTGGGACTGGGCAAGGATAAAACCGATGATGCGGTGCGCGGTATTGTTACCTCCACCGTCTTTAGTTGGACGGAGAAATTTTTTCCTACTACTTATAAATCCGAAGACAGTGTCGCCGTCGGTTCACTTGTGATTTATAACAAAAGTAATGCCAGCCAGCCCCTAGTAAAAACCACACGCTTTTTAACACCAAACAATATCATGTTTCGCTTAACCGACGACGTAGTTGTACCGGCGAATGGTCAAATTACCGCTGAAGTTTACGCAGATCAAATTGGCGCAAATAGCGAAATTGGGCCTAGCCAGTTTGTTATTCCTGGTTTATCTGCCGACAGACAAAAATTTGTTTATGCCGAAAGTGCGGAAAATATGAAAGGCGGTAGCAATAAGGTGGGTGTTTTGACCGACTCTGATTTACAATCCGCTCGAACTATTTATATTGAAAAGTTAAAGCAAAATTTAATAAAGCAGTTACCCCCTTATCAGGATGGCTTTGAAGCAGTGGTGTCGGTAGTAAGTCAGCAAGTTGATGCCGATTATGCCGTGGGGGATTCAGTAGCCGAGTTTAATTTGTCTGGTTCCAATACGGCGGTAGTGGCGTGGTACAAAAGTGATGATTTAAAATCAATGATTGCTAAAGAAATTAACAGTAAGGTTGACGTCAGTTTGGAAAAAGTGGTGGCAGTAATCGGAGATCCGCTTGTCACTTTGACGTCATATGATTTGGCAAAAAATACCGCTCAATTAGCAGTTAGCCAAGAAGCTAAAGTAACCTTGGCAGTGGATGCTGATAAATTGTCACCCGGGCGTTTTTTGGGACAGACCAAAGAAGAAATTGAACGCTATGTGCTTGGTTTAGAGCATGTATCAGCGGTAGATGTTAGTTTTTCGCCGTCCTGGGCCAGAAAATCGCCTACTTCAGTTGATCGTATTAAGGTGGTTGTAAAAAGTATAAAATAATTATTGTCATCCCGACGAAGGTCGGGATCTCTGTCCGGTCGGTTGTTCTGATTTGACAAAAAAATCAGATAATATATAATGTATACATGGCGATTGAAACGGTTACCAACCGTTTATCCGCAAGGATCCCGATTTAGTCGGGGCTAAGCCAAATAAAAGTTAAACATTCGGGTGGAACCGTCCTTCGTTCCGACTTGGTCGGAACTACGGCCGGCAAGCCGTCTAGTGCTGTGAAAAGCATTAACGTTTTTGCCAAATTATTTTGAAGGACCCCGATACCTTTTTTGAGGTATTGGGGTATTTTTTTTAAATTACACTTATCGGCAGTAGGCACGTCCGTACACGTGTACGGACATAAATAAGTATTTAAATCATGATATGAACAAGCCAATAATTTTAAAAGGTCCGCGAGTTACTTTGCGACCGATAAAATTAAGTGATGCCAAAGATTATGTTGGGTGGTTTCGTGATAAAGAAGTTGTGAAATTTTTAGGCAATAAATTATTGAACATTAAAGAAAAAGGCGTGCGGGATTATTTCATTAAAGAAAAAGCAAAAAAAGACGTTATGTTGTGGGCGATTACCGTAGTAGGGGCAGGACAAATTGGCAATGTTCATTTGGGTCTAGATAAAAATAATAAACGAGCATCATTAGGACTGGTTATTGCCGATAAGAAATATTGGGGTCAAGGTTATGGGCCAGAAACTTTAAAAATTTTAGGTGATTATGTTTTTAAAAAATTAAAATATAATCGATTAGAATTAACAGTATTCACGAATAATAAACGGGCGGTTAGCGCATACAAAAAAGTTGGGTTTAAAGTAGAAGGTACTTTGCGGAAATACATTTATGCTTATGTGTTAAAAAAATATTGTGATGAATATGTAATGGGTATTTTAAAAGAAGAATGGCTTACTAAATAAATCTTAAATCTAAAATTATAAATCATAAATTAAAAAATATGGAAAAACAACAATTAGAACAAATTCGTCACTCTTGCGCGCATTTAGTCGCGGCTGCAGTGCAAGCGCTTTACCCGGAGGCTAAATTTGGCGTCGGTCCGGTAATCGAAAATGGTTTTTATTATGATATTGAATTTCCGGAAAATATTAAGGAAGAAGATTTGGGAAAAATTGAAGCCAAGGCGCGCGAATTAGCCAAGCAAGGTTTGGCATTTGAAAGAAAAGAAATCAAAATCGACGACGCAATTAAATATTTTGAATCAGTTGGGCAAAATTACAAAGTAGAATTATTAAATGATTTAAAAACCAAAGGTACGACTAAAATGAGCGCTGAAGAATTGCAAGATGTTGGTGGTGCAGTGGAGAATGTTTCATTGTATCAAACTGGTGAGTTTGCTGATTTATGTCGTGGTCCACATATTGAAACAACCAAAGGTTTGAATTTATCTGGTTTGAAATTAATGCGTTTGGCTGGTGCTTATTGGCGAGGAAAAAGTGATAATCCACAATTGCAACGTATCTATGGCGTATATTTTGAAACAAAAAATGAATTAACCGATTATTTAAATTTATTAGCCGAAGCCGAGAAACGCGACCATCGTAAAATTGGCGCGGAACAAGAATTATTTTTCTTTGACGACCGCGTTGGTAAGGGCCAGGTTTTGTGGCTTTCAAATGGCACAATTATTCGCAATGAAGTTGAAAAATTAGCATTAGAAAGTGAAGAGGCGGGAAATTATTTACGCGTGCGTACACCGCACTTGGCCAAAGAAGAATTGTTTTTGACTTCTGGCCATTTGCCGTATTACAAAGATAGTATGTATCCGCCGATGGTGATGGACGATGGCACGTATTATTTGAAAGCGATGAATTGCCCGCATCATCATACGGTATATAATTTCAAACCACATAGTTATCGCGAATTGCCGATGCGTTTGGCAGAATATGGTGAATGTTTTCGCAATGAGTTGTCTGGCACTTTGGCAGGGTTGCTCCGCGTGCGCGCGATGGCGATGAACGACGCGCATATATATTGTACGAAAGATCAAATCAAAGACGAATTTAAAAAGGTTATGGAGATGGTGATGGAATATTTCCGAATCTTCAAATTAGAAGATTATTGGTTTCGACTTTCTAAGTGGAGTCCGGATCACTTGGAAAAATATGTGAACGAGCCGGATAATTGGAATTATTCAGAAGGAATTATTCGCGAGGTCCTGCAGGAAATGAAAGTGAAATTTGTGGAAGCCGAAGATGAGGCGGCCTTCTATGGTCCGAAAGTTGATGTATTGTTCAAATCGGTCGTAGGACGTGAAGAAACGATGTCCACTATCCAATTGGACTTTGTGGCTAAGGCACGGTTCGGCTTGAAATACACCGACTGCGAGGGCAAGGAGAACAATGAGGTGTTCGTTATCCACCGCGCGCCGTTATCAACCCACGAACGGTTTATGGCGTTTTTAATTGAGCATTTTGCTGGTGTTTGGCCAGTTTGGATGTCGCCTGTGCAAATAATGTTCGCGCCGGTAGGTGAAAAACATTGGGAGGGTGCGCAGAAAATGGCGGATGAATTCAAGTTGGCCGGGGTGCGCGTGGAAGTTGACTCGGCTGATGAAACCGTAGGTAATAAAGTGCGTAAAGCGGTTGGTCGCAAAATTCCATATATTGTCGTAGTGGGGGATAAGGAATTAGCCGGTGGCGAATTAATGGTGCGTGTGCGCGGAGAAGAAAAACCGGCAAAATTTGCCAAAGAAGAATTTTTGGCGCGCGTTCAACGGGAAATCAAAGATAGAGTTTAAATTACTGTGGTATGAAGTCAAGTAGAAGAGTGGTTACAATATGTTGGTGCACTGGTTACTTCTGTGGCCACTGGTATTGGTTTTGAAAATAATGCACACGCAGAAGGACAAGTGGATGGTAAAAATGTTGGTAAAAAAGAGAAACCAGATTTAACTTCTCCAGAAGTAATTGGTGGCCAGGAACAAAAAGAAACAAAGAAGGATTATGAAAAAATTATTGCTGATATTCTGCGGGAAACATTTTTTTGGGTAAATAATCCTGAATATTCAGGAGCTGAAACTATAGATGGTGCAGAAAAGATAAATCAAAGAATTCAACAGTTGTTGAAATCTAAAAATCCGTCAATATATATTTTTGGAGAAAATCATCAAAATGATTTTTGTGAAGATTTTTTTCTTGATATATTAGAAGCTGACCCAGGAGCCAAAACTGTTGTTGAAGAGGCCTTAGACCACCCTGATGAGAAAGAACATGAAGTAGGGTTGTTATCAACCACTTTCTTTGGGCGCGAAGGTTATGAAGAGAAATTAAAGGAGTTATTATCCAGAAGAAACATCGCTAGGGTAATTTTACAGCATCCTTTTAATCCAGCCAAAGAGGCAGATAGTAAAATTTTACCATTTATTAAAGAAGGTCGGGTGCATATTCTGGTGGGGGGTGCTCACTCTATGCTTGCGCCTGGCGAACAAGATACAAAAACACAAACGTCGCAGTTACACCTTGATTCTGATGACGTTCTTTTAAAAACACCCCAGCAAGATTATTTTTTTGATTTATATAAAAAATACGGAGCGGTAGCAATTAAGTATATAAATATTTATAATCTAGCGAGGGAGTGTAATATCAGAATATTAGATCAAATATTACCAGCATTAAAGACGGGTGAGATTACCGTTGAAAAGGCAGTACAATTTTTAGAAAGACAAATTGGAAGATACACTGATCAATTGAGTTCAACAGATCCGAGGTTGGTTTGGCAGGATGAGGGTAATAGTGGTTTTGGAATACTGACTTCAAAAATTGAGGAGCTCAATTTTGATATTTTGGAATCTAGCAATCTTGAAGCCTTATTTAATTATCCCCCATTTCGGGATTTGTTTATGTCCGGTGATACTAGTTTTGCAATGATTTTAAATGGTGTAAGAGTATCTAGTGGAGATGTCGTTGTAGATTTTGTGGTTTATGATATTGGTAATAAGCGTATGGTTGTAACATATAATAGAAAAAATCCTAAAGATGGGGTGCTTGAGGTTGATAAAATTGTAAATTTTGATCTAACTAATGAAAATGGTAAATGGAAATATAAATTAGTAGATTAGATTCACTCAATTATAAAGCTGAGTACAGAAAATAATTATGGAGATTATCAAGACAAAATCGTTTAGTTTGGCAGTTGTAACTACCGGTGATAAAAATTCCAACAAGTTGTCAATTTTAATGCCCGGTAGATTAGACACGAAAGATTATTGGAATTTTGAAAGCCACGCCAAAGTTTTGGCTGGTAAAGGTTTTTTTGTGGTTGCTTTTGACCCACCCGGCACTTGGGAAAGCCCGGGTGGTATTGAATTGTGTACCGTCACTAATTATATTAAAGCGGTTAATGAGCTGATTGAATATTTTGGGAATAAGCCAACCTTGCTTGTTGGTCACAGTCGGGGAGGGGCGACCGCGGCCTTGGTGGCGGCTTCCAATTTGCTTGTTAAAGGCATGGTTTTGTTAATGGCCAGCTATAGCGCATCTTCTGCACCGCCTGACGAAATCATTGCCAGAGGATTTAATCTTGACTATCGCGATTTGCCACCGGGACAATCAAAAAGCAAAGAGCAAAAAGAATTTCGTCTGCCTTTAAATTATCGAAAAGATGGCGAGCAATATAATTCCGCGCAGGCGCTAAAAAATTGTAGCACTCCTAAATTGTTAGTTTATGCAACTTATGATGAATTTCGTTCTTCTGAAACAGTAGAAGATATTTTTAGGATTTTGCCAGAGCCGAAAATGTTAAAAAAGTTTGATTGTAAACATGATTACCGTTATTATCCTGAGGTGGTGGCCGAGGTAAATAAGGGGATTGAAATTTTTGTGGATAAATTTGTTAATTAACAAATTTATTATTGGTTTACTGATTATTTTTTTTGAAAATTTCCTCAAAATTTCCAATTGATTTTAAAAATCTTTCCGGATGGGCTTTAACTTTTTTTGATAGTTCTTTTCTTTTAAACCATTTAATCGCCGCTACTTCACTTTTTTGAATTTTAAATTGTGAGATCGGTTTATCTATCGTTGCGAAAAATCTTTGGGAAAAGAAATTGTGTTTGCCGGTATAGCGGATTTTTTCTCCTTTTATTATTTTAACATTTTTTAGTCCAATTTCTTCTTCGGTTTCTTTGATGATGTTGGATTCGTATGTTTCGCCTTGGTCGTTGGTCCCAGCGACTGCCACACCCCATTTACCAGGGTCGTGACTTTTATTAAACGCTCTCTGGGCAAGCAAAATATTACCTTTTGAGTTTTGAACCCACAAGGCGGACACGCGATAAATATCTTTTTGTTTTACATCTTCTCGTTTTTTGTGTCCGATAATTTTGTCATTTTTATCAACAATAATTATTTTTGGTTTTATGGTTTTTTTATATTCTTCTAGAAATAATTGTAAAGTTTTTTTCAGATTATTTTTTTCTATTTTACTTAAATTTAAAACTTTTTTTGTTTGACGTAGGAGTATCGCTTTTTTAACGTATTGGATCCCCAAAAAATTAGGGCAACATTTTGCTAAAGCGCCAGGGATATTCTTTTTTTTAACGGTTACCCCCTTACTGAGTAAGAGACAATTACTCATGTTAATAATATAATTTATCCATTTTCGCGGTTCTCTATTAAATATATTCCATCCTGGATTTGCGCTGGTTGCGTGTTCGTATTCAAATTGCAGTTCGTTTGTTAGGTCTCGTTGTATTATTTTTTTGACTTCTGGTATTAGTTTAATAACATTTTTTCCATACAATATTCGTGATTGTTTTTTTAATTTTATTAATCCCAAATTTCCAATGAATCTCGTCGCTTGATTATTATTTTTTATCCTGTTGTTAAAATCTGCGTCAAGCGTAGTATAGCACTGAATATCAATTGAATATTTTTTTGATAATTTGTCGATTTCTGTTTCAGAAATATTAACAGCACTTCTAACCAAAGCCATGACATCGTAATCGCTGTAGCCGTCAATAAAGTCATAATTGCCGTAGCTACCAACCGCTAATAAGGAAACTAAATTTTTACCAAGTTTTTTTCTTAGTAATTTTACAAGCGCTCGTTCCATTTGTTTTAGTTGGGAGCGGTGTGTGTCCATATTTGTAATACACAATGTATCGTTAATTTCTAAGTATGAGCCCATAGTAATTTAAAAAAATTATAAATTGGATGTGAAAAAAATTTATTAAAATTCTTTTTAAGTGTTTTAGAATCTTCGTGGGTTTCGCGTTTGGCCAATTTAAAGGCGTATTTTTTATTAATTTGCGCCCAAGCGACCGACATCTCGTCGCTTTTAGCAGGTTTTTTGACTTGTATTTTATCGCACTGCCTAAATAGATTGTGATTTACGGACAGCCACAGTGAAATTATTCTTACCCCTAAAAAGTTTTCTGGCTCAGCATTTATTAAAGACGGGATTAATAATTTTGGAAAAATTAAATCCAAGTCATCTAAATTCCCAAGCACAAAGGCCATATTCCAAGTAATGTACAGACTTGCCCAGTTTTGGCTTGTGTTAACAGTTGGGAATAGGTTATTTTTTTCAGAGATCGATTGGTAAAAAATATCATCGTTCTTTGTCGGAATAACATTTTTGTTTTTAAACATGGCTAAGGGAGGGTCACACCTTAGATCTTCGGATAGTGCATAAGCAGAAATCGAATTAGTTTTAAAGTCGTTGTGATATTCGGTAATACCAGCTTCGTAAATATTTATACGCACTAATTCATTTATATGTTCTATGTTATTTTTTAAAATTGGTGACAGTAGCTTGTATTCTAAGTAATTTATTTTTTTATCACGTAGCATTTTTTTGGCTTCTCCGATTGTTAAATGTGAACCCGCCAGACCACGTCTTATGCGGAAGTAAATCATCAGCGGGTCCAGCGAGAAAGCCTTGGCGATTTTGAAAAAGTCTCTTGAAATTTTTAGCGCGCGCATAAGAGCATTTAACGAATGGGTAGTGTCAATTCCGCATGCCCTCTCCTTAATTTTGTAATGGTCTTGTACTTCAACAAAGAAGTCGTGGCTATTACACATGGTGGCGGTCAAAGCTTCCAGAACGAACATGACGTGCACTGATCGGGCAATATGCTCGAATGGCCGAAACCAATTATTTTTAAGCGCCAAGTCCGCGAATTCAACTATGGCCGGATGTTTTGATGCCACGCCTTTTTTTATATTATTAAACATTGGTTGCAAATCTTGCGGTTCAGAAATAATATCCTGAAAAAATTTGCGCATGCGCTCGTTTTTTGTTTTTAAGTCGTTGAGTTTTAGTTCTGCGATAACCCCCTTCATTATTTGGGGGTTGGTTGTTATATTTTTCTCCAAACCAAAAGCTACCATGGTTTTGTCAAAAATTTCGCTCGCTTCTTTTAGTGGCATATTGGCAAAGAGTATTTTTGTTTTAAGTATTTATTTTTTTATCTTCCGCCCGCACTCCTCCGTCTCATCTGGCCGTTTGTAATCATATTCCGAGCGATAAGTCGTCCCAATTTCGGGCGTGGACACTTCAAAAATATCGCAATCGGTAATCGCCTGGTAGCGGTGTTTTTAGTCAAATTATGGTATAATGATTTTAAGCTTAGTATATCAATTCTACTATATTTACGAGAAAATCACAATATTTTATAAAATTGGTTTGTGTTTTCGAGAATAGATATGACAGTAAAATTCGTATTAATTTTACCAAATATTAGGAGCGCGCATAATGTGGGCGCGATTTTTCGCACAGCTGATGGCGCTGGGGTAGATAAGATATATTTGACTGGGTATACTCCGCGTCCGCCTCATCCGCGTTTGGATAAGGTGTCTTTGGGGGCAGAAAAATCAGTGCCTTGGGAAGGGGTGGCACAGGCCGGACGGTTGGTTAAAAAATTGAAATTTGAAGGGTATAAAATTGTGGCCTTGGAACAAACCAAAAATAGTGTTAATATATATAAGTGGACACCAGTGTTCCCCTTGGCTTTAATTGTTGGCAATGAAAAAACTGGTGTTTCCAAAAGTTTATTGAATTTATGTGATACGGCTGTGGAATTGCCAATGCTCGGTAAAAAGAAAAGTTTGAATGTGAGTGTGGCGGTTGGCGTGGCGATGTATCAGGTCACCAATCATAAATCTAAAATCTAAAATCTAAAATTTGAAATTAATATATGTCCGAATCAACTCTAAATATTTTCCGTCTATTTCATCGGGATTTGCCACCTTTGTTTCCGGCGGATCGGCGCACAAAAATTGCCGAGGTTTTGAAGCGGTTGGAAAATAACCCGACAGTGGATGTCACGGAAATTGAAAATGCTTTGGTGGCATTTGGCTACGAGGCCTGGCCGTGGCACAAAGCCAAGAAACATTTTTGGCAACGCGCTTGGGATAAATTGGGCGAACATTTTTTTGTGCCGAAATTGTCACCAAGTTTGCGTGAAAAATATGGAGATTTTACGTTATGTGGTGGGACTTTGCAGGATGTGCACGCGGGTGTGCCGATAGATTATTTTAATATTGAGCAGCGACGCGAATTAATTGATGCCTTAACGCAATTAGAAACTGATTTAGCCCGGCATGTTGATACGCAGATTACGGGAGTAGAAAAAGAGCAGTTTTTGAATTTGGTAGATGAATATCGCGCGGTGGCGGATAAAATAAAAGCGAAATTGGTAGATTTGCGAAAGTTGGCGCAGGGTGAAAATGAGCACGCAAATTTAGCGCGAGAAATTAATGAAAAAATAAAATTATTTGAACACGGTTGGTGCTATTTAGCACCCGAGCCCCAGTATCATGATGTCTGCGAGGCCATGGAATTTTTTCAAGGCCGAAAAAAAGATTTGAATCGGATGCGTGGGGCGCATTTAATTCCGGAGGTTAATTTTTATAGTTAAAGCGTTTGTCATTCCGAGTGAAGCGAAGCGCAACCGAGGAATCCCTTGAAGCTGATAATCACACAGATGGCTGCGTTAAGGGATCCCTCGGCTACGCTCGGGATGACAATTGGAAAAATATGTTTAAAAAAATTTTATTAATTATCGCGAGCGAAGGATTTAGGCAAGAAGAATATTTTGAAACCAAAAAGGTGCTAGAGTCCGTTGGTTTTGTGGTCGTGACGGCTAGTGATGCGATGGGAAAGGCCGTTGCCAAAGATGGTTCTTTGGCTAGCGTTGATTTGTTGGTCGGGGATGTGAATGTCGCGGATTATGATGGGATATTTTTTGTAGGTGGCCCGGGGGCATTGGCGCATTTGGATAATGAAAAGTCATATCAAATTGCTAATTTATCGGTAAATAAACCGCACGGCGCTATTTGCATCTCGCCACGTATTTTGGCGCACGCCGGAATTTTGAAAAATAAAAAAGTGACTGGTTGGGATAAAGACGAAGAATTAGCTGGAATTTTAGATAGTGTCGGCGCGGAATATGTTAAAAAATCGGTAGTGGTGGATGGTAATTTGATTACCGCCAATGGCCCGGAAGCGGCTAAGGAATTTGGCGAGGCGATTGTGAAATTGTTAAAAACTTAAATTTTATGGCTAATCGCGATTTAGAATTTTTATTTGAAATTGCCTCTTTGCGCAATGTTCCGCGCGGTTGGCGTCAACACCTGGGCGTTGACTGTGCTAGTGTTTTGGAGCATGTGGTACGCACCGCATTTTTGGCCTTGATAATTGCTAGGCGTGAGGGGGGGGCAGATGAAAATAAAGTCATGAAAATGGCCTTATTTCACGATTTACCGGAAGCCCGAGTATCAGATTTGAGTTATGTGCAAAAAGTGTACGCGAGCGCCGACGAAGATCGTGCCACAACCGATATGTTAGCCGAAACGAGCCTAGAAGATTTTGCGGCTTTGTTTCGCGAGACCGAAGCGCACGAAAGCATAGAAGCAAAAATAGTGAAAGACGCTGATAATTTGGATCTAGAGCTGGAGATACGCGAATTAGATAGTTTGGGCTCACCTTTGCCAAAAAAGTGGGAACATATTCGTCGGGCAGTGCGTGATAATAAATTATTTACTGAATCAGCCAAACAAATTTGGGACGAGATTCAAGTTTCTGATCCCCATAGTTGGCATTTGAATATGAATAAATATTTGTCCGGCAAAGATAAAATTATATAAATAAAAAAGTGGCCGATTGGCCACTTTTGATTTTGTTTTTTTAATTTATTTTCTCCGATTTAATATTGGAGTATTTTTTTATCATTTTTTCCAATTCTTTACGATTTAATAATCCGGCTTGCGCGCCCACGGCGGAAATTACCCCGCAACTATTGGCAATACCCCATTGCAGGGCGACTTGGGGTGAGTGACCATTGATTTTGGCGGCTAAATATCCGGAAGAAAACGCATCGCCGGCACCGGTTTTGCTCACTACTTTTATTGGGAAACTTTCTAAATGATACACATCATCAATATTGCCGGCATACGCCCCGCGCGCGGCATCGGTAATTACCACTTCGTCCGGCCCCAGTTTTAAAAGTTCGTGAATTAGCGCAGCGACAGTCTTTTCTTTTTTCAAAGTGGTGTTTAAAATTTTTTCTGCTTCTTCTAAATTTACAATTAATGTATCCACGGCCGGTAGTAGCGCGCGGATATCGGCCACGCTATGTTTTAATTGGTGCGAGCCGGGCGTATAGGCCAAGCACACGGTCGCGTGTTTGGCAATATATTTTAAAAGTGTTTCGTGAAGTGGTTTTAGGCCTTCGGATAAACCGGTTAAATAAATCCAATCGGTCGGGGGGAAATTTTTGGGCCAAACATAATCGCGTTTGCTATGCTGTGATAAAATTGTGCGTTCGCCTTTAAAGTTTAATACCACTGAGTATCGAGTTGGTGTCTTTTTGCTGATGGAAATTAAATTAGTATCAACTTTGGCTTTTTTTAAAGTGCTTAAAATAATTTGGCCATTGGAATCAGCGCCAATATCAGTTAGAAGAGCAGTGGAGAATCCTAGTTTAGACACACCCACCGCCACATTGGCACCGTCACCGCCAACAGTTTGAAAACTTTCTTTTACCGGCACTTTGGCAGCGTAATCTAAACATAGCCGGCAGCGTCCGTGATCAAAGTCGCATTCAACAGATGCGTCGTCGATCATCACCTGTGTATCAATGACCGCGTCGCCGATGATAATAAGTTGTTTCATAAATTTTTGTCATTGCGAGGAGTCATTACGACGAAGCAATCTCATGAAATATGGGATTGCCACGTCCCGACTAAGTCGGGACTCGCAATGACAATTAGTAAATTATTTTTTTGTATTTATTTTTTATCACCGTGATCTTTGTGATAGCCAATCATAATTTCAATAAGTTCAATAAAACTTGCAGCGGCCAGTCCGGCCATAGCAATAGTGAACATAATGTTGCCAATGTAAACAGCATAAACTAATAGACAACCAGCTCCGATAAAAAATACCGCATCTTGGCGTTTTTCCGCTTCCAAAAAAATAGCGTAGGTGATTAGAATCGCTCCGACCATCGCCACTACTTCTACGATGACTTTAAATAATGGCCAGGGGAGGGTGGGAAGGAAATTTGCGAGAGGCATAATTTTAAAATTAAAAATCAAATATCAAAATGTAAAATTTGTGATTGCACAATTGTCATGCTGAGCGTAGTCGAAGTATCCCTTAAATTTGACAGCAAATTAAATGTTGGCGTTAAGGGATCCCTCGGCTACGCTCGGGATGACAGCGTCCTATTCCCATCTATTAATATACTCTATCGTGGCAAGCGACGCAATAATTCCCTGCCCAACCGAAATGCCGATTTGTTTGTAGGGGATATTAGTAACATCACCCGCGGCAAATACTCCCGGCAAATTGGTTTTACATTTAGCATCTACAATAATTTCGCCACCTGTATTTTTTTCCAGTCCAGCATCAAAATTAGAATTGGGAATTTGACCGATGTGGACCATAACGCCTTGTACTTCAATAGTATTGGTAGCACCGTGATTGTCCGTGTAATCCAGCGATACAACTCGGTCGGTGCCATTAATTTTGGTAGTGGTAGCGCCGTAAATTACTTCAATATTTGGCAAAGATTTTACTTTGTCCACTAAAATTGTTTCACCTTTTGGAAAGCCACCCTTGTTTTCTGGTGTGTCGGTGTATTTGCTAATTAAATAAACTTTGGTAGCGATGCCGGCCATCATCAAAGCTGATTCCAAAGCAGAATTACCAGAGCCAATTGTTGCTGTCACTTTGTTTTTAAACAATGGTCCGTCGCAAACCGTGCAATAAGTGACACCTTTACGATTTAATTCTTCTTCGCCTGGGACTTTTAAGTGGCGGGGATGAATGCCAGTTGCGATAATTACTGTTTTGGTTTCGTAGGTATTGATTTTGTCGGACGCATTTTTGGCTGATACAATATAATAATTGTCTTTCGCCTCTATTTTTTCCACGCGCCAACCTTCATCAATTTCAACTCCATATGAACGCACATGCTCGGTAAATTTTTGCGCCAATTCAAACCCTTGAATTTCAATAATTCCGGGCCAGTTATTAACTACACCAGATAAAGCGACTTCGCCACCAAGTTCGGTGGCAACCATTTTAAAATTTAGTTTACGGCGCGCGGCATAAATTGCAGCAGCATTGCCGGCGGCAGATCCGCCGATGATAATTAGGTCTAGCATAAGTGATTTAATAATTGAAGATTAAAGATTGAAGATTGATGGTGGTCGCGCAATCTTTAATCTTTAGTATTCAATCTTTTTTATTAAATTATTGTATGCTATTTTCATATCAGGTGCTTTCGTTAATGCACTCCCCACGTAAAATCGTTCCACGCCCCAAGATTTGATTTGTTGAATAGTATTTTCATTAACCGAGCCGTCCACTGCCAGTGTCGGGCGCTTTTTCGGCAATTGTTTTATTTTTTCACCCACGTCCGGCCGAAACGAATTTCCTTGTTTGCCCGGCACAACTGTTAAAAACAATAGCATATCTATGTCCGTACACGTGTACGGACATAATTTTTTAATATCTGTGTCCGGACTAATCGCAATACCGACCGCGTATCCCATTTTTTTAATTTTAGCGATTACTGCTTGCGGGTCATCCGCTCCTTCAATATGAAAAATTACCCGAAAAACATTTTTTACTGATTTCCATTTATCTAATTCCGCCAGTGGGTGTTTTACCATTAAGTGTAGCTCCCATTTGAGCGGGCTGTTTAACAAATTTATTTCTGTTCGTTCAGAAAAGGAGACATTGTCCACCAATTCACCATCCATGACATCAATTTGTACGTAATCAGAAAATTCTTCGGCTTGTTTGGCCTGCTTGGTAAATTCGTTAAAATCATTGGTCAGAATTGTTAAAATGATTTTACTTTTTGTTTTCAAATTCAGTAATTTTTTTAATACGTCTAGCATATTTTGGGTTATCAGAACGCATTTCTGTTTCTAAAAATTTTTTGACTATTGCGTAGGCGTGGTCAGTTGATAATACTTTGCCGGCTAAACACAAAACATTAGCATCACTATCGCGCCGGGCCATTTCTGCACCTTCGATACTGTAGCCCATACCCGCACGTATGCCTTTGACTTTATTAGCCGAAAAACACATGCCCTGGCCGGAACCGCAAATTAGTATTCCGATAGCATTTTTGTTCGATGCCACTTTCCCCCCTAATTTAAAAGCATAATCCGGATAGTCATCTTCTGGGTCAAATTTATCTGGACCTAAATCTTCCACTTTTTTGTTTAATTGAGTGGTTAAATAGGTGACGAGGTGCTTTTTAAGCTGAAAACCACCGTGGTCTGAGGCAATATATATCATATTTTGCTATTATTTTTAGTGTTTTAATTATACCATTTTTGCTATTTTGATTCAAATGTCAAAACAAGTATATTATGATTGACCGGATTGGCATTTTTAGGTACAATAATAGTATAAAATTATTCTCTATATTTTTATGAAAAATCATCACATGGTTTTATTGCGCGTTTTAGGATTAGCGGTTGTAGTTTTAGTATTTTCCCCAGTGGCTGTATTTTGCTACGACGTTTATGGTGGCGGTTATGATTCTTACACTGGCTCTTATGATTCCTATGGTGTGGATTATGATAACTCAGCCTGGACCCCGTCAGTGCCGTCTACCGACAATTCTTATTCGTCCGGAGACACAGCAGGCATTAGCGGACCAACTGGCTCGGGTAGTTCCAGTGGTGTGGCAGTTAACGCCACTACTAAAGTGGATTTTAAAGACACCAGTGGTTCTGGCTATGGAGCGGTTTTTTATAATTCTTCGGGTGCTTTGGAAAGTCGCGCGTTGGTTGATTGGGATAAACGCTTGGTATATGTTAAATCTGGCTCTAAACCAGATTACACAAAAGTGGTGGGGGAAGTTAAAGCAATCAATTGGATTACTGATGGCTATGAGGGTAGTTGGGGGTATATTGATACTACGGCTTTAGAAAATTATTTTAAACCAGTTACTCCGGCGCCTGCTTCGACTCCAGCAGTTTCTTCGGGGCCTAATTTTGCATCATCTGCCCCGACGGGTGCGCGTTTGGTGACAATTAGTAATGGCTATGTTTATGATACCAATACTAAAGCGGAAATTAGTTACGCGATGCCAGAAGAATCCAGCGGAAAAATATACAATCGTGAGAGTAGTGCGGAAATTGGTAAAATGTTGTCGGTGACAACTGGGTATTTAGATGAATATACTAATGTGTCATCTGGTTCCGTCGCTACTGGTTCCAATAACTCCGGCACGGGGACACAATCATCCAGTGCAACAACACCAACGGCCGGTACAGTGTCTAATAACATTGCTAATACTGCCACTAAAGTTGCCACGCCAGTTACAGCAAGCAACAATTCGTCAGGTGCAATGTCGGCGACAGTGGCTAACGAAGCCGTTTCGGTAGAAAATTCTAATACTTCAATTCCAACCGGAGCCCAAGAGGTGTTTGCTAAATATGCGGACGGCTCTTATGTTGTTTATGATAAAGCCACGGGTGCACCAATACCAGAGGCCTACTATAATGGTACTGATAAAACTATTTATTATGGAAATTCCGATCAGACATATGGGAAAATATTGGCCAATAATGCTGGATATGTGGAACCAAACATGTTTGATGTTGCGACTAGTGGTGAGGCGATGATAGCGACTAGAAGTACTGAAGAGGCGACTTCAAATAGTGCGTCGCCTGATTCTAGTAAAAAAGTTCAAGCGGTTGGGATTGGAGCGGCGATGGGAAATTTAGTAAAAGCAGTGACAAATGTTTTTTCAGAATTATTTAAATCAATATTTAGTATTTTTAAAAAGTAAAATTATATGAGTGATCATGAAGGCGGTAGTCAAGGCGGTAATCTAGTGGGTGGCGCAGACGCGGCGCCCGTGCGGGATTTGCCCAAAGGACGTTTGGTGACAATAGATGAGTTTTATACTCCTGATCCAGCTGAGCCGGCTCGCGCTTGGCATAATTTTGTGGCTCATTTTGCCGGTGGAATGTTTGGTGATTCACATCACTCTAAAAAATATTATCAGGAATTTGCTGCTGAATATCCAGATTTGGCGGCCAAGTTATGTGATGCCGTTCAGGAAATGCGTAAGCAAAAAGTTAATCATTTAGCTCAAATAAAAAGTGATTCACAATTAAGACAGATGGTCTATGATGCCTATGCAATAATGAAAAGGCATGGGGCCAATGATCAGGAATTGTTTGGCTTTGGTTTTGAAACTTTAAAAGATTAATCTATATAAAACTTAGAATACAATTTTATGTCTGTAAATAAATATTTAAGTGTGGTTGTAGCTGGTATTTTTTTAGTTGGTGTCGGGTGCCAGAGAAACGCGCCGTTATCCGCCGATTTACCACCCGCACCAGTTAGTCAAGTCCCGAGCGCCGTATCATTACCACAGGCAGTGGTGCCTTCAGCCCCGATTCAATCCGCTCCGGCCAGTCAAACTACTGTAGTTGCGGCCCCATTTTGTCCATTAACAGTGGATCTAGTTAGTCAATTTTGCACTGTTAAAGGTGGGTTAGAAATTGGTGCATATGGATGTTCGTTAAACAGCAAAGTATCTGGTATGCCGTTTGTTTTGTTTGCTACCCAAGGTTGGGCGGATAATATGCGCGAACAAATGGCAGGCGCTTATAATGCCGCAAAATTTGGAGATGTACCAATGCCAACGTGGAACGAAAGCGGAGTGGGAGATTTAGCTTTTTTAACACCGCTAATTGGCCTTAATGAGGATGCGGCCAGGTCCACTGTTGAAAGCAAAGGTTATAATTTGTATATTAAAAAAGGTGGCACACTCTATCAATTTGTAGGTTATGGCAAGGATTTCCCCAGTCAGGATGCTGGAAATTGTTCGGTAGAACAGATGAAAAAAATGGCGCAGAAGATATTGAGTGAGTAATATTTTTTTATTCGTTTATTTAAATATTTATGTCTGAACGCGGACCAAAATTTATTCCTCCAGTGGAAAAAAGTTTGCTTAGAAAAAATGTTGAAAGAGTCGGCGTTGGTTTGGCGGTGGTGCTGGCCGGTTTAGGGGTTAAGAAATTTAGTGAATCTGGAACAGAAATTGTACGAGCCAATATTCCACCACAGCCTGCCAAATTGGTGGGGGAAGCAACAGGCGTAAATGAAAGTAAACAAGCGGTCCTTGCTGATTTGCGTCGGAAAATCAAGAATGATTCATTGGGAGGCAACGCTGGTGATGTTTTTGGCGGAGGACTTCCGCCAGAAGACGGCGAGGCAGTGATTGAAACTCCCGTAGAAAAGCAAGCGCGGTTATTTAAAAATGTTTTTGAAGAAGTTAAAAAAGTCTTTCCTAATGCTGTTTTGCGATCGGAATTGGATGATGCTATGGCAGAGGTGTTGGATTCTGATCCTGATGATTCGGCGGCAACAGCCAGAGGGCGCGAATTGGAAAATAGAGAAAGGGAATCTGTGGTGGTCGGGGATTATTCAGATTTTGCTAATCACGATAAGTATCAGATTAAAATTTCTATGCCTGTTGCAGAACAGCAGTTGGCTGGTAGTAGGATGTATTTTTTCTTAGATCCATTAGTAGACGAAGGTAAGGTGTCAGTATCTTTTTCAGGGGGTGGGTCTGAAAAAAAAGTGGTGGATCCGAAAGATTTGCCAAGTTTAATGCAGGATGCTTATGTCGCTTATGTGGCGCATTTAGAAGAGGTTAAAGAGCGAGAAAGCGCAGAGTGATAAGTTGACTTTTTATTAGATTTATATTAGTATTAATATATAAGCGCCACACCCGTTATCAGCGGGAAATTCCCACATTGGATGCGTTAGAGGCAGAAGTCCCGGCTGGGTCGGGATGTAGAACCTCTCGGGCAAGCCCGTTAAAGCTGTAAATAAGTTAAAGCCACAGATGGTACCGTCCGCCGAATAGGCGCGACTCTGGGCACGCATTTTTTGCGTGTTTTTATTTTTTACTGTCATGCTGAACTTGTTTCAGCATCCCTTAAATGGCCTGGGATCCTGAAGCAAGTTCAGGATGACAACTATAACTAGTTTTTATGTATAACGCCGATCAAAACGAACTCGAAATATTAAAATATTGGCAAGACCACCAATGTTTTGAAAAATCAGTCGAACAACGTCCGGAAGATAAGCCCTATGTTTTTTATGATGGACCACCGTTTGCGACCGGTCTGCCACATTATGGGCATATTTTGAGTTCGGTAATTAAAGATGTGGTGCCACGTTATTGGACCATGAAGGGCTATCGCGTGCGCCGGCGTTGGGGTTGGGATTGTCACGGGCTTCCAATTGAAAATATTATCGAAAAGGAATTAAAGATTTCTGGCAAGAAAGATATTGAAAATAAGTTGGGAGTTGATAAATTCAACGATGCCTGTCGTTCCAAGGTTTTGACGTACACCAAAGAATGGAAAAAAATGGTGGACCGTGAAGGGCGCTGGATTGAATTTGATAATGCTTACAAAACCATGGATCCCACTTATATGGAATCGGTTTGGTGGGCTTTGAAAACCATGTGGGACAAAAATTTGATCTACAAAGGCCGTAAAATGCTGATGTTTTGTCCGCGTTGTGAAACTCCGGTATCAAAAGCGGAAATCGCAATGGATAATAGTTATAAGGATATTACCGAATTGTCATTGACTGTCAGATTTAAATTGTTGGATGAGCCTGACACCTTTTTATTAGCTTGGACCACAACTCCTTGGACATTGCCAGCCCACATGTTTATTGCCGTTGGGCCAAAGATTGAATATGTAAAAGTAAAATATAATAATGAATTTTATATTGTCGGTAAAAAACTGTTGGGTAATGTTTTTAAAGGTAAGGATTATGAGGTGGTACAAGATTTGTCCGCCAAGGATTTGGTCGGTAAAGAATATGAAGCTTTGTTTCCGTTTTATGCTAATATTAAAAACGGTTTGAAAGTTTGGGAGTATGAGAATGTGAGCGACGAAGAGGGGACAGGTCTAGTACATATGGCTGCGTTTGGCGATCAGGAAGAATTGGAATTTATGAACAAGAACGAGATTGAGACAATAGTTCATTTAAGTACCAAGGGGGAATTTGTTGAAGGTACTGGTTTTCTCACAGGTAAAAATATGAAGTCGCAGGATCGTGAAATCCGGAAATATTTGGAAGAGAATGACAAACTTTTTAGCGCTGTAAACTATACCCACTCCTATCCGTTTTGTTGGCGTTGTGATACACAGCTATTTTATAATCCAACAGTGGCTTGGTTTATCAACATCCAAAAAGTAAAATCACGTCTGAGTGAGCTGAACGAGAAAATTAATTGGTTCCCAGATCATTTAAAACATGGGCGATTTTTGAATATTTTAGAGACCGCACCCGATTGGAATATTTCGCGTAATCGTTATTGGGCCACACCCTTGCCTTTTTGGCAATGTGAAAATGAAAAATGTGGCGAGTATGTTTGTGTGGGTAGTGTCAGCAAATTAAAAGAAATGGCAGTTAATTTTAGTGAAGTTTATCAAACCGATAAAGTGGCAGATTTGGATTTGCATAAAGACAAAATGGATAAAATAAAATTAAAATGTGCGAAATGCGAGAGCCAAATGACCCGCATACCTGAAGTAATTGATTGTTGGGTGGAAGCGGCCTCGATGCCTTTTGCTGAATTTCATTATCCTTTTGAAAATAGGGAAGTTTTTGAAAAACGTTTTCCGGGTCAGTTTATTGCTGAGTACATTGCTCAAACACGTGCTTGGTTTTATTATATGCACGCGATGTCGGTATTATTGTTCGATAACATTAGTTTTGAGAATGTGGTTTGTACCGGCACGATTTTAAATGATAAGGGCGAAAAGTTGTCTAAGTCAAAAATGAATTATACTGATCCTTGGGTGATTATTGAGCAGTATGGCGTAGATGCTTTGCGATATTATTTACTGACGAGCGTAGTTTTGCAGGCCGAGAATTTATTTTTTAATGACCGCGAAGTAAAAGAAATTTACAACAAGGTCGTTAATATGCTGTGGAACGTGGTGGAGTTTTATAAGATGTATGCGGTGGAGCCGGACGTATCTGATGAAAAAGCGAGAAAACAAGTCAGTGATAATATTTTGGACAAATGGATTTTGACCAAAGTGTCGGTGCTTGTCAAAGAAGTGACGGAAAATATGGATAATTATGACACAGTGAAAGCCGGCCGTCCACTTAAGGAGTTTATTGATGAATTATCTACTTGGTATGTCCGCCGTTCACGTGATCGGTTTAAGGGCGAAGATATGGCTGATAAAATAAACGCGAGTAATACCTTGCGCCACGTTTTAGTTTTGTTATCTAAATTAATGGCGCCGTTTACGCCATTTATCGCGGAAAAAATTTATTTGGAATTAACCGGTGGTAGGTACAAGGAATCAGTACATTTGGAAGATTGGCCAGAAATTAGAAAATCGGATGAAGAAGTTTTAGCGAATATGACCACAGTACGTAAAGTGGTAGAATTGGGCCTGTCACTTCGCGCTGAAGCTGGTGTAAAAGTTAGGCAAGTTTTGGGTCGGGCGGCTTTGGAAGAAAATAAGTTATCACTGGAGTATTTAGAAATTGTTAAGGACGAATTAAATGTAAAAGAAGTGGTGGCAGAAATTAACCAAAAAGGTGTATGGGTTTCTAAAGAGGAAGGTGGGTTAAAAGTTTCCCTAGATATGGAGCTAACTCCAGAGTTAAAAAGAGAAGGATTGGTGCGCGAAGTGGTGCGCGCCATAAATCAATTGCGTAAGGAAAGTGGCCTGACAGTGAGCGATCAGGTTAATTTGGTTTATGAGACAACTGATGAAGATCTATCTAGCGTCCTCGTGCAGTATGGCGATACTGTTAAAACCGCTGTTCTGGCCGCTTCTTTGGAGCCTGGCGTTGGCCAAACCGATTTGTTGGTAGATGGGCGCGCTTTGCGAGTTAGTTTGACTAAAATTTAGCGATGTTGACAGCCCGTGTTCGGAGAGGTATAATAGGTATTGTTAATTTAATTTAAATATGGAACCAGAGCCTCCTTCGGTGGCGACGGAATACAATTATAATAATTTTTTAACCCAAGACCAATAAAATGGCCCTTGGGTTTTTTAATCTATGAATGCTCATAATTACAAAAAAGATTTTGGCGGTAAAACGGTTTTAATTCTTAGTTCCGGCACAGAACGCAACCGCTTTGTTTTTAATGTTGTCAATCGTTTGGGTTTAAAAACAGTTGTGCTGAACGACCGTGTTAATTGGAGTAAGCGTTTAGCAGATGATTTTATTCTGGCAGATAATTTTAATCACGCGCAAGTTTTAAATGTCCTGCGTTCTTATTTTTTAAAACACAAAGTGGCCGGTGTTGTTACTTTTTCCGAAGAAAATGTTGAACTTCTAACTAAAGTTTGTCATGAATTTAATTTTATTGGCAACGGTCGCACTACTGCCGGTTACTTGCGTAATAAATACGCGATGCGGCAACGGTTCGCGGCTTGGCAGATTGACCAGCCAAACTTCGCGCTGGTTACGAACGATAGTGAATTGCAGATTGCCATTGCCAAGGTTGGCTTTCCAGCGATTATAAAACCGGTGGCTGGCACTGGCGGCGATTTTGTAGTTAAGGTTACTGATAAACATAATGCTCAAGAAATTTTTGATTTTATTAAAAAAAATGCCACTCCTAAATTTGATCCCATATTTTTTCAAAATCAATATCAATTTTTGTACGAAAAATATTTACCGGGGGCCGAGGTTAGCGTGGAGGCGGTAACTCAAAACGGTCAAACTGATGTGGTAGCGATTGTGGATAAGCAGACCGGAGATGAGCCTTATTTTGTGGATTATAAACACAGTTTGCCTTCAAAATTAGATAGCGAAGAGCAAGAGATGGTAGAACGGCTAGTGTTTGCGGCGCATCGCGCTTTGGGGATTATGAACGGGATAACTCATACGGAGATTATAATGAGAAAAGACCGGCCGGCAATAATTGAGGTGGCCGGACAGATGGGCAGTCAATATATTTGGGATGGGGTGCGTACTACCTGGGGAGTTGATTTGGTGGAGCAGGCGTTTCGGGTTGCTTTGGGGCTGCCTATTACTACTCATCAACGGGCTTTGGAGCCAAAAAAATACTGGGCTTGTCAATATTTAGAAATTGAAAAATCAGGGATTGTGGCGGCCATTCACGGTGCCGATGAGGTGGCCAAGATAAAAGGCGTAAGAGATTTGTATTTAGACAAAGAAGTTGGTGACGCGGTTTTAGTTCCGCCCTTAAGTTTTGACACGATTGGTTGGCTAGCGGCAGAAGGGGAGAGCCATTCGGAGGTGGATGATGTGGTGAGCGCAGGAGTGGATAAATTAGAAATCCAAACCATTTCTTTTGATGCTGAATCATCTGTTGGCCAAAGTGAACGTCGGAATAATTTTTCATCGGCGTTTGTAATGAAGAAAAAATATCTGGCGCAGGCACGGGTGGAAAAATTGCGCCGTTTGGATATTAAAAATTTGCGCGGGTTGCACGTGGGTATTTTAGGCAATGTTTATAAAAATAATTCTAAAACCACGGAAAAAAATGAAATCGCCGGCGAACTTATGTCGGTTGGCTACGGCGTTCAGAAAGTTTTGCAAGAGCGTGGTTACCGAGTGAGCTTTTTTGATATGAATGAAAGCCCTTTGCCTTTGGAAAAAATCCAAAAATCAGGTGTGGATATTATTTTTAATGTTTGTGAGCGTATTAATGATTCTAGCTTGCTTGAACCACACGCTGCGGCGGTTTTGGATATTTTACAGGTGCCTTATACCGGTTCCAACCCCTTAACTTTGGCTTTTTGTATTGATAAAATTAAAGTAAAAAAATTATTGTCTTATCATAATATTCCTACTGCCAAATTTGATGTGGCCTACACCATGGACGATAAAATTGACAGTGAGTTACGCTATCCGCTGATTGTTAAACCGGCTAACACTGACAATAGTATTGGTATTACCAATAAATCAGTTGTTAAAAATATAAAAGAATTAAACACGCAACTTCACGAGGTGATAGTGAAAGCCGGTCGGCCGGCGCTGGTGGAAGAATATATTGAAGGCGACGAGTTTGATGTCTCTATTATTGGTAATGAGCAAGGTTTGGAAGTTTTACCATTATCGCGTTCTATTTTTGATAAAATGCCGAAAGGTTATTGGCATATTTATCCGTTTGAATCAAAGTTTGGTGATGTTCCCGCTTATGATCAAATTAAATTGCAACGGCCAGCGAAGGTGGTCACTAAATTATCTAAATTAATCACTGAAATTGCGATTGATACTTATAATATTCTAGGGGCGCATGATTACGCGCGGGTGGAGATGCGGATAGATAAAGATCACAATCCATATGTGATTGAGTTAAACCCTAATCCGTCTATTGGCGCTGATACTTGCACTGCAAAATGTGCGGCTTTGGCTGGTTATGATTATGGTGATTTTTTGGAGTTGATTTTAAGTTCAGCCATTAAACGTTATCAAAATAGGCCACCTTTTTCTCATTTGAGCAATTAACAGTAGATCGTCTGTTCGGTTTCAAAAAAATTTGACTTTTATCCATATATATTGTATAAAAAGTATAGGGATTTTGCTTATTCCGAGTTTTTAATTCACAATAATCATATTTTTATGAAAGTTGCCGAAGTATTTGACTTAGCGATTAAATTAGGTACGGCCGCTGATCCGCGCGGACAAAAGGGCGTGGCCCGTCATTTGGCACGCATGAAGAAACAATTTGACCGCCTTAGTGCCAAAGAGAAAGAGTTTTTTGATAAGGAAAAATTAACTAATCCGTACGCGGATTGCGCGATTAATTTTGACGATGGTAAGACCCAGGTTAAACGGGTTTTGGCTGGCATTGATATTGGTGGTTCAGAGATTTTACTCGCCAGTCAATTAAATGAACGTGGTAAAAAAATTGATTTGGTTAATGCACATCATCCCCAAGGCAAGGCGTTGGCAAATCTCCACGAAGTAATGGAAATGTTTACTGATGTTTATATTCAAAACGGTGTGCCGACACATATTGCGGAAAAAGTTACGGAAGAACGCTTAAAGGAAGTCGGGCGTGGCACTCACCCCATTAATCATTTTCAAGCGGTTGATGTCGCTCGTCATTTGGGCATTAATTTTATTAATACTCATACTATTACCGATAACATGGTTGATAAATTTGTCGGAGATTATTTGGCGAAGCGGAAGCCGGATACTTTGGGCGATGTGGTGGAGTGTTTGATGGAATTACCGGAATATCAACAGGCCAAGAAAAACGGCGCTGGACCAAAAATTATTGCTGGCGCTCCCAATCATCGCGTTGGAAAAATGTTTATGGAAATGACCGGTGGCACTAATCCTTCGCCAAAAATTTATGAGCAATTTTCACGCTTTGGTATTAGCACAATTATCGGAATGCATATGCGCGATGAGTCCATGAAAAATGCTTCGGATGTTCACATGAATATTGTGATTGCTGGACATATGGCGTCTGATTCGTTGGGTATGAATTTGTGGTTGGATGAATTGGAAAAACGCGGGATTGAAATCGTACCTTGTGGTGGTTTGATTCGGGTAAGTCGAAACAAATCCGCTCGAGGCGGACAGGAAAAGAAAAAATAGTTCTAAAAATTAATAAAAATAATACCTCCCGTAGGCCACTAAATGCTTTATGGGGGTATTTTTTTTGATTTACATGTTACGGTTTTTTTGCTATTATAACAATGTATGATTTCACTTATCAACGGGCAAGTTGTCAGCAACAAAGACGGACAAGTAGTTGTGAAAACCACTGGCGGGGTGGGGTATTTGGTTTTTGCGAGTTTGTCTGGTTTGAAAGAATGGGTAGTGGGGAAAGAAGCAGAAGTTTTGACGTATTTGTCCGTGCGCGAAAATGCTTTGGATTTATTTGGATTTACCACTGAAGCCGAGCGAGGGTTATTTAAAAAATTACTAGATGTTTCTGGTATTGGTCCGAAGTCGGCTTTACATATTTTATCATTAGGCAGTGTGGAAGATATTAGCGCGGCGATTAATCGCGGTGATGTGGGGTATTTAACGCAAGTATCTGGCATTGGCAAAAAAACCGCGGAAAGAATCGCGGTGGAATTAAAAAATAAATTAGCTGATTTAGGCGTGGTTGATGATGGTGGCCCAGTGGGGGACGCGGTAGCTGGTTTGGTGTCGCTCGGATATTCAGCCACAGACGCGCGAGTAGTAGTGAAAGGATTAAACCCATCTGGAAAATCTAGCGAAGCTTTGTTGAAAGAGGCATTGCAGAAGATAAAGTAGTTTGTTAATTATAGAATTATATCTATAATTAAATTGATAACTGTTTTAGTTATTCAGTAGAAGTTTAGTAAGTAATAAAAAAATCGACCGCAAGGCCGATTTTTATGTCCGTACACGTGTACGGACATAAGTATATATTGGTATATATCATGGTATATACCAAATTTTATCTTCAATCTTCATTCTTTAATTTTTCATACGCTTCCCAACCGGCTCGGCGATATTTTTTTGCTTCTGCTACCGGGTCGGGAGCGGAAATTATTCCTCGTCCAACTATTATTACATCTGTTCCAGCGTTTATAGCTGTTTTTGGGGTATTATATTGTTGACCCAGCGTATCATTGCCAACCGATAGTTGAACGCCCGGGGTTATATTGATAAAGCAGGGGTTGTCACTTAATTTTCGCTGGGTAACAAAGCCAATAACAAAATCTAAATTATCCTCTGCCATTTCCAAGGTTTTTTGGGCGTATAATTTATCAGTTAGAGCGCCCTTGGCGCTCATTTCTGCGAGTAGCAAGAGACCGCGCCTTTTGGAAAGGCCCGCTTCTCTAAGTCCATCAATAATACCCGGTCCAGGCAAAGAGTGAGCATTGATAATATGGGCCCAATCGGCAATACAATAGATCCCGTTTTGGTATTGCTTTTGCACAGTGGCGCCAATATCGGCAAATTTACGATCTTCAAAAATTAAAAAATTATGTTTTTCCGCGAGCCGTTGTAATTCAGCGACAAGATTGGCGTCAAAATCTTCGACAATGTCAATGTGTGTTTTTATTACACAAATTTCTGGGCCAATACTGTCGGCCAGTTGGAGAATTTCCGATTTAGTGGTGACATCCGCCGCCAAACAAAGATTAGTTTGTTTTGAATCCATCAAATACAAAAGTTGTTTAGCAGTTGGATTGGCGCACAGAGTAGAGCGTTGGGAATAGGATAGCATAATATAATTTTAAACAGTCCAGGTCTCCGGGTCTTTATTCCATTTCATAGCAATTTCTTTGTCTTCGGGTTTTAAGTAATCGTTTTTTGAAGCGGTTTCAATTAATGTGGTAAAGTCGCTTAAATTATAGAGAGGGATATTGGCTTGCTCAAAACTGATTTTTGATTTGTTCATCTGGTAATTAAATATTGCCAATACTCCCACTACTATTGCGTCATATTCGTCTTGGCAGGCCTGAGCTGATCGCAGAGAACTCCCGCCCGTTGATATTAGGTCTTCTACTATTAAAACTCTAGAATTTTTTGGCATTGTGCCTTCTACCATTTGACCGCGTCCATGGCCTTTAGGTTGGGGCCGCACATAAACCATCGGCTTATTAAGTTCGTTCGCTAAAAAAGCAGCCCATGGTATGCCAGCAGTGGCAGTGCCGGCAATTATATCAAATTCTAGTTTTTTTTGCAATATTAAATCTATAAAAAATTTTATTATTTTATTTCTTTCATCCGGATAAGAAATTAATAAGCGATTGTCGCAATAAATTGGTGCTTTAATTCCCGAAGTCCAAGTGTAGGGCGGGTCAACACTTAATGTTACAGCTTTGACTTCTAGCAAAATATTAGCTACCTCTTCAGCAACGTTCATAAATTTAAATTTAAAATTTAATAATATTTCCCGTTTTATCGCGGTGGTATTTACCTAATTCAAAAATTTGATTGGCGATTGTTCGGCTCATAACCGGACCGTCCATGCAAGTACAAATTCCCAAATCATCTACCACGCATTGTCCGCAGACGCCAAAACCGCATTTCATATGGCGTTCCACGCTTACCTCGCATTTGGTATCATATTTATTAGCCAATGCCAGCACGGCCGTCTGCATTAATTCCGGACCGCAGGTGACAAGGATTCTCTTGTCGTCGTTTTGGTTTTCTAATAATTTTTCCAACACATCGGTCACGCGTCCTTTGGTTCCAGCCGAGCCGTCATCGGTAGTAATATGTAAATTTAAATTGGGGATTTTTTTTAAACGGTCTTCAAATAATAATAAATCATGAGAGCGCGCGCCGACGATGAAATCTATTTTAGCACCATTAATTCGCTCTGCCAAATTTCCGAGTGGTGCCGCTCCGTATCCGCCGGCTACCATATAATAGTGATAGTCCGGTTTAATTGAATAGCTCGTTCCGAATGGGCCGGTAATGCCCACGCGGTCGCCCAAATTCAATTCAAATAATTTTTCGGTAAGTGGTCCCCGTTTAAAAACCGTCAAACCGAAAGTTTTGCCGTCATCAAACGAAATTGAAAATGGTTTTTGATCAACGTCCGGAATCCAGAGCATAACAAATTGGCCGGGTTGGCTTTTTAAGTTGTAATCAAAGTAGAACGTCTTTATTGACGTATTTTCATCAATTATCTTGGAAATTTTTATAGTAAATGGTTGCACGTTTTAATTTTAGATTTAAAATTTAACCAATTGGATATGTGTCGTGTTGTGTGTTTTGTGTGTCATGTTAATGCGCCGTTCCTCTAATTTCTTCTAGTGATGTTATATTCTCCGCTTTCATAAATTCTTCCATTTCCGCGGTGATTTTAGAAAAGCAGGTGCCTTTATTGTAATACATCGCCGAGCCCACGCCGAGCAATGTGGCGCCGGCCATAATCATGGCAATGCCATCACGGCCGGTAGTTATGCCACCGGTGCCGATTATGGGAATTTTAACAGCTTTGTATATATCATACACACATTTAAGGGCAATGGGGAATAGTGCTGGGCCTGACACCCCGCCCACTTTATTGGATAACACTGGTTGGCGCGACTCAATATCTATCATCATGCCGGCAGCGGTATTAATCGCGGTAATGGCATCGGCACCCGCAGATTCAGCCGCTTTGGCAATCTCAGCAATATTCCAAGCGTTGGGCGATAACTTCATAATTACCGGCACAGTTGATTTTGTTTTTACAATTTTGGTAATCGTTTCAACCGCTTCGGTGGAATAAGCAAATGGTCGGCCAAATTCGGCGCCCACATTGGGGCAAGAAATATCCACTTCCAAAAAATCAATCGGACCGGTACAAATTTTTTCTGCCACTACGCCAAATTCTTCGGCCGTGCCAGCAAAAATACTGCCGATAATTGGCGCGTCAGTAAGCGAACGCAGTTTAGCAATTTCCGGTAAGGCATTTTCTATTCCCGGGTTAGAAAGTCCAACCGCATTTAAAAAGAAATGGTCATTACCCATCATTACCGGGTTTTTATGCCCTTCGCGTGGCTCTAATGAGATTGATTTAGTGGTAACCCCACCGGCACCAATTTTAATTATATTGGCCAATCCCGCTCCGGTAACACCCAAAATACCCGATGCCAAAACAATGGGGTTTTTAAATTGTTTATTTAAAAAAGTAGTGTTTAGCATTTTATTGGAAGCGTGCGTCTTTAATACTTTGAACAGTATGTTTAGCTACATCTACACTTGTCACCAGCAAAACATTATTCTTTACAGTTAATTTGCGGATGGCTTCGCCGTCGGTGTCAGATTGGAAGTTTTTTTCGGCCGACGGGATATTAATTACTAAATCAAAACGGCGTTCGCGTAATAATGTTTCGATGTTGGGACGTTCGGTGGAAGAAATTTTGTGTACCAAGCGATTACTAATTTTATTTTCATCCAAAAATTGACTGGTATGTAAGGTCGCATACAACACACAACCTAATTTGGATAGTTCGGTGATGGCCGGCAATAAAACTTTTTTATTGTCTAACCCACCAATCGTCACCAAAATATTTTTCTTGGTTTGTTTTGCCATTTTCATCTGCAGTGTCCAGAGTTCAATAAATCCAGGTGAAGCATTTTGATTGAACAAATCATTTTTATTAAACGTTGCCAATTTTTCGTCAAAGATCGCGTCCGGAGTTTTTAGAGCGACCACTTCGCAGTTACCTTTATACAATCGCAAAGTAACAGTGCCGTTAACCTTTTCATTTAAAGTATCAATAAAGCCGGACAGGTCTTTCATTAAAGGTTCGTACCAAAGCGCACCATAGCACAAGTAGGCCCACTCTTGGTCCACTAATTCTTTGAATTTATTTTCTACCCGTGTGCAAACATATTTTTCCAATTGTTTGTGTGCCAAAATTATCGCGTGCGCGGCTGGTTGTTCATATAGACCGCGAACTTTTAAACCAACAATTCGGTCTTCAATATGGTGGACAATGCCGATGCCATGGCATCCACCAATGGCATTTAATTTAATAATTAAGTCGGCCAATTTCATTTCGTGGCCGTTTAAAGCGGTCGGCAAGCCTTTGACAAATTCAATTTCTACCAGCTCGGATTCGTCCGGCGCGTTTTGAGGTAAAGTGGTGATTTGTAAAATATTTTCCAAAGGGGGGATTAATTCCGGATTTTCAATTTCACCGCCTTCGCTCGTTACTCCCCACATATTGTCGTCGTGCGAATAAGGTTTGGCTTGAGTGTGCGAAATTGGAATACCGTGTTTTTCGGCGTAGGCGATTTCCTCGTCTCTACCCATGCCCCATTCGCGTACTGGGGCAATTACCTTAATATCTGGGTTTAACGTCACCATGGTGCCTTCCAAGCGCACCTGGTCGTTGCCTTTGCCGGTGCAACCGTGGGCGATAGTGTCCGCTTTTTCCTCTTCTGCCACCTTTACGGCTAATTTGGCGAGTAGCGGTCGGCCTAGGGGGGTGCTTAGATGATAATTTCCTTGATAGCAAGCGTTGGCTTTAATGCCGTGAGCAATATATTTTTCCGCGAACTCATCTTTGGCATCCAGCACAATTGATTTAATTGCGCCTAATTTTAAGGCCTTTTGGCGCACTGCTTCTAAATCATCGGCCAGTTGGCCAATATCAATACACAGGGCAATTACTTCGGCGTGATAAACATCTTGAATCCATTTTAACATTACGGAAGTGTCTAATCCGCCTGAATACAAAAGCACCACTCGCTTTACTTCCTCCTTGGTTTTGGGTTCGTAGGTGGCGATGTGGGTGTAGGTTGATATTGGTTCTGGGGTCATAATTTAAATTTTAATATAAATAATATATTTTATAATGGTCGATCAATTTTATAACGGTCCAAGGCCAGATTTCCCGGGCCTCCGAGCGATACAATTTCTTTTAATGCTTCCACTGGATCCGGGACTTGGAGTTTATCTAAATTTTCTTTAACATTTTGATAGGCCTCGCGAAATGGCATGCCGTTTTTCACCATTTTTAAGGCCTCATTGGCGGCAAATAATTCCGGTGAAAGTGATTTCATTAGTACGTCAACTTTGGGGGTGACTTTGTCCATCACGAGCGCCAATACTTCCAAACTACGGCGGGTAATGCCAAGCGCTTTAATTAGTGGCTCCTTGGTTAATTGCGTGTCGCGGTTATAGCCAGAAATTAAATTTTTGCAAATATCTTTGACTTGAGTTTGGAGACCCACAATCACATTCACATTACTGCGCACGATTTCAAAAATATCCGGATTGCGTTTTTGGGGCATAATTGACGAGCCAGTCGTAAATTCGTAGGGCAAATCAAAGAAGTTAAACTCCGGAGTGGTAAACCAAATCATCTCATTGGCTAAGCGTCCTAACGTCATCATAATTTGGGTGAGAACGGATAGAATATAACTTTCGGTAACACCGCGCGAATTAACACAGTAGAGAGAATTGATTTGGGTGCGTTCAAAACCCAACTCTTTACTCACAAATTCTCGCTCTAAAGGTAAATTTACCCCAAAACCGGCGGCTGCGCCCAACGGATTTTGGTCATTTAATTTATAGGCAGTTTCCAACAGCATAAAGTTGTTGATAAGTTCTTCTAGATAGGCGGCAGACCAGTGGCCAATAGACGAAGGCATCGCTCGGCGGGTATGGGTATAGCCGGGTAGGGGAATGAACTCGTATTTTTTGGCAAAGTTTAAAAATACTTCTTCCAATTTTATCATTTCCACGCTAATTTGTTTTAATTTTTTGCGCGTATATAGGCGGGTTGCCACGAGCACCTGATCATTGCGTGATCGGCCAGTATGAATTTTTTTACCAACGTCGCCCAGTTTTGTTACCAAATAATTTTCAATGGCGGTATGACAATCTTCGTCAGATTGTTCAATTTTAAACTCTCCCGCTGAATGCATTACCAAAATTTCGTTTAGTCCGACTGTTAAATCATTTAATTCCGTGTCGGTTAAAAGACCGATTTTGTTAAGTCCTTTAGCATGGGCGATAGAGGCCTCCACGTCAAAAGGTAACAAACTTTTGTCCAATTCATAATCTTTGCCCACAGTATATTTTTCTACAAGTGGGTGTAATTTAATATTGCTTGCTTGCCAAAGTTTTGCCATAGGTTTGTAATTAGCTAGGTGTTTAAGAGTGCGTCCGTTCGACTATCGTTTAGAAAGCGTAGGCACGGCCGAGTGGCCAAGAGCGTCTTTCTAAATGATGGTCGAGCGGTGAGCAAATGATCCTATTATTTTAATAATTAACTATTTAATACTTAATATTTTCTGACCGTTGCTAGTGGCGATATTTACCAAATCATCAAAATTATAATATCGACAGGCCTCTTGGAGCATACGCAGTTCGGTCCACATATCGCCGTCCACAAAGGGCTGATAGTAATCATACACATTATCCACTCCGAGCGCAACCGTGATACCGGCCGCAAGCATTTCCGGTACATTGGCTATGGAATTATGCACTGGAGCGCTAAATTGGTCTAATTGGCGCATAGCCAAAGCCGCTGAGGGGCAGACTACCACTCCGATGCCGGCGTCTGCCATTTTCTTATAAATTTCTTGTCGGTATTCTTTGGGTTGGGCTGAAACTGAGATGCCGTGAATGGCGACCACTCGGCCTTCGTAGCCGTGTTTAACTGTAGTGGTGATTAGTTTTTCCATGTCGCGTTCGTTGGGATTATTTTCTTGGTCAATGTGAATGTGTAAGGGCTTATTTAAATTTTTGGCAATGCTAAATAAAATGTCGTAATTTTCTGCGTCATTGGGGCGATCTTTGGATGGCAGTCCACCGGCGATATCGGCTTTGGCGGTAACTGCTTCATAGAGTGCGGCTGCCTCGGGGTTAACTAGCCCGCCCAAGGGCTGAGTGATTGTCAAAAAATTTATTTTATCTTTGTATTCTTCTTTAACGCGGTTGGCCGCATCAATTGCTTTGTGTCCGACCGCTTCGTAGGCGTCAATAAAACTGCAGGTTAGTTTACAGCCTTGCGCCACTAAAATATCCAATCCGGTTTTGATTCTCTCTTTAATTTCACTTTCTGTGGAACGGCGTTTGATGTCATCAGACATGTTCCATTTTACTTCCATATTCACCATAGATTTATCCAAGCCATCTTTGGTAATGTAAAAAGCCTTGTCAAAATGCGCATGGCAATTAACAAACCCGCCTTTGTCCGCGATGGCCGTCAGCATTTGTTCTTTTAGATTCCAGGGTTGCATATTTATATAAGTATTAAAAAAAATCCCGATTAAATCGGGATTATATAAATGATAAAAATTGTTGGCGGTGAACAGGAGACGATTTTGTTAGAGTAAATTTCATATCCGGATTAGTTTAACATCTTTTTGTTTAATTGGCAAGTAGGAGTTTGGGGATAAAATTAATTCATTTCTATCTCTTTCTTGCCATGGTATATTCGTATCGTTTTTACAGCGTTAACAATGTCATTGATTTTTGCAGTTTCTTCCGGATTTGCTTCGGCATATGGTACTAATTCACCGTTTTTGGTTTTTACCAAGATATTAGTCCTAGGATTAAAACCTTTAGTATAATCTGCTTCTCCTAATATTACTCGGCCTTGTTTAGCAATTTTGTCGCGATATTCTTCTGCCTGTTTGGGTGTTTGGTATTCGTAAAAACTTATATCCATTTCGTTTATTTGTTGAGCTAAATGCACGTTTAACATCGTTGTACCACCAGACACATCTAAACGCTGTGCAATAACACTTTTTAGTTGGTCCAATCCATTGTTTAGTAGAAAATCAATGTCTATTGTTTTTTCTGAAGTCACTTTTCCTGATTGTTCGGCCCAGATTTTTTTGAGTATTGGAACAATCACTGCAATTTCTACCATTTGTGCGTTGGGGTCGAGATAGAGTTCGTGGTGGAGAAGCGCGCGTAATCTTAAATATCTTGTGAGTCGGTCTTGATCTTCGCAATAAAGTTGTCCGGAAGCCGAATCAATTTTCATTGAGAATATCAAATCCATTAAGTGCGGGTCGTGTTCAAGTAGTTCTTTTATTTGCACACCCTTACCAGCAGGTAGTTCATCATAACTACCGAATGCTTTATATGCGTCGGTTACAGCATAGCCAAATTGATCACAAAAATCTAATATCTGCCCAAGCTGACCATCGCCGTCAATAATAGCCTGTATTCTCTCGGGAGACGTACCGTTTTCTTGAAGTACTGTCGCCATTTCTTCACCTTCTAATATGCGTTTTACCAATTTTTCTTCATCAAATAATTTTTTATCAACCATCTTAGTAGTGTCACCACCTGCTACAGTTGCGCTATCATGTAGTAGTCCGGCGATCGATATTTCGGAAGCATCTTTAGCGGTTAGGTTGTTATTTACTATTACAATCTCTGCCAGGGCTGCCACAACATTGCTATGGAAAAAACGAGAATGCGAGGTGTACATTTCTATGTTGGCATCGACGAATTCATTTGGGTGTACGCCGGGCATGGTAAGAACGTAGAGTTGAGGCAAGTCGTGAAGGCGCCCAAGTTTAGCAGCATCGTGTACTTGCGAATATGCTGATTGCTGATGTTCATCGCGTTCCATGGCGATTATTGGTACAGAACAATAGTAAAGTGGTATAAATGGGCCGTCGTATTCATCATAATCTGAGCGATTGCCTAAAAAATGTAAACTACCGCATTTTATGTCAGCGGTTTCAAGCGTTTGTCGAATTGCGGTGCCCGTATCTGTGGACTTGCCGTTTTCGTCAGTTGATTTTGCGTCATTAAAATCAACAACCGGTCGATATTGTGGGTGTAAAATATCTTGTATATCGGACGGGGATCTTTCGACCATATTTATATATATTTATTTCATCTTCTCTCGCAACAATTTCTCCGCCACCACCGGATCGGCGTTGCCTTCGGTCGTTTTCATCACCATTCCTTTTAAAAATTGCAACAGTGGTTCTTTGCCCGCTTTAAATTTGGACACTTGCTCGGGATAACTTTTAATTACTTCATCCACTACCGCGCCTAGTGCACCCTCATCACTCATTTGGCCATAACCCTTTTCTTCCATAATATGCGTTGGGTCAATGTCGGTATTGGCGTCTAGCATCTCATTTAAAATTTTGGTGGCGTTAGTGGAATTAACGCGGTTGGTATAAAATAACGCCAATAATTCCGAAAAATTTTCCGGTGATAATTTTAAAATTCGGATATCAATTTTTCGTTCGGCCATGGCACCCATCAATTTGGAGGTGAGCCAGTTACCGGTTAATTTTGCTAATGCTGATTTTTTATTATCTAAAATCTCCGAAGTAGTTTTTTTATTTTCGGGCTTGCCCGGCGTAGTCCCACTTGGTGGGACGGAGACGGGTAGAGAATGTAGCCACTCCACCAAATCAGAATATACATCTTCGGCATAAGCGGCCCAATACGGGTCGGTCGCGAGAATTGCGGAATCAGCATAAGAAAAGCCGTATTCGGTGTGGAAACGGGCGCGTTTTTGGGTAGGCAATTCTGGTAGCACAATATCGCCGGCAATTTTTTGCGGATTAAATGGTGGAATATCTGGTTCGGGGAAATAACGATAATCAGCCGAAGTTTCTTTAATGCGTTGCATCACGGTTTCGCCTTTGTCATCGCTCCAACCGCGGGTTTGCTGAGGCCACGTTTCATCTTTTTCAATTATTTCGGTTTGGCGTTTAATTTCAAAATCAATTGCTTTTTCCACCGCGCGGAAAGAATTAATATTTTTAACTTCTACTTTATTATTTAATTTATAATCACCAATTGGTTTAATCACACCATCTTCATCAACAAATTTTCCGGTTTCCTGTACCGAAATATTGGCCTCACAACGCATTTGGCCTTTTTCCATGTCAGCGTTACTCACGCCTAGATAGCGAAAAATGGTTTGTAGTTCTTGGCAATATGCTTTGGCTTCAATTCCACTTTGCACATCTGGGTCAGAGACAATTTCCACGAGTGGCACGCCGGCGCGGTTAAAATCGACAAAACTGAAGGTTTTGTCGCCCCGGACTTGTTCCGGGGACCCCTGAATCCCCGCTTGCACGGGGATGACACCCACGCCTGCTGGTGCGTGTGTCAATTTGGCCGTATCTTCTTCCATGTGTACACGCGTGATGCCAATTATGGCACTGTCGCGATGGTTTTTGGTGCCAATTAGATTTAATTCAATTTTTCCGTGTTCTCCCACTGGTTCATCAAATTGGGAAATTTGGTATGCCTTGGGTAAATCAGGATAAAAATAGTGCTTGCGATCAAACTTGCTTTCAGTCGCGATTTTGCACCCTAAAGCGGTAGCGATTTTTACAATATCACAAATGGCACCGGCGTTTGGGACTGGTAATGTGCCAGGGTGTGCTAAGCAGACCGGACAGATATTGGTGTTAGGGGAGCCATGGTCCGGATCATTTTTGCAAGCACAAAACATTTTGGACTTGGTTTTGAGTTCAACATGGATTTCCATGCCGATAATTGCAGTATATTTTGTTTTCATAATATAAAAAACTGATAGATTTTCATCTACCAGTTTATCAGTTTTGGGCTATTTTGGCAAATTACAATTTTATGAAATTGGCACTGTTTTATTCACCGGAGTAGATTTCAAATTTTCATAAAGGATTAGCCCGGCTATTATCAGGAGAGGTAATAATAATAAGCTGATTATATTATTTGAGAATATTGTCACTGTGTTTGATGGTGCCAGCGACATTGTTGGTAATAAGTTCAAAATTTGGCCAATTATCCATTGCAATATGCCAGCCGCGATAGCGAATAGTACGCTAGGCGCAAACAATCTCCACAACACTGCCCACCACCGTCCGGTTACTAAGTTTTTGCTCATTTTCATTGCTTCAATTCCTTTGGTGTTATCGGTAGCTAAAGAGTAAATGCTAAACTGAAACCAAACTGTGAAAATAATACCCGGGATTATGAATAAGATTGAGCCGGCCAAGATTGTTAAGCCGACAATAATAGATAACCAAATTCCCGATAGGATTATTGTTTTGGCGGAGATAAAATTTTCTTTCCAATCTCCTGGCAGTTGGTTTTTCAAAATTCGGTCGCATCCCTTAATAAGCGCGAGATATGCCCAAAGTGACAAAATTAGTCCGGCGATAAATACTATTAAAAGTACAATATCGTTGGCAATTTTAGGCGTTACCATATGTACTTCTAAACTAATCTCGGTAAGAGTAATAATAGTGAGTGTTATTGTTGGGATAAGTGAAATCGCCAAATATACCCAAATTTGTTTAAAATGTTTGAGGTACAATTCTACGCTTTGATTAATGATGTCGGTAGCTTTGATAAGCATACGGTTTTAATTAAGTTAATAATTGTTTAAGAAGTGTTATAGCCTCGCTATTCATTATACCAATTTTTTCGTTTCCGTTCAAATGGTGGACAACGGTGCCACGGTCGGCGAAGAATTTTTGATACTCTGGGGATAGAAAGATGCCCGACTCTTTTTTCAAATTTTCTAATTGCTCATAGAAGCTATTGTCATTTTTTCCGCTCCGTCCTTGTAGTCGTTTGACACTTTCTAATGGGTCGGTATTGACTATAACCAAGTGATCGGGGCGAAATTCAAGCGCCAGTTTGTTGCCGGACAAAATCGCATTTTCTTCAAATGGCACGGCGTTATCAATTGATTGATAGCAGATGGAGCTGGATACGCCCCGATCTTGAATTATAACGCGGTTGTCACGGAGTAGGGGGATTATCATTTTGGTATAAAGGACGAGTCGGTCCAAAGAATAGGCCTCGGCCAACGCGCGAATTGGATAGTTGGTTCCTTTTTTTATCAGTTCATCACGGATAACTTTGCCAATGCCGGCAAAGGTTGGTTCAGCGGAAAAAATAAAATCATACTTGCTTGGTTCGGATAATTCTGGGAATTGCCCGGTATCTTTAATATACTTTTTTAAATCAAAAATCGCGTTGCCTTGGTCAGACAAATATTTTTTCCAGCTCTCAATGATTGTGCCTTTGCCAGAGCCATCAATGCCGTCTACCATTATTAACATATTTAAATTGCAGATTTATGATTTTAGATTCTTGATATGTAATTAGTTATTTTTCTGAATTATTAATTTATTTCTTATAAATTACAAAATCAAAGCCATCGTGTGATTCGCGCCAGGTTTCTTTCCAGATGTTCTTATTAATTTCAGGGAAAAATGTGTCGCCCTCTGGTGACATGTGCACGAGAGTGATATAAAGCGTGTTCACGCGGTCAATGGTTTGGCGGTAGATGCTTGCGCCTCCGCAAATAAACACATCTTCGTCTTTTAATTTATTAAAAATATCGTCTAGCGATGTAAATTGACGCACGTTCTCAGGTAAACTAGGTACTAATTCACGAGTTATCACAACAGTTTTTCTGCCTGGTAGCGGTTTGCCAATATAACTGACAATTGATTCGTAAGTTATCAAACCCATAACGCAAGTTTTACCCAAAGTCGTATTTTTAAAATAGGCAAAATCTTCGGGAATATTCCAAGGAATTTTATTATTCTTGCCAATACAATTGTTGTCGGCCACGGCGGCGATGAGGGAAAACATAATGATAATTTCAAAATCCAAATTTCCAATTTCCAATCAATGTCAAAGCTCAAATTTTCGTTGTCATCCCGACCGTAGTGGAGGGATCCCTTAACGCCATCATTTTACGTATTAACTAATTTAAGGGATTCTTCCCCGACGCAAGGTCGGGATAAACTGTTACACTCAGAATGACAATTTGTTATTTGATCTTTGAAATTTGGGTTTGATTTGACATTGATTGGAAATTGGAAATTTTACATTAATAATATTTATTTTAATTGAGTTCTACACTGCTATTGGAAATGAAATTTTTGGATGGCTCTGGTAATTCATCAATTCCGTATCCGCATATTGCCAATCAAAAATATTGGTGAACTTATCGGTTTTAATTTGAGGTAGGTGATATGTGTTCGGGTCACGGGCTAATTGTTCGCGTGCGCCTTCCATATGGTTGGAATAAATATGCACGTCCGCCAAAAATCCCACTAGTTTGCCTTCTTTTAGGCCAGTTTCTTTGGCAAGCAGATGCAACAAAGTTGCATATGAAGCAATGTTAAATGGCAGTCCAAGCATCGTGTCAACCGAGCGTTGGTTCCAGAGTAAATTCAGTCGGCCTTTAATTACTGTCACCTGAAAACAATAGTGGCAAGGTGGTAAAGCCATTTCCGAGATTTTGGATGGGTTCCAGGCCGAAACAATCATTCGACGGTCAGTGGGATTGGATTTAATTTTCTCCACTAGGTTGTTAAATTGATCAATACCTTGGCCGGAATAGTCGGTGTCGTAAGAAATATAGTCAGCATTGAAATGTCGCCATTGAAAACCATAAATTGGTCCGAGGTCGCGTTCTTCGGCCATTTTTTGTTTAGTTTCTTCATCATGGGCATAAGGAACTTTTTTTGGATTACACCACTCGTCCCAAATATGGCAATTTCGTTCTTTTAGCCATTCTTTGTCGGTAAGCCCTTTGATAAAAAATTCTAATTCGGAAGTTATAACTTTAAATGGCATTTTTTTGGTAGTCAAAAGCGGAAAGCCGGCTGCCATGTCATGTTCAAACATTGCGCCAGCAATTGCCAAAGTGCCGGTACCAGTGCGATCATCTTTTTGTTCGCCTTTTTCCAAAATTGTTTTGACGATGTTTAGGTATGATTGCATATATTTATTTTGTTTACTGTCATTTCGGACTAGATCCGAAATCCAGTCGTTGTTTTTATTGACCGCTGGATCCCCGATCAAGTCGGGGATGACAGTTGAATCTTGCGATGTTTATTTTCCTGTACTTCCGAAACTTCCTAGCCCGCGGGATGCTTCTGATAATTCCCCAACCTCTTGAAGTTTGGCGATAGCCACAGGATAAATTATCAATTGCGCGATTTTATGGCCGGTTTCAATTTTATATGGTTCTTGGCCTAAATTTATCAGTTGTACATTGTATTCACCGCGATAGCCAGCGTCAAATACTCCGCCCATTGTATGAATGCCGCCGTTTTTTGGTAAAGAACTTTTATCTTTCACAATCGCCGCGTAGCCGGTTTCAAACTCCAGCGCAAAACCAATAAAAAAAATTTTTCGTTCGCCTGGTTGTAAATTGTAGTCCTCAAGCGAATACAAATCCATGCCCACATCACCTGGGTAGGCGTAGGTGGGTAATATTGCGTCTGGTTTTAAGCGTTTAATTTTAACTTGCATATTTTTTGACCAGCGCGTCCAACTGGGCGTGTAGATTTTCCATTGAGCCGTTATTATCGATGTGTTCGGTCGCGTGTTTTACTACGTCTAATATGCTCAATTCCGTAGAACGTTTATGGTCCTCTAAAAATTGTTCGTAAGTTTTGGTGTTGTCGTCTGAATTTTCACCACGTTTTGTCAGTCGTTCGTAACGAGTTTTTGGTTCGGCAAAAATTTCTATTAAGACAAAATTTGGTAATTGTGATAAATATTCAATATCAGCCATTCGACGGATTCCTTCCACCACCACTAAATTATTGGTAGCGGCTTGCGCGTCGCCGGCAATGGCTTTGGCCAAGGTATTTTCACCAAAAGTTGTGCGGATACATTCCGACATTTTAATCAAAAAATCACGCGATTGTTCCAGATAAATGCGATTTAGCAGGTCGCGCAAAATTGTGGAATAGCGGAAAGTATCGGCTTGATATTTTGTTTCTAAATATTTTGCCACCGTGCCCTTACCGCTTGATAGTAATCCGGTAAATCCTAAAATTATTTTATTCATAAATTTTTATTTAGCCCAATCCGACACATACTGTCGGCATTTAATTCCGGCGGCGTCAAACAACCGGCGGGCGGCGGTAAACGCATCCACCCCGTGGTATTTATCGCTTTCAAAGATCACTTCAGTAATGCCGTTTTGAATGATGGTTTTAGCGCATTCGTTGCAAGGATAGAGACAAGAATATACCCGCCCGCCTTTGACCGACATGTTGGCGTTATAAATCGCATTTTCTTCCGCGTGGCACATGTAGGCATATTTGGTCTCTAAAAATCCACCTTCGCGTTCCCAAGGGAGCTGGTCGGCTTCAATTCCGCGCGGAAATCCATTGTAGCCCATGCCAAGTACAACATTGTTCGTGTCAACAACCACAGCACCCACTTGTGAAGAAGGGTCTTTGGAGCGTTCGGCAATCACATGCGCCATGCGCATAAAACATTCATCCCAAGAAATAGTATTTTCACGAGGAGAAATAGTCATAAAACTTGTTTAGTTTAATAATGAAATTGTATCAAAAAACCGCCATTGGGGCAAGGGGCGGTTTTTAAAGTAGATAAAATGGAATTATAGTGATACTTTTATCAAGCCGTTATTAGCATTTAGTTTTATTGTCACCCCATTTTTTATTTTGCTTTTTTCAATTTCTGGGCAAATAATGTAAGGTTTTTTTAGTTCACGAGCGATAATTGACATATGCGAAAGACAGTTGCCATTTTTGGTGATAACACCGGCTGCTTTTCTTAGGAAAGGCAAATGTTTTAATGTCATGAGTGGGCATACTAATATGTCATTTTTGTTAATTGAATCTTTGCTGGGATCTTTGATGGTTCTTTTTTTTCCGATTGCGACTCCTGGGCTGGCGCTAGTTCCACTAAGATAAATTGATTTTTCTTTTGGGATTTGTGTGTAAGTAAAAACTTTTTTTATTTCTCTATCGTAATCATTTAAAATAAATTTGTTATTGGTATAAATTCTGAATTCAAAGTATCCCTCAATATATTTTTTTTGATTAAATTTAATGTGCGATTTTTTTAGAAGATTTCTTTTTGAAATACTATTCGCCTGGAGACGTTGTGCGATTCTCATCACCCGTTTTTTTTCTATCAGTGGGATGTTTTGAGAAAAATACCATTTTTTAAAGTTGTAAATAAAATATGTCGGTTTATGATTTTGCGTTCCATAAATTAGTTGCCACAAATCGCCGCTGATTATTTCCCCAACTATTTGGTTCTTTGTTATTACGATAATGCCGGAATAAGCAATTTTATGATAGGGGAATATATGTAGCGGGCCGTAGTTTTTGGATGTTATATTTTGTTTTTTAATCCAAAGCAAAGCTTCTTTAACTGTTTTTTGTCTAGCGCGTTTTTTGTAAAAGTTTTTTTTGTTTGGAAGTATTCGCCAGTCAAATATTTTTGTTTTCTTTATCTTCTCTAATATTTTTGGATTGTTTATAAAAGTCTCCAGTTCTATTTTAAGGCAGTGTTTACACTCAAACCCTAAAATTTTTGACAGTTTTTCCAGTCGAATTTCTTTAGTGCGATCTTCATACTCAATCGACTTGGCCCGTTTACTGCCAATAATTTTAAATAATTCTGTTAAAGGCGGTATTGACTCTCTGAGAATTTTTTCAGGCGTTAATTTCATATTTTATGCAAAATTGTCATGTGTTTCTCTGTTTCTTTGATTATTTTTCTGGCGTTGGCTATTGTATAGGCAGGGCGTCTGCCGAAAGCTGTTTCGTGGCATAGCATTATGCCGTCAACACCAGCCATTACCATGTTAGTCAAGTCGGATATTTCTGATCGATTAGGTATATATGAATTTATCGTACTGTCTAATATTTGAGTAGAGATTATTATTTTTTTTTGTTTTTTCTTGATCAAGCTAATTATATTTTTTTGTAGTATTCCCATTTGTTCAAATGGTACACTGACACCGACATCGCCTCTTTCCCACAATATCATAGAGTAATTATTATCATCACAGATGGTATCTAATTCTTCCGAAGTAATTTTTTTGGTAATCTTGATAATTATTTTTATGTGTTCTTTGTTCGGAATCATTGCTTTTAGCGCTTCATTAATTTTGAGGTTAAAAAATGGAATCGCGATGTAGTTTGGGCGTGTATCTAAGGCCAAAGGAACAGTTTTTTGGTAAAAATTCAAAATATGTTTTTCATCCAGATATTGAAAGCCAAAGATATTAAATGGTTTTTTGAAAAAAATCGTTCCCGTATTTAATATTTTAGCTTTCACTGTGTCTTGGTCGATAATGTTAATTATTTGTATGGCTATTTCTCCATCGCCAATAGTTATTGTCTGATTAAGTTTAACAATTTCTCCCAGCCTGGCCACATTAACAGGGACGAACTCATTGCAATCCATTGTGTGGCTTGCTGATTTAAACAAAAATTCTTCATTTTCTTGGACGGCGAACGACTTTGTTTCAAAATCTCCCAAACGCGGTTTTAACGCGGGAAGATCAATTAAAATTTTAGTATCGGCATTAAGGCTATAAATTATCTCTTGGCTGTTTTTAATATTGGTTCTATTTTCTTCTAATGTTCGATAAGCAAAATTATACCTAAGAACATCAGCTCCGGCGAGAATTATTTTTTTTATTTTATCTTCAGATAGCGAGTTGACCCCGAGTGAGGCAATTATAAGCATGCTGTTATGCTTAAAACACCCCTGTAAGAAGGGGTGTTAAGTTTATTAACTATTGAGCGACTTTGATGGCTGGACCCATTGTAGTACACAAGGACAAGCTTTGAATGTAAGTGCCCTTAGCAGTGGCCGGCTTGGCCTTGTTTAAAGTTTCCAGAAAGGCCGTCAAGTTTTCTTTAAGTTGTGTTGGTGTAAAACTTACCCGACCAACGAGCTGATGAATATTAGCTCCGTCGTCGTTTTTAAAGGTTACTTTTCCTTTTTTTAATTCTTCAATCATTTTTTTCAGATTCGGTCCGACAGTTTCAGTTTTCGGATTAGGCATCAAACCTTTCGGGCCAAGCACTTTGGCGGCTACGGCTAATTTCGGCATCATATCTGGGGTAGTAACAGCGATTTCAAAATTTATTTTACCGGTGTCTTTGATTTTTTTAATGTCTTCTTCGCCATAAACGAAATCTGCGCCCGCTTCTTTGGCTTCTTTTTCTTTATCCGCGCTGACAAAAGCGGCGACTGTTTTGGTTTTACCAGTTCCGTGTGGTAATACCACGGTCGCGCGTACCTGTTGTTCACCTTTTTTGGTGTCAATGCCCAAATGAGCATGTACCTCAATACCAGCGTCAAATTTGACTCCGGAAGTTTCCTGGGCGAGTTTAATCGCCTCATCTAAACTATAAACCTTGTCCTTCTCCACTTTGGAGGCAAAACCTTGCAGTCTTTTTCCCATACGATTTAATTTTCAGTGGTACAAACTCCAGCCCGCCGGATGGCGGGGGCCAGATCCCACCTGTAATAAGTATATAGGATTTTAGCTCATTTTACGATTTTTGTCAAGCCCTTGGTGTAGTCAGGGGGCTTGACAAAATGGCCAATTTGTGCATATTCGCCCGCGCTAAACTGCCCCAAACGCCAAAGCTTGGCTTTTGGAAACAAAGGTGGTAGAATAAGGCCTATGGAACGCATAGTACAACTAACAATTGAAAAAATGGTATTTGGCGGGCAAGGCCTGGCGCGCTTAAATGGCAAGGCCTATTTTGTTTGGAATGCTTTGCCAGGTGAGGTAGTGGAGGCGCGCTTAATCAAAAGCAAGAAGGATTACTGTGAGGCGCAAGCTATTAGAATTTTGTCGCCTTCGCCTGACCGGATTGAACCTTTGGAAGCCCACTATTTATCGTGCAGTCCTTGGCAAGTAGCGGTTTGGGATAAAGAAAATGAGTGGAAGCAGTTGATGTCCATTGAAACTTATCGCAAGGTAGGTGGTTTGGATTTAACGCCGGATATATTTTATCTGGATGAATTTCAAACGGGCTATCGCAACAAAATGGAATATAGCTTTACTGATTTGCCGAGTGGCAAGATGTCGTTAGCGTTTTTTAATCGCGGCGAGCACGGCCGCGCCGCCCATGAGGGGTGTATGTTGGCTGATCCGGCGATTAACGAAGTAGCCGAAAAAATACTAAAGTGGGTTAATAAATATAAAATTCCTTACCGCTCTTTAAAAAGTTTGATTGTACGTTCTAATAATTTGGGCGAAACTATCGCTGGATTATTTATTAAAGACCGGCTGGATTTTAAAGACTATCCGGAGTTAACGAAAAAGTTTTTAGGTTTTCAAATATATTTTTCTATTTATAACTCTCCAGCATCAGTGCCGACTGAATCGCTTTACCAAAGTGGTCAGGATTTTTTGACCGCACAAATTTTGGGGACAAAATTAAAGTTTGGCTTGTTAAGTTTTTTTCAGGTGCATATTCCTGTTTTTGAAAAAGCCTTGGCTGATATGAATGAGTGGGTGGAAAAAGGGGATACAGCCGTGGATTTTTATTCGGGCGTCGGGGCGATTAGTTTGCCTTTGCGCGACAAGTTGGCCGGGGCAATTTTAGTGGATAACAATAGTGAGGCAATAGAATACGCCAAATTAAATATTAAATTAAATAAGGCGAAAAATTTTTCAGCTGAGTGTGTGCCGGCGGAAAAAATAACAGAACTAATTGAGTCCGATAAAGTTTTAATTTTGGATCCACCTCGGGCGGGGTTGCATCAAGATGTGACCGCAAAAATTTTAGCAGAAAAACCAAAAAAGATTTTATATTTGTCTTGTAATTTATCCACACAGGCGCGTGATTTAAAGGCGCTCACTGCCGGGGGGTACAAAATTAAATTCTCACGACTTTATAATTTCTTCCCGCGCACGCCTCATGTGGAGGGTTTGGTGGTATTGGAGATATAGAAGCACGACATTGATTGTCATCCCCGTGACAACGGGGATCCAGTCGTCTGGTATAATTATTAATTTCAAAATCAAAATTTCTAATGTCAAGTTTGACATTTTTTCTAAAAATTCCCATCTTTTAGGAATTTTTTTGTTGCATTAATTACATCATTCGCATAAGTAATAAACGTGTGAGCGTGGGGAGTGATTATAAATTTTTTGGTATTTTTTAGGAGAGCCAATTGCAATGGCACTTTGTGATCATATTTTCCGGCGATAATTCCGTACTCATAATCGGGTTCGGGTAGCGTGTTTGATAAACTAGTTTCAGCAGTTTTCAGTTGTTTTAAAACTGGTCCGAAGATTAAATGGGCTATTTTAAATTTGCTTAAAATGTCGGCGTATTTTGAACCATGATTAGGTGTGGCAATCATCACTACCCGACCAACATTTTTTAGTGGGTGGTGAGTTAAAAAATATCGCACGATTATACCGCCCAACGAATAGGTGACAAAATTAATTTTTTTGGTCGCGTCTGGGCAATTTTTTAGTAGGGAAGTGCTTAAGTATTTTTCCGCGAGTTCTTCCACTGGAGCGCGATAAGATGGGTAGGGAACGTTGATGGCTGTGTAACCTTCTTTGGCGAGTGCTTTTTCTAAACGGCGCATTGTTCTTGTCGTGCGCCAAAGGCCATGCAATAAGACAGCATAATCTTTTTGGTTTGGCATATTACTGTTTTTTTAACCACCATTTTTAATAATTGGTACTGTCATGGTTGAGAGCACAAAGCCCAGAGTCGGCACAATAGCATTAATAAATGGCTTAGGTAAGCGAGCGAAAAAGAAAAAAATTACAATCACTATATAAGTTAAGAACTAAAACAACCAACCGACGTGTCCAACTTGTTTCCCAGGCCTTGTCGGCTTCCACGCGCGCGTTCCTGGCTTTGTTGGCATCAATTTCGGCTTGGAGTTGTTCTAGGGTCGGCATATTACTTGTTTAGTTTTTTTATTTTTTTAATAACTGCGTCCTGATATAATCGAAATGACTTTCTTTTTTCTTTGGTATAAATGTAGGGTGTGCCGAGCATCTCCTGACATTCTGGACATTTTAAAATAGAAATATCCTTAATGTTTGAGGATTGTAAACCGACCATATTCTTGGGGGCGAATATTCTGTCTAAATATAACCGACGCAAATTACCCGGTCCGTCTTTTTGGTAAATTACAACGGTGTTTTCGCATTTACGGCAACAAACATCCAGCATTCTTGAATGCCCGCCACGCGCGGATTTAAATTTATCTTTTTTCAGTGGGGAGATGTTTTTTTTCATAAATCAACTATCTGAGTGTTTTTGCAGAATCTTTTACGCGAACCTCTACGCTTAGGGGTGGTTCAATTCCCGTTTCTGCTAAAATTGACATCATGTTTGTTAAAAATTTTTGTGATAATTCTTCCTCTGCTTCTATTTGTGCACGGTTTTCTTCTTGGGTGAAAGGCCGATTTGTTCGGCTATGATATATTGGCGGAAATGTGCTGTCCCAACGTTGTGCTTGGCTCGGAATTCCACCAGAACGAGAAAGTACATCTTCTGCCTGTTCCGCTGTGTCAAAAACACTGGCCAAGTATAAAGCGAGTATTCTTTGGCCATTTTCAAAATCAAACATGTTGTTAATATATTTTTTCATTATTGATTCCCCTTGATGTGTTCTGGCCGCTACATTAGCGACATCATTCATAATAATCTGAGCGCGGGGCGCGATGTCGTTTGTATCTAGTGTGTTTTGGTTTCCACCCTGAGACATCATGTGTCCAATTTTCGCCAATGAACCATAAACGAACTGTTCAGAATGAGCCATGATATCATATGGGCCATAACTTTTTACCTCCCCAGTTTGTTCCGGGCTTTTGTATTCATCAAATTTTTTACTGTCTGCTCGTACCACAGCAAGGTTTTTGACAAATTCTTCAAATAATTTTAATTTAGCTTTTTTATGCCTACGTTCTATAAAACTGCGCAAAGTGGTCGGGCCGTAGTAACGATCTGACAGTTGATTTACTTGTTTGGCGCTTTTTTCTTGTAGAACCCGAAAGTCGCCTTTCTCAATAATATGTTGGTAAAGACGCTCTAATTCACTATCTTCGGAAATTAATTTTTTTTCATCTTCTACTATTGAATCTTTTGCAAGACTTTCACGAATTTCTGCTATCCTTGTTCGGGTTCTGATGATATTATTTCTAACAGCAGCTATGTTAATTGAACTGTCGGGTACAGTTGTAGCTGGTAAATCTTTTGGCTCGGTCAGTGGTTCGGTTAATTTGGCTCTATCGCGGCCATCACCCACTCCCATTCCTCTTATTTCAGTACCTAGTTGTTTTCGCATATTGATTTGTTGGTTATAATTCAATTATCTCAATTTTATTTTGCAGAAGTTCTAAAAATTTACGAAACATCTCTTTGGTAATTTCTAGCGATGCGGTATTAATATTGGGATGAAAATTAAGCAAGTCGGTTTCGTATAACTCTTTGTCAATGTAAACAAAAATTTCGTGATTTTTGTCGTTAATGAGTCCAAAAGGGGAGACCGAGCCCGGCTCTAAATCTAATTTTTCTCTTAAAATTTCCGGACCGGCAAAAGAAATTTTACTTTCACCTGCGATTTTAGCAAATTTTTTCAAATCCGCCCGTTTGGCCGTCGCTAGAATCACCAAAAAAATTCGGCCGGTTTTTTTGCCTTTAATCACTAAATTTTTTCCGGCCACACCCGGTATGTGGGGGCAGTATTTTTCTTCATCAGCCATAGTAAAAATCGCCGGATGTTCGTGGCGGACAAATTCAATGCCGTTAGATTTTAGGTATTCTTCGACGTCGGGCATAAATCGGCTAAGATAAGTTTAACGGTTTTGGCTGGGTCTGATTGAGAATTGTCAATTTTATATTCATTTTTTATTGCTTCTCTGTCTTTTATGCTCTGATTCCACTTGCTGGCGGCTTCTGTGTCTCTAAAACCGGAATCTCTGGTTGGATCCATAACTCGCTGTCGCAAGATAGTGTCATCAACTGTCAAAGTAAAGATTTTGAAATCACCGCTAAATACAGCTGGGAAAGATTGGACGCGTGCGTCTAGTAAGTCGTTAACAATAATATATTTATAACCGTATTTTTCGTAATTTTGCAAAATAAACAGTAGGTTTTCAAAAGCCATTTGTTCTTCGTTGTCATTGGCATCGCTCCAATCCGGTTTTAAATGAAACTCACGCAATCTGCCAAAATCAATTAAGGGCACGCCGTTTAATTTTTCTTTAAGTAAATTAGAGATGGTGGTCTTACCGGAGCCAGGCGCGCCGGCGATTATAATTGTAGTCATATTTTAGTTATAGCAATTATGGCATTAAAAGCTTTTTGGCATCACTGTGGACTTGTAACAATAATTTTTTGGCAGGGATATAAACACTAAATTTATCTAACCCTTCTTGGGTTAACAGTTGATCTGGTTGCATATGAATATAAATTAAAATGAATGTCGCAGTAGATAAAAATAAAAGGTTACCATAATCCACCCTAAACCTTTGGAATTCCATGGTGCTTTTGCAAAGAAAATACAATT
>MFRE01000023.1 GCA_001784475.1 Candidatus Magasanikbacteria bacterium RIFOXYD2_FULL_41_14
GGGGGAGGGCATAGGGGGGTGGATTAAATTATGAAACGCCACTGGATTCCCGCTTACGCGGGAATGACAAATGAGCGTTGCGACAATACCATTATAGCGAAAAATTACACACAAAACAAGGTAAAATTGACAAATCATCAAAATTAGGGTATTATTGGCTAATCATGACAAATTAAACGTCTGGATCCCCGATCAAGTCGGGGATGACAAGAGGAATACACCCATGCCTAAAGCTAAAAAAACCGGAACCACGCTCGTTATCGTAGAATCCCCCACCAAAGCCAAAACCATCACCAAATTCTTGGGCGATGGTTTTATTGTTAAATCTTCCTTTGGGCATGTGCGCGATTTGCCCAGAAGCAAAATGGCAGTGGACATTGAGCATAACTTTGAACCGCAATATGTTGTCTCACGCGAAAAATCAAAAGTAGCCAAAGAGCTAAAAGACGCGGCCAAAAAATGCGACAACATTTTATTCGCGACTGATTCGGACCGTGAAGGTGAGGCCATTTCCTGGCACTTAGCCCATATCCTCGGAGTAGAGCCGACTGATGCGAAACGAATTGTTTTTCATGAAATTACCAAAACCGCGATTGAAGAGGCCTTAAAAAATCCCCAACCTTTGAACATGCCTCTGGTGCATGCCCAGCAAGCGCGTCGTGTTTTGGACCGCCTAGTCGGCTATGAACTGTCGCCATTTTTGTGGCGCAAAGTTTCCAAAGGACTTTCAGCCGGACGGGTGCAATCGGTAGCCGTACGTTTGATTGTGGAACGCGAGCGTGAAATTCAGGCCTTTAAAGCTGAGGAATACTGGACTATTGAAGCGCTATTCGCAACCGCAAAAAAAGAAATTTTTGGCGCCAAGTTATCGGCTCTACCAGATAAAAAATTAGAAAAAATGGACATTGGTTCGGAAAAAATCGCTCACGAAATAGTTACGGCTTTAAATAACGCCACCTACGAAGTGGCTGACGTTGAAACCAAAAAATCCAAGCGGGCGCCCGCGCCACCGTTTACCACTTCTACTTTACAACAAGATGCCAATAGCCGACTAGGATTTTCCGCAAAGCAAACGATGAGATTGGCACAACAATTATATGAAGGCGTAGAACTTGGCTCAGCTGGCGCGGTTGGTTTAATCACGTACATGCGTACCGACTCGGTCAATTTGGCGGAAAAATTCTTAACCGAAGCCAACACTTTAATCGGTCAAGATTATGGCGCCAAATATCAATTAGAAAAACCACGCTTTTATACCAATCGCAGCAAAAACGCCCAAGAGGCTCACGAAGCTATTCGACCAGCCGATGTAACTCAAACCCCTGATTTGGTAAAAAACTTTTTAGACAACAATCAATACCGACTTTACGATTTAATTTGGCGCCGGGCGGTGGCGACTCAAATGCAAAATGCCATCATGTCCAATTTGGCCATTGATGTTAAATCTAATAATAATTATACTTTTCATGCCACCGGCACAACCATTGATTTTGACGGCTTTTTAAAACTATATCCAGAACGCACGACTGAAAATATTTTACCGCGATTGGAAGAAAAAGAATCAGTTGATTTAAATGAATTAAAACCAGAGCAACATTTTACCGAACCGCCAGCCCGATTTTCCGACGCCACTTTAGTCAAAGTTTTAGAACAGCACGGCATTGGGCGACCATCCACGTACGCTCCTACCATCGCTACCATTGAAGACCGTGGTTATGTGGAACGCGACCCTAATAAAAAATTAGCACCGCGAGAAGTGGCCTTCTTGGTTAATGATTTATTGGTAGCCCACTTCCCCAAAATTGTGGACTTAGAATTTACTGCCAAAATGGAAGACGAATTTGATGAGGTCGCGCACGGCCAAAAACAGTGGCAACCATTAATCGCTGATTTTTACGGACCATTTAAAGAAAACCTGACTGCAAAAGACGCGGAACTTAAAAAAAGTGAAATCGGCGCTGTACCAACTGGCGATAAATGTCCAGATTGCGACAAAGATTTGGTCCGCCGGATTGGCCGGTTCGGTGCTTTTACCGCTTGTTCCGGATACCCGGAATGTAAATATATTTTAAAAATTAAAGTACCGGAAATTAAAATCGGAATTCACTGTCCTAAATGTGCTGACGGCGATATGTTGGAACGCCGTAGCCGATTTGGTAAGATATTTTATTCTTGTTCCAAATATCCTGATTGTAAATTCGCCCTGTGGAACAAACCTAACGGCGATAAATGTCCATCCTGCCAAGGGTTGTTATCGGTTACTCCCGCTGGCAAAGTAAAATGCGAAAATAAAGAATGCCCAACTTATGTGGCACGCGCTCCACGCAAAGGCGGGTGGCCTGCCCGCCAAGGCCTTCGGCCCAAGGCCGAGGCAGGCGGGAGTAAAAAAACGAAGAAAAAAGATGAAGAATAAAAAATGGCTCCGAAATGTCATAATTGCTTCCTGATTCAAAAATAAAAAAGATCTTACAAAGGTCTTTTTTATGTGAATAGCGAACGCGGAAAGCCTTAATGCCAAAGGTGATGCTAAGGTCAGGTCGCTACCCACACTTGTAAATTACCACAATATCTGACAATAAGCAACCTAATAATAAAAAACCCTAAACCAGATACTTCGTATCGGTTAAGAGTAAAAACAACAAACCCCTTGGATAAATCCACGGGGTTTGAGTTGGCGCAAAGGTTTACACCTTAACATCACAGCAATATAATAGCACAAAAATAGGCATTTGTCAAGTCCCTTTAAAAATGGTACATTAGATTGATAATAAATCCACTTATGGCAACCAGAAATATCACAGTTCCCAACAAACTACTGTCTGTCCAAGACCTGACAGAATTATTGGCCAAATACTGCAACGCCGAGCAACTTGCTTTTGTGCGCAAGGCATATGAATTTGCGGACAAAGCGCACGGTGGGCAAATGCGTAAAACCGGTGTCCCCTATATTCAGCACCCGCTCACGGCTGCCCATATTTTGGCGCAAATGGAAATTGACGTCAATATTGTGGTTGCGACTTTAATGCACGATGTACCAGAAGATACCAATGTTACCATTGAAGAAATTGAATTAGAATTTGGCCCAGATATTGCCGGAATGATCCGAGGCATTACCAAGCTTGGCAAACTAAAATACCGCGGTGTTGAGCGTTACATTGAAAATTTACGAAAAATGTTTATGGCTATGGCCGAAGATATCCGCGTAATGATTATTAAATTTGCCGACCGTATTCATAATTTATCTACACTTGAGGGCCTGCCCGAGAAAAAACGCGAACGAGTGGCAATTGAAAGTTTGGAAATCTATGCCCCGATTGCCAATCGGCTGGGCATGGGTGAATTTAAAGGTTTACTGGAAGATTTGTCTTTTCCTTATCTGTTTCCTAAAGAGTACCGCCAAGTAAAAGAAATCCGCGATAAAGCTGTCTCAGAAAAAAATATTTATCTTGGTCAAATTATTAAAAAAGCGGCAGCTGAACTTAAAAAAGTAAATATTGAGCCAGTTGACATTCACGGACGCGAGAAACAACTGTATAGTTTGTTCCAAAAATTACAAAGAAAAAAATGGGATGTAAGCGGCATTCATGATGTGGTTGCAGTTAGAATTGTTTTAAAAAACTTAAGTGATTGCTACGCAACTCTAGGAACAATCCACCATATTTGGACGCCTCTTAAAGGCAGAATTAAAGATTACATTGCTCAACCAAAACCAAACGGTTACCGTTCTCTTCACACTACTGTCTTTGGTGAAGATGGCAAAGTGGTTGAATTCCAAATTCGCACCGAAGCAATGCACGAAGAAGCAGAATATGGTGTGGCTGCTCACTGGCACTATGATGAGAATGGTACCCGCCTACCAGCCAAAGACATGCGTTGGGCACAAGAGCTCGCCAAGCTCCAAAAAGAAATCTTAACCAACATTAAAGACCTGGAGGAAATGAAAGTAGATTTTTTCAAGAGCAGAATTTTTGCTTTTACCCCTAATGGTGATGTTATTGATTTGCCTGAAGACGCTACCCCAGTTGATTTTGCCTACCACATTCATTCGGAAGTGGGAAATAAATGCAACGGCGCAAAAATTAATGATCAATTGGTTAGTTTAGACACACCACTACGTTCTGGCGATGTGGTGGAAATAATTACCGATAAAAACCGCAAAGGGCCCTCGCCGGATTGGCTCAAATTTGTCAAAACACATCTAGCTAAAACTAGAATAAAAGCGTCACTCACCGCCAATCAAAGTTCCTGGTTAAAAAATTTCCTGCAAACTGGTAAAAAATAAAAAAATCTCACAAACGAGGAGATTTTTAATTCAGAAAATTTATTCGGTAATTTTATTAACAATATTTTTTAATTCTTCATCAGAATGATAAGTAATTGCCACGACCCCCTTACTACCTTTTTTACTGATAGTAACTTTAGCCCCAAGCGCGGATCGCATCTTATCTTCCAAAAAAGACAAATTCGGGTCTCGACGCGAAAATTGACCATTGGTCTTTTTAGTAACAGTCCGTTCCAATTCTCGTACTGAAATTTTTTGCCCTAACATTGATGATAATAAATCCAATTGCTCTTTTTCGGTTTTCAAAGTTAACAGCGCGCGCGCTTGACCGGCACTAACTTTTCCTTCTGACAAAGCGGTTTGGGCCGCTGTTGGCAAATCTAAAAGGCGAGTAGTATTAGCAACGGCTGAACGGCTTTTGCCAACTTTATCCGCGACCTCTTGCTGGGTTAAACCAAATTCCTGTGATAAACGTTTATACGCGAAGGCTTCTTCCAAAGCACTTAAATTCTCGCGTTGAATATTCTCTACCAAAGCCACCTCCAACTTGGCCTGATCGGCTAATTTTTTTATTATAACTGGGACTGTCGGAAGACCGGCCAATTTACTAGCACGCCAACGTCGCTCTCCAGCAACAAGTTCATACCCGCCATCACTTTTTTCCGTAACGATTATTGGCTGTAAGACACCATACTCTTTAACGGACACCGACAACTCCTGCAATTCTTCAGAAGCAAAGTGCCGGCGAGGCTGACTCGGGTTGGGAAAAACACTACCAACTGGTATATGCCAAATCTTCGGCTCGGATGAGCTTGATTCGTTTTTATTTGTTATGGGATTGCTCCTACCACTATTTGTGATAAGCGCACCAAGTCCTCTTCCTAATGCCATATTATAATTTCAGATTTTAGATATTAGATTTCAGATTTAAAAACATCAAACATCTTCACTCAGCTTGTCGCCAAAATAAACAAGCACTTCACGCGCCAAACGCTCATACGCGCGCGCCGCTTTGCCCTTGGGTTCATAGTGAAAAACGCTTTTGCCAAAACTCGGCGCCTCGGCTAAACGCACTGTGCGCGGAATAACTGACCGAAAAATCTTATCAGGGAAAAATTTGTATAGTTCATTTAAAATTTCACTGGACAAACGATTCCTGCCATCAAACATGGTAATAACCGCGCCTAAAACTTCTAATTCCGGTTTAATTTGACCCTGTACCAGTTCAATTGTTTTTAAAAGTTGCCCCAAACCTTCCAAGGCGTAATATTCGGCCTGCACTGGAATTAAAATTTGATCGGCTGCTACTAAACCATTTAAAGTTAAAATGCCAAGAGAAGGCGGACAATCAATAATAATATAGTCATAAGCGTGGCGCAATTCAGTAACAATATCTGCCAACCGATTTTCACGTCCCTCAACATTCACAAGTTCCACATTAGCACCAGCTAAATCTGGCGTCGCGGGCACGAGCCGCAATCCAGCATGGGCAGTATTTAAAACTACATCATGCGAACGTGCTTGACCCATTAAAACATGATAAAGCCCCTGCTGCAGCTCATCCGGCTTTAAACCTAGGCCAGAAGTAGCGTTTCCTTGGGGATCTAAATCAATTAGCAACACAAATTTGCCGGCCTCGGACAGAGCCGCCGCCAAATTTACAGCCGTAGTGGTTTTCCCCACCCCGCCTTTTTGATTGACAATTGATATAACCTTGGACATGAGCACATTATATCATATTGTTGACAAATTGGCAAAAAAATAGTATAATTCTTCCATAAATAAAGCCGCGATGGCGGAATTGGTAGACGCACACGACTCAAAATCGTGCGGAGCAATCCATGAGAGTTCGATTCTCTCTCGCGGCACAAACAAAACAACCCGCACATGTGGGTTGTTTTGTTTTGGCTATATATGGAATAATTGAATCTAAACTCACTTTAAAGTATAATAAAATGGCAATCAAATGCCTCAATTTTATGCGGCTTCCCCAAATATCTCTTATTGGCTATTTTATCATTGCTATTCTAGCACTATATTTTTTGTGGCGCGAACGAAAAAAACCTTCGCAATGGTGCGGGCGCTATCGTTTACAAATTTATCACTTTGCGGCGCTTCTTATTTTATTTGGCATTTTTTTATTAGCTAATTTAATTTCAATTTATTTGGTTTGGCTGGGAATAATTTTATTAATTACGTCATTTATTGCCCCCCATTTTCTAGTCGTTAATAAACAAAACATTAAAATTAATGCTTTGACCGGAATTAAAATTGCCTTTGTGGCCGACTTGCAACTGGGCATGTCTTGGAAAAAAACAAAATGGGCACAAAAAATTGTGGATAAAATTAAAGACGCCAAACCGGATCTGGTGTTACTCGGTGGTGATTTAATTGATAATGAAGGCGGTTTTGCAGACGAATGTTCCTACCTATCCCCTTTCGGTCTAATCGCCAATCAATTTCCAATATATTATGTTATGGGTAATCACGAGTATGGTGCCGGCCAGCAGTCGATTTTTATGTTTGAAAATCAAGCAGACAAATTGGCAAACACAATGGCGAAATTAAATATTCCACTTTTAAAAAATAAACTAGAGACAATTAAAATAAATAATAAAGAAATTAATATTTTTGGGATTGATGATATTTGGGGCGGAAAAGCTGATTTTGCCGAATTAAATAACTGGAACAAAATTACACCTTTAATTTTTCTCACCCACAATCCCGACGGAATTTTGTCGTGGCCGTTCAATATCAAAAAACCCGACCTAGTTTTGGCCGGACATACTCACGGTGGACAGATTCATTTACCAGGCCTTGGGCCCGTTGTCAGCGCCGAAATTAAATTGCCCAGAAAACACTATCGCGGGCTGTCCCACTATAACAACATCCCTATTTTTACGACAGTTGGTGCCGGTGAATCAGCCGCGCCGATTCGGTTTGGAGTAATGCCGGAGGTGGTGGTTTTAGAGATAAAATAATAATCTTAATTTTCAATAGTCGTAAAAAATATCCCCACAAAGCATTTCGAGCCTGTAGGGATATTGTTTTTATAATTATTATTTTTATACTGTGCCACAATAATGTCGATCTCTCTTCAATGTTTCTTTAAATTTTTTCTCATCTTGAAATAACCCGGCCCGATCATAACCCCACCAAATATCAACAAATTTACCACTATTACTCCCAAAATACCGATGAGCAAACTTACCAGCTGGACTTTTAATCGTCTTTACTTGCCCATCTACTCCGAATTGCTCTGCGAGCACTTTAATTAACACCGTGCTATCTAAGCAATTCGGCACCCACTCTTTATCTAAAAATGAAGCCAATTTAAATTCACCACCTTTTAAAAATCTTTTTACTATCGGCCAACGCTTAGCATCTTTTCGCTGTTCCTTTAGTAGCCACAAGGAAATAGAAAGAAGAATTTTATCTTCTTCATCCAATCCTTCTTGCTCCAGTTCGGCTACTATCTGCTTAACATCACGATGATATTCTCCGTCGTCAGCCAATTTAGCTAACTCCTCTATATTGCCAATATCAAGCATTTGTTTAATTTCTCCAATTTTTTCCAACCAACCATTAACAACCTCCCGCTCTTCACCAGTAATCATATAATCACGTCGGCCAATTTTTTCTTCGTGAATAATTTGCCTTTCGGATTCAGACATAATTATAAATTGGTTTAATCTAATTAACAAATCAACTATTTAACAATGTTACGGCCTTAACCTCCCAATCGTCCGCGGGAAAGGAATACACTCACGAATATGTTCTACCCCGCAAATCCAACGCACAGCACGCTCTAGTCCAATACCAAAACCAGAATGTGGCACACTACCAAATTTGCGCAAGTCCAAATACCATTGATAGTCCGCGACATTCAAACCTTCGGCTTTAATTCTTTCTAATAACAAATCATGATCATTCTCGCGCTGACTGCCACCGATTAACTCCCCCCCACCGTCGGTCGCGATTAAATCATCGTTTAAAACTCTATCCGCGTTCTCCGGATCGCGTTTCATATAAAATGGCTTAATTGATTTTGGCCATTTTTCGATAAACACCGGCACGACGCTGTCTTTTGTCAAAATTCCCTCATCATCATTACCCAAATCCTCGCCATATTTAATATCACTACCCAATTCATTTAATTTTTTAATCGCTTCATCATAAGTATAACGGACAAACGGCGCGTCAGCTTGTTTTAATTTTTCAATGTCACGCTCTAAAATTGCTAATTCGGCGGAGCAATGCCCCAAACAGTAGCGCACAATATGGCGCACCAAACCTTCTTGAATTTTCAAATTTTCTTCGTGTTCAATAAATGCACCCTCGGCATCCATCATCCAAAATTCTGTTAAATGGCGTTTAGTTTTTGATTTTTCCGCGCGAAATACCGGACCAAAATCATAACAACGACCGACGGACATAATCGCGGCTTCAATATACAGCTGGCCGGACTGCGAAAGATAGGCCGTGCCTAAATCAAAATATGGCACCGAAAATAATGTGGTTGTGCCTTCGCAGGCATTGGGCGTGAAAATCGGCGAATCGGTCTTAATAAAATTCTCTTGATGTAAATATTCATTAATCGCCATAATAACCGCATCGCGGACGCGCAAAATCGCCCACTGTCTTTTGGATCGCAACCACAAATGACGATGATCCATTAAAAAATCCGGTCCGTGATCTTTTAAAGCGATTGGATAATCAACCGCGTTTTGCAAAATCTTAAAATCTTTTACTTGTAATTCAAAAACATTTTCTTTTTTAGGATGTTTAGCAACAACGCCAGACACTTCAACTGACGACTCTTGTCCAACACTTTCGGTCGCTAACCAAACTTCTTCTGACAAATCTTTTTTTGCGGCCACAGCTTGCGTCCAACCAGTACCATCGCGCAATTCTAAAAATTGTAACGGCCCACTTCCGCGTTTGTTATAGAGCCAACCTTTGATGGTGACAGTTTGACCAACCAAACTTCCTAAATCTTTGATAAATGTGGACATAAAAATTTTATAAATTTAAACTACTCATTTTGTCATCCCGAGCGTAGCCGAGGGATCCCTTAAAGTTAAATGTAAGGGATTCCTCCACTCGCTGCGACGCTCGGTCGGAATGACAGTTGATTAAACAATATTTTAATTTATCTTCGCCAAATCCCCCCACGCGTAGTGTGGGTTAAGGGACGCTAAGCGTCCCCCAATCTCCCAAATGCTTTTCCGTGTGATAAACTGCGAAATTATATAAAGATTTATGATCATTAATTTTTTTATCTTGTTCCGGGTCAAATCCAAGGCAAGCCAATAACCGCTTGACAAAATGATCAGCCAACGCCACACTTGGCGTGCCAGTTTCGTTTAAAAATTTCAACCAGCGATAAAATAATTTAAAAATCTGTGCGTCCGGCTCTTGTTTGTGCAATAAAACCGTCGCAAAATTTAAACTCCATTGTAAAAATAATTGACTACTAAAATTTTTCCACAAATCGCTCCAACTTTCTACCGGTTCAACGGCACCTAAAGTAAAATTTTCTTTACCAACAATAATTTCTGCCTCTACAATATTACCTGGTAATAAATAAGCGGAGTTTTTACTTAAAATTTTTTTTAACCCGCGCGCCAAAACATCAACTCGACCATATTCCAAAGAATAAAAAGCAACAATTTGATCAAATTCGCGGATATCACGGCGGGATAAAACAATTGATAACATATAATTTTTTGTCATTCCCGTAAAAACGGAAATCCAGCGTTCGCTTAATTTTGGCAACTGGATCCCGGATCAAGTCCGGGATGACAATTAACGACGACTATCCAAATAACTTTGTAAAATAACCAGCGCCGACTTTTCATCTCTAGACACTCCCCCTTCGGACCTGTCAGCCTGTTGCGACGAAAATCTTTCATCAAAAAATTCTATCGGCACGGTAATTTTGGCCTTCAACTCTTCACCAAACTCACGCACGCGAGCCGTATTTTCCTTTTCTTTCCCATCCAATCCGAGCGGTAAACCAATAACCACCAAATTTATTTTTTCTTCTTCAATTAATTTTCGCAAATCTTCAATCTTCAATCTTTCATCTTTCGCATCAATAACCCCGAACGGCAACGGCGCGCCAATGCCGGTATCGCACCACGCTAAACCAATATTTTTTTGACCGTAATCAAGGGCGAGGATATTCATATATTAATTTCAGATTTTAGATTTATGATTTCAGACGTTTGCGAGTCGAATTGCAGGTTGCAATCATTATTGCGCAAATCTCATCTGATTCTTTAAGCAAAGATTCTACTAATTTTTTATTAATTAAACCTGACTCAATGATTAGTTCAATCCAAAATATACTTTCATCCGCTTCCTCAATTACTACTCCAATTTTAGCAATAAATTCTGCTTTGGATCTGGAACGACACGCTGCTCGATAATTAGCTGCTACACTCGTACCACTTCTCAGCAGTTGATTGCCAATTGCCCTGCCGATAAAATCTTTTGGCAGTGCCCGCACTAATTTAATTATACGCAATGCATATTTTTTTGTCCGCAACTTTAATTCCACTTTGTCCATATCTGAAATCTACTATCTGACATCTAAAATCTTTCACCTGGTCGTCGTGTCGCCACCTTATTCCCTTTTTCGGTAATCACCAAAGTATGTTCAAAGTGCGCACACAAAGACCCATCGGCCATGGAAATTGTCCAGCCGTCATCAGCAGTAATAATTTCATAACTACCAAGCGATATCATGGGTTCAATGGCAATAACCATCCCCGGTTGCAAAATAAATTTATCTAAACGCTTATCATAATAGTTTGGCACCCTCGGATCTTCGTGCACCGCATGACCGACACCATGTCCGACAAGGTCGCGCACAATGCCATACTTTCCTTGTGATTTTACATATTGTTCAATGGCCTTGCCAATCGCCGAAACCGGTACACCCGGTTTAGCGGCTTTGATACCGACTTCCAACGACTCTTTGGTTACACGCATCAATTCTTTTGTTTTATCCGGAATTCTTCCAATCGCCACAGTTATCGCGGTATCGGTAAAATATCCGCGTTTATCTTTTTTTGGAGCTGGGTATTGCATGCCAATATCTAAACTAAAAATATCGCCATCTTGCAAAATTAATTTTTTTCGGGCGACGCCATGCACCAATTCTTCATTCACCGAACAACACATTGTGGACGGAAACGGCGGGTCGGACGGATGACCGCGATACCCTTTAAACGCCGGCACACCTCCCGAAGCAATAATCATTTTCTCGGCAATTTGATCTAAGTCGTAGGCCGAAATGCCTGCTTTGGCCATTTTGCCTAAATCCTCCAAAATCTTGCCCATTTTCTTACCACCTTGCAAAATGAGATTTGCTTCTTCTCGCGTTTTTATATAAGCCATACATTATACTTAATTAGCTTAAAACCCCTTCTAGGGCTGTTTTGACGTAATTTATCGTGCGAGAGCCATCAACATGCAAAAGTAGTCCCAAACCCTCGTAAAAAGCCAAAATTGGGGCAAGGGAGGCATTTCCTTGCAAGAGCAGACGTTTGGCTACTGCTTCCGGCTGATCATCCTGGCGAGCAGACAATTCAACTCCACATTTAGGACAAAGCTGACTGTTGCCTTCATTAATATAAATCGCTCCACAAGTTCCACAGACGAGACGTGTGGCCAACCGTCGCGCGGACTGTTCATCGCTCAAATCAATCATTACCGCATTTACTTCGTCGGAAAAATTATGATTTACAAAAAAATCTTGATAGGCCCTGGCCTGGTCCAAATTGCGAATTGCTCCGTCCAAAATTACTCCTTGACCCGCAGTTAGATTATTTTCAATAACTGAAAAAACTAAATCATAAATTACCTGATCGGGAACCAGCGCCCCGGTCTGCATAATTTGCAAGGCTTCTTTTTCCGATGAGTTTAAATTCGTTCGCTCACGCAATGAACGTAACAAATCACCGGTAGAAATATGGGCATATCCGGTTTTTTCGGCTAATAACTTCGCCTGCGTCCCTTTGCCAGACCCAGGCGGACCAAATAAAATAATAATTTTTTTCATGTAATAATGTGAAATTATATTGAAATTATAGCATAAACGTGTCATTTTGACAAATAATTAATTAATTCGCTAATTCACTAATTTCTAATAAAATATCCAATTACATAATTCTGGAATTTAGTATTTTATTAGTTAATTGGGGAATTAGAACTTGGTAAATTTAAAAAGCCAGCTACTTAGCCGGCCTTGGTAATAAACAATTAAATTAGTAAACTATTAAACATTTAAATCCGATCATATTCATGCATCGTCACTTGAGCTTCTATTTGTTTAGCGGTATCAATGGCTACAGCGACAACGATCAGTAAGCTGGTACCGCCGATTTGAAAAGATTGCGTACCGGAAAAACCTTCAATGAGTAAAGGCAGGATAGCAATTAAGCCCAAAAAGGACGCACCCACTAAATTTATACGACTCATGGTAGTTTGCAAATAGGCCTCGGTCTCTTTGCCCGGACGAATTCCCGGGATAAAGCCACCTTGACGTTGCAAATTTTCCGCAATTTTTTGTGGGTGGAAAATAACCGCTGTATAAAAATAGGTAAAACCAAAAACCAACAAAAAGTAGGAAACTCCGTAGAATAATTGATTTTGAAATGTTTTAATCACCCAAAAAGCCGCGCTCGCTAGTGCTGGAGAAGAACTACCGGAAAAGAACTGCGCGATCATCGGCGGGAATAAAATTAAAGAAATAGCAAAGATAATTGGGATCACACCGGCCATATTAACACGGAGTGGCAAATGACTAGATGAACCGCCAAACATCCGATTGCCACGCACTTGTTTGGCATAATTAACCGGAATATTACGCTGGCCTTCACTAATAAATACCACGCCCACAATCGTCACGACCGCGACCACAGCAAAACTAACAAAGGTAAAAAAATCAGAAGGACTGTAATTTACCATAGCATTACGCAGAACATTTGGCAGAGCTGAAACAATGCCCGCGAAAATCAGCAAGGAAACACCATTGCCAATATTTTTTTCAGTAATAAGTTCACCAATCCACATTAAAAACATGGTACCAGCGGTAATTGAAGTCATGATCACGATGATATTAAAAAGGGTAATATCACCAAGCACCGGCCGACTGGATTGGCTTAACAATTTAATCATGGCGAACGATTGTAAAAATGCCAACGGCACAGTCAACCAACGCGTATACATATTAATCTTTTGTTGACCGCTTTCGCCTTCTTTGGTCATTTCTTCCAATTTAGGAACAATCATCGCCAATAATTGGAAAATAATGGAAGAGGTAATGTAAGGAGCAACCCCGAGCATTACTACAGAAAAATTCGTCATGGAGCCACCAGAAAACAAATTCAACATGCCCAAGAGCTGATTGCTCTCAAAAAAATGACGTAGATTTTCTAAATTTACTCCTGGCACTGGGATATGAGCAACCAAACGAAAAATCGCCAACATGCCCAACACAAACAAGACTTTGTTGCGAACATCTTTAATTTTCCATGCTTGGCTAATTTTTTCCCACATATATAATACTATAACACTTAAACACCGCAACACGCAAACACTTTAACAATTAAACACTTGAACGATTACCAATTCATTACAGTGTTTTGTTGTTTGTTTACTTGTTTATTTGTTGTAGTGTTTTACTTAACTTCTCCGCCTGCTTTTTTAATCGCTTCAGTCGCTGACTTAGTGCATTTAATATTTTCAACAACTAATTTCTTAGTTAATTTTCCAGTACCTAAAATTTTCACAGCTGCTACTCTGGTTTTGATAAGTTTTTTCTCACGAACAGTTTCCAAAGTAACTTTATCGCCATCATTAAACTTTTCTTCTAAATCACTCAAATAAATTTCGTCCGGTTTTGTATTTAAACTTCTAAAACCGGCCAATTTCGGAGTGGCTTGCATTTGAGCTTTAAAGCCCTTAAATTTCAGACCGCGACTACCGCCCGAACGAGCGGTTTGGCCCTTACCACCACGAGTGGAATAAGTACCATGGCCCGAAGCATTACCGCGCCCCACGCGTTTCTTTGAATGTTTGGAGCCGACGGCTGGTCTTAAATTATGAATCACTAATGTCATATTGTTTATTTAGTATCAGTGGGCTTAGCCGGTCCTTTGACAGCCGGTGTAGCAGTAATAGTTGATGGTTGTCTCATTAAATGAGCACCACGTTTGCCAGTAAAAAGTTTTTCCAAAGCGCCAAAAGTAGCGCGGACAATCGCAATTTTATTTTTAGTATGGCCTAACATTTTAGAAGAAGCATTCGGCACACCAGCTAATTCCAAAACCACACGTACTGGTCCGCCAGCAATAATACCAGACCCACGCGGAGCTGGTCGCAACAATACTTTGGCCGCTTTATATTTGCAATAAACTTCGTGCGGAATTGTGTCATTAACAATCGGTACTTTTATTAAATCTTTTTCAGCTCGGCGAGTAGCTTTTTCTACTCCCAACTGAACGTCTTTACCTTTATCTAATCCATAACCAACCCGGCCTTTATGATCACCGGCAACTACCAAAGCTCGGAAGCTAAGATGCTTACCACCTTCAGTTACACGGGTAACGCGCGCCAAATCTAGAATGTTTTTATCAAACTCACTCTTCTCTTTTCCCGGACCATTGCGGCGACCACCTTTTTTTGCAAATGTCTTATCCATAATAAATAATTAAAATTCTAAACCGCCGGCACGAGCACCTTCGGCCAAGGCAGCCACACGCCCGTGATAACGATAACCGCCGCGATCAAACACAACTTTTTTTATTTTTTTAGCTTGTGCTAATTCAGCCAATTTCTTGCCAGCTTCATAACTAGCCGATATCTTAGCGGAATATTTTTCACTCTTTACAGCCGCCAATTTGGAACTATCAACATAGCAAAGAGTGCCACCTTTCTTATCGTCGATAAGTTGAGCAACCACTCCGCGCAAACTGCGAAAAACAGACAAACGTGGGCAGTCGGCAGAACCAATTACCCGAGCGCGCACGCGCGCATGGCGCACTGCTCGCAGTTTACTTTTAATTTGATTAGTTGATCTTTTCATAAATTTATTGTTATCGTTTAGGAAGCGGCTTTAGCAGCGGTCTTGCCGGCCTTGCGACGCGGTTCTTCGCCGACATATTTAATACCTTTACCTTTATATGGTTCCACCTTTTTCACTGCTCTAATTTGCGCGGCAATCTCACCTACTGAATGCTTATCCGCGCCTTCAACAGTAATAATATTTTTATCTACTGAAAATTTAATTCCTGGTAACACTTTAACGAGTACCGGGTGTGAAAAACCTACTTCTAATGATAAATCCTGTCCAGCCAAAGCTGCTTTATAACCCACGCCATTAATATCAAGTGATTTTTTAAATCCATCAGTCACACCTACTAACATATTATTTACCAAACTGGAAAAAGTACCCCACAAAGCGCGGTCACTCTTCAAATTTTCATCAACAACTTTAAGGATAACATTGCCACCCTCAACGATAATTGAAACACGCGGATGAATTTTAATAGACAAAGTCCCCTTTGGTCCTTTCACGACCAGCTCATTTTTTACCATATCTACCGTGACGCCGGCAGGGATTGGTCGAATTTTTTTTCCGATACGGGACATAAAAAAATAAATTAAATATCAAAAAGGTTTAATACACTTCACAAATCACTTCACCGCCCACGCCGGCTTCTTTGGCTTCATGATTGGTCAGCATGCCTTTGGGGGTAGAAATTATAGACAAACCATAGCCATTCAATACCTCCTTAATCTTGCTTTTGCCAATATACAACCGATAGCTGGGCTTACTTACCCGCACAATGCTTTGAATGGCCGGGCGACCATCAGTATATTTCAAATTCAAAATCAAAAATGGATTGCCATCACGGCGTTCTTCCACTCCGGCTAAATAACCTTCGCGTACTAAAATATCGGCCAAAGTTTTTTTCAATTTTGAATATGAAACCTGGGTCTCTTTTTTGTGCGCCAGGTAAGCATTACGAATGCGCGTAAGCATGTCGGCAATAGGATCGGTCATCATAAGTGTATATTGATATATTCGTTTATTGTTTTTTAATATTTATTATTTAATTGAACTCTTAAATACCTCTTTGGCACATAGGCCACTTAATATCATTACCAGCTGGCCTTACGCACGCCCGGAATTTTCCCCTCGTTAGCCAATTCGCGGAAACAAATACGGCACAAACCAAATTTACGGATAAAGCCGTGCTTGCGACCACATTTCCAACAGCGTCGAACAATTCTGGTTGAAAACTTGGGTGGGCGATTAGATTTAGCAATTTGCGCTTGGGTAGCCATAATGATTATTTTTTAAACGGAAATCCTAATTTAGTAAGTAAAGCTCGTCCTTCTTCTTGATTTTTTGCTTGAATGTTAATAACCACTTCCAAGCCGTGCACTTTATCAATTTCAGCCGAACCCAACTCTGGGAAAGCGGAATTTTCTTTAAATCCTAAGGTGTAATTACCTGAACGATCAAAAGATTTGGCAGATATTCCTCGAAAATCGCGAGTACGGGGTAAGGTAATATCCAACATTCTTTCTAAAAAATCATACATTACTTTGCCACGCAATGTTACCATCGCGCCAATATCCATGTTTTCTCTAATCTTAAAGTTGGAAATGGCTTTCTTAGCTTTAGTGCGGACAGGTTTTTGGCCAGTAATCTTTTTTAAAGTGTTATCAATATTCTCTAAAAAGGCAGCATCTTTGGCAAATCGTCCAGAGCCAACATTAATAATAACTTTTTTGATTCTCGGCACTTGCATGATATTCTTATAACCAAATTCAGCCATGAGCGCCGGTGCCACTTCTTTGCGATATTTTTGTAATAAGTTATTTATCATACGAAAATACTATTCAATAAATTCCTTGCAGAGGCGACAAACACGTTTTTTATTGCCGGCTTCTATCTTATAAGCAACCCGCATCGGACGGTTGCATTTCGGACAAATCAACATTACTTTGGCTGTTGCCAACGGCGCGGCCAATTCAATAACTTGCCCTTTTTGTCCTTCTTTGCGAGTTTTCAAATGTTTTTTCATGATATTAACACCCTCCACTACTACCTTGCCTTCAGTTGAAAAAACCTGAATAACTTTACCTTCTTTGCCTTTATTTTTACCGGTCAAAACTCGCACTTTATCATTTACTTTTATCTTCATATAGTTTAAAAAAATTAAAGGACTTCGGGTGCCAATGAAATAATCTTCTGAAAGCCCTTAGTGCGCAATTCACGCGCAACCGGACCAAAAATACGTGAACCTTTTGGCTCTTTTGATTTGCGATCAACAATAACAGCGGCATTCTCAGAAAATCTAATGTAAGTGCCATCAGCGCGACGAATTTCTTTTGCTTGACGCACCAAAACCGCATGCACTACTTCACTTTTCTTTACTAAACCACGCGGTGCAGCTTCTTTCACAACGCCGGTAAAAATATCTCCGACTCGGGCGTAGTGCTTGCGATAGCCATCTAAAACGCGAATACACTGGATGATTTTAGCACCAGAATTGTCGGCGGCCTTAACCATGGAACGGTGTTGAATCATATAACTTCAATTATTTAATAACCGCGACTAAACGCCAGTGCTTAGTAGCTGACAGCGGACGACAAGCTTCAATCTTAACATTATCGCCAACTTTACATTCATTCTTCTCATCGTGAACATGATAACGGCTACTAACTAAAAATGGTTTGCCATATTTCGGATGATCTTTTTTGAAAGTAACCTTAACAACCGCGGACTTAGCCCCGCTCTTACTCATTACTTCCCCCAAAAATGTTCGCTTAATTGTCGTTGTTTTGGCTGTATTTTCCATACCGTCAGTTAAATTATTTTTGATTGATAAATGTTTTAATTTTCGCAATATCTTTACGCAACGCGTTAAGCTTATGAGTTTGTTTTAAAGATTTGCTCAAAGCCTTAAATCGCAATTCGCGTAACTGCGAACTGAACTGTGCTAACAATTCTCTAACATCATTTACGCTTTTGTTTTTTAATTCACTAAAATCCATATAACATTAAATCTTTTCAATAAACTTAGTTCTGACTCTCATTTTGTAAGCAGCTAATTCCAACGCTTCCTTGGCAGATTCACGGGTAATACCGGACATTTCAAAAAGAATTGTACCTGGTTTAACTACTGCCACATAATGATCTGGCGAACCTTTGCCACCACCCATTGGAGTTTCATTTCCTTTTTTCGTAACTGGACGATCGGGGAAAACTCTAATCCAAATTTTACCACCACGGCGTACAAAACGAGTTAATACGCGCCGAGCAGCTTCTAATTCGCGACTACCAACCCAACCGTGCCCCAAACTCTTTAATCCAAAATCTCCAAAATCAATATCATTAATTCTGGTCGCGACACCTTTTTGGCGACCGCGTCCTTTATGCCATTTACGCCGTTTTACTTTTTTGGGGAATAACATATTTCTCTATTAATTGACTTTCGTATTTTTTTTAACTTCCGGTTTGTTGGCCTGTGCAGCCGCAAAACGATCCTGACGACCGAACACTTCTCCGCGATAAACCCAAACTTTAACACCAATTTTACCGTAAAGAGTATGCGCTTCAACTACTGCATAATCAACATTACTGCGTATTGTAATCAAAGACATTTTGCCGGCGGACAAAACTTCCTGGCGGGCGATTTCAACGCCATTTAAGCGACCGGACATCTTAATTTTTACTCCTTGTGCACCCGCGGCCATCACGCGTTCAATAGTTTGCTTCATTACACGACGAAAAGGCAAACGACGCTCAATCTCGGAAACTACTCCGAGCGCCACCACGCGTGCGGCCAAAGCCGGCTGACTAATTGGTAAAATGTTCAATTTCACGCGGTGCTTAAACTGTAAAATATTTTTTTCAATCTCTTTGCGCAATACTTCCAAACCCTGACCAGCATGACCAATGATAACACCCGGCTTCGCGGCCAAAATTGTAACTGTCACTTCTTTCGCAGTGCGCTCAACGCTAATAGCGCTAACACCAGCGTCTTTTAATTTCTTTTCTAAATATTCGCGCACTAAAACTTCCTCGCGCAACATTTCCGGAAAAGCAAATTTTTTAGCAAACCACTTGGAATCCCAAGTATTTACAAAAGGTATGCGATGGATAACTGGATGTACTTTATGACCCATATTTTTTTTAAAATCTAAACCGTAAACTCTAAATAATTATTTCTTTTTAATTTCTTTAGTTTTCTTTTTGTCTTTTTTTTCTTTCTTAACCATCTCTTCCAATACCAAATTTATATAACTGGTACGTTCTCGAATCGGCGTAGCGCTACCGTGCGCTTTCGGCATCCAGCGTTTTAAAGTTGGACCACCGTCAACGGTAATTTTACTAATTTTCAAATTTTCTTTATCTAAGCTAAAATTATGCTTGGCATTGGCAATTGCGGAATTCAAAAGTTTCGTAATTGGTGCGACTGCTTTCTTGTTAGTCAAAGCCAAAATATGAGCGGCGCGAGCGACAGTGCAACCACGAATTAAATCAGCCACTAAACGCACTTTGCGAGGGCTTTGACGTAAATATGATAATTTGGCGACAATTTCCTTGGACATAAAAAGTTAATTACTTCTTCTTAGCAGGTGCGACTGGTGCGGCAGGAGCCGCTCCTTTGGCCGCCGCAGCGCCCTCTTGCTCTTTGGCCATCTTACCGCCATGGCGGACAAATTTACGTGTGGGAGAAAATTCACCCAAACGATGGCCGACCATATTTTCATCAGCAAGCACGTTTATAAAATCTTTACCGTTGTGAACTAAAAAAGTTATACCAACCATTTCCGGCGAAATAACGCAAGCACGTGACCAGGTTTTAATTGGTTGATTTTTACCAGCGTTTTTGACCTTGGCTACTTTTTCTAAAACGCGCGGGTCAACGTATAATCCTTTTTTTAAACTTCTAGACATAAAAACTTTTTATTCACTAAATTCAACAGATTATATAATTATTTTTTGGCGCGACGAGATTTGATAACAAACTTGTCACTCCACTTACCCGGTTTGCGGGTACGGACACCGCGAACGGTTTTGCCGTAAACCGACTGTTGGCCACGTTTCTGGCCGATGGGACTGTGGCCCTCACCACCACCATGCGGGTGATCTACTGGGTTCATGTTTTTGCCTTTAACTGTCGGCTTAATGCCACGCTTACGCATACGACCGGCTTTACCCCAACGGATTAAGCGGCGATCAGCATTACCCAAAGTGCCAATATTGGCAAAACATTCTTTATCAATCTGGCGAATTTCTCCGGACGGCAAACGCACTTGAGCGTATTTTCCTTCCACGCCAACAAGTTGAGCAGTCATACCAGCACCGCGCACCAATTGTCCGCCCTTGCCCTTTGTTAATTCAATATTGTAAATAAATAAACCAGTAGGAATATATTGTAATTGTAAACGATAACCCACTTTGGATTCCATCATTTTATCAGATGAAATTACTTTATCACCTACTTTCAATCCATCCGGACACAAGACATAAGCTTTGTCGCCATTAGTATAATTAACTAAAGATACACGCGGTCCCCGATTTGGATCGTATTCAATGGACATTACTGTTCCTTCAACACCATATCGGTCTTGTTTAAAATCAACCAAACGATAATATTTTTTTACACCGCCACCCTGATGACGAACGGTAATTACGCCCTGGTTATTGCGACCAGAATTTTTTTTCAAAATCTTAATCAAGGATTTTTCTGGTTCTGATTTGGTAATATCAGAAAACAGATCAACACTAGAATTGCGTCGTCCCGGATTGGTTGGTTTGTAAATCTTAATCGGCATAATTTATAAATTAGACACCCTCATGCACGGCAATGCTCTTGCCAGCCGGCAAAGTAACCACTGCTTTTTTATAATCAGATCGACGACCAAATGAACGGCCAAAACGCACCCAGCGACCAGAAACATTAATCATATTTACACTCTTTGGGTTGACACCATAAACTTCTAAAATTGCTTTTTTAATTTGGCCTTTGGTGGAATCTCGACGTACAATAAAACTGTATTTGTTTAAACCTTGTGCGACTGCACTTTTTTCAGTAATAAGCGGACGCACCAAAATTTTATCAGCAATAAGTGACTGCTTGACCACTGACTCAACTACTTCGGATTTCTTAGTTATTTTAGACAATGTCGAAGCGACCGCGGCCTTGGCTGGAGCAGATTTTTTAGTCGGCTCAACTGCCACAGCTTGCTGTAGTTGTTCTTTTTCAGTTTTTTTAGCCCAACGATCTAATAAACCCATACGGTTGTATTATTTTAAAACTTTTTCTAACTCCAACACACCGGTTTTGTCGGCAATTACCACCTGTGCGGAAAGCAAAGCCAAAACATTTACGTCACGCGCCGGTAAAACAGTTACCTTAGGCAAATTCTTGCTCACACGCACTAGTAATTCGTCTTTGCCATTAGCCAAGAACAAAACTTTCTTGCCAATCAAGTTCATTGATTTTATAAAGGCCTGACACAATTTTGTTTTCGGTTGATCAAATGTAAAATTTTCAGCAACAAGTAATTGTTTGCCCATTGCTTTATCGCTCAAACACATGCGTACTGCCAAACGTCTGGTCTTAACATTAATTTTAGCTTTATAATTACGCTCAGTTTTTGGACCAAAAACAACTCCGCCACCTTTCCAGATCGGAGAACGAGTTGAACCATGACGAGCACGGCCAGTGCCTTTTTGTTTCCAAGGTTTCTTGCCACCACCACGAACCTCGCCTTTACCTTTGGTGTCAGCCCAGGCCTCACGCTGATTGGCCATCTGCGCGATATAAACCTCATGCACTACTTCCGGTTTTATTTTAACATTAAAAACTTCATCAGCTAATTCTTGCTGACCAGTTATTTTTCCAGCTAAATTATATAAATCAACTTTCATATTATGCTTTAGCTTCTTCATTAGATTCATCGGCGCTTGGTGCAACTACTGTTGTAGTTTCAGTTGCCTCCACTTCTACTTCTGGAGCAGTAACTACGGTCGGCTCTTCAATTATTGTCGGCACTTCTTCTTTAACTTCAACACCGGATTTGACTAACAACTCACCAGGAGCGGTAATCACCACTAATTCACCTCGGCTACCAGGCAGGGCGCCTTTGATAAATAGTTGATTATTTTCTAAATCAATTTTGATAATTTCTAAATTTTTGACGGTAACTTGATCACTACCCATGTGACCGGCCATGCGCATACCTTTAAAAACGCGCTGAACACCACCCGCGCCAATAGAACCTGGGGCACGCTGGCTATCTTTGTGACCGTGACTGGCTGGATGACCGCGGAAATGATGGCGTTTAACCACACCAGCAAAACCTTTACCTTTAGAAATACCCATTACCTGTACTTTTTCACCTTCTTTAAACGTTTCAACTGTAACTAAGTCGCCACGTTTAACAGCGGTGGCCCCATCAGTTGAAAAATCGCGCAACCAGCGACAATCAGCCAGCCCGGCCAAATGTCCGGCTTGCGGTTTTTTTACTAAATATTTTTTTTGACTGCCAAATCCAATCTGAACGGCATTGGCGTTCTGTTTTTCAGTTGTTTTTACCTGAACGATCGGACATGGTCCAGCTTCCACCTGGGTAACCGGTATCACTACACCGCTCGGTGCGAACAACTGGGTCATGCAAATCTTTTTTCCTAAAATGAATTTCATATTGATTGTTATTGCTCCGGCCTCGCCCCTCTACGCACGGAGTTAACCCTAATTTAACAAAAAACTAGAAGCGTTAATAACGAAAATATTTCGTCCCTAACGCTTCTAGCCTTCTTGACGGCTCATAATTAGCCGCTATTACTGTTCAAGAATGGCTACTAATAAATAATTTTCACGTGCTGTTCCCTTTCTACAATTACCTAAGCTACCAGTAAATGTTTTTTGGCCCAAATTTTGGGCAAATCTTATTTACCAAGTAATGGTAATCACGGCACCATTATAACACAAATTTAATTATCTGTCAAGGGTTCAATTACATCTTCACTTCAATGTCCACACCAGCCGGTAAATTCAAATTCATGAGCGCGTCCACACACTTGGGTGAAGCGTTGACAATATCAATTAAACGTTTGTGGGTTCTGATTTCATATTGCTCACGAGCATCTTTGTGAACGAAAGTGGAGCGGTTAACAGTAACACGACCACGTTCGGTCGGAAGCGGAACTGGACCAACGACTTTAGCTTCATTTCTCTCGGCCGTTTCCATGATTGTCTTGGTGGCCTGGTCAATAATACGATTGTCGTAGGCACGAATTTTAATTCTGATTCTGGTGGATGCTTCTTCTTTTTTTACCACTGGTGTTTTAGCAGCGGCAGTTTTGTGAGCAGTTGCAGTTGGCATAAAATATTATAAAGAGCAATTAATTAATTTATTTAAATTTTAAGGGGGCGTAAGTTATTTACGCCCCCTCATATATATTATTTACTAATTTTGGTTACGACACCCGCACCGACAGTGCGACCGCCTTCGCGAATAGCAAAGTTCATTTGCTCTTCCATAGCAACCGGAGTAATGAGTTTGACCTTGATATTGACGGTATCGCCCGGCATTACCATTTCAACGCCAGCTGGCAATTCAGTAACATCACCGGTAACATCAGTGGTTCGGATGTAGAATTGTGGCTTGTAACCCTTGAAAAATGGCTTGTGGCGACCACCTTCTTCTTTGGTCAAAATATAAACATTAGCATCAAATTCAGTGTGCGGAACAATTGAACCCGGTTTGGCCAAAACCATACCACGTTCTACTTCTTCTTTCTTAGTACCGCGCAACAGAATACCGGCGTTATCGCCAGCCAAACCTTCTTTCAAAGATTTGTTAAACATTTCAATACCAGTGACAACGGTCTTCATCGGCTCTTCGCGCAAACCAACGATAGAAATTTCATCGTTAATGTGCACAGTACCGCGTTCAATACGACCAGTTACTACTGTACCACGACCTTCAATAGAAAATACATCTTCTACCGGCATCAAGAATGGTTTGTCAATTGGACGTACTGGTTCTGGGATATATTCATCCACAGCCTTCATCAAATCCAATACTGGTTTGGCCGCGGCCTCATCAGTTGGATTTTCCAATGCCTTTAAAGCGGAGCCACGGATAATCGGGGTGGTATCACCAGGATATTTATTTTTTGTTAACAAATCGCGAACTTCGGCTTCGACCAAGTCAATCAATTCTGGGTCATCCACCATGTCCACTTTATTCAAAAATACAACAATGTAAGGCACACCTACCTGGCGAGCCAACAAAATGTGCTCACGGGTTTGAGGCATCGGACCGTCAGCGGCCGACACAACGAGAATTGCGCCATCCATCTGAGCGGCACCAGTAATCATGTTTTTAACATAATCAGCGTGTCCCGGACAGTCAACGTGCGCATAATGACGAGCTTGTGTCTCGTATTCAACGTGCGCTGTAGAAATAGTAATACCACGCGCCTTGGATTCGGGCGCCTTATCTAAATCATCAACACCCTTGGTTTGGGCAGTCATGCCATGCGCTCCCAATACTTTCAGGATCGCGGCAGTGAGTGTGGTTTTTCCATGATCGACGTGACCAATGGTACCGATGTTGACGTGGGGCTTAGTTCTTGAGAACTCTGCCATATGTTTAATCGACGAACGGCACTGCTTTGAGTGGTCAAAGTCAGATTTGATATCCAGCCGTTTTAATCTTTATTATATAAAATAATTGGCAAACAAACCGCTAATTACCAAAGGGCAATTAGCGTGCGTATTATATATGATATTTTTTATTTTGGCAAGAGGCAAAGCGGGAAAAACTGTGGATAAAGACACTACAACACTGCCACCCTACCCTTAAAAACCAAACTAATTAACTTATTCTACTGGTTCCAAATAAAATTTCTCTTCTTCATCATCCTTGGGCACTTGTGATAAATCTATCTCATTATCAACAGATAAATCTCCTAAACTATCTTCATTTTCCGCTAAATCTAGCGGTTTTTCGCCAATTGGAGGTTCGGCGGTAAAATCCATGCCATTGTCGTTAATCGGCTCTACCACCGGCTCATCTACCAACTCACCTACTGGCTCGTCGGACTCGGCTGATTGACCAAAATCCCAGTCAAAATCATTATCAGAGTCATTTTCAAACTGATGTTTTTCGCGCCACACGGAAATATCTCTATTAATTTTATCCAACATATCTGATTCGGAAAGATCACTAATGCCAGCACCACCATTTAAAAATTTTTCATATTCATCCAAACTCATAATCATCGCGCCGGTGTCGCTCGATTTATCAAATACTAAACAACGCTCGCCGGTGCGGTCCAAAATGCGCATTACTCTGTCAAATTGAGAACTATTCATATACCACGAATCAACACGAATATATTTATAAAATACTAAACTCAACGTACTAAACAGACAAAAATCCTAAATATCCAAGACAGTGAATATGCCAATGACTGCCACTTCTTATTTATACCGTTTTTTTAAAAAGATGTCAAATGATGGCTCGAACAGCAAAATTATCCAACGGACTTTTTATCTCACCTAAATTATTACTCGCAACATGGGTATAAATCTGCGTCGTCTGCAAATTCGCATGCCCCAATAATTCCTGAATATACCGAATATCCGTGCCACTTTCCAATAAATGCGTGGCAAAACTATGGCGTAAAATATGAGGGTGAACTGACTTGGTAATTCCCGCGCGCTTTGACGCTTCTGAAACAACTTTTTGAACAGTGCGTTCAGTCAATCGCCCCACACCATGCTCATGCGTAAATAAATAATCAGTCGGTTTTTTTACATTATTTTGTTTTCGTAAAATTTCATGCAAAGATTTCGGCAAAAGAGTTAACCGGTCTTTTTTGCCTTTTCCTTGAAAAACTCGCAATAGCATCCGATCAAAATCAATATCACACATTTTTATCCGCACCACTTCACTTACCCGCAAACCGGCGCCATACAACAAAGAAACAATACAATGATGTTTAGGATTTGTTAAAGCAGCGAGCAAACGCGCCACTTCTTGTTTCGATAAAACCACTGGCAAATAACGTGATTTCTTCGCGCGCGGAATATTTATAAAGAAATTCCGTCCCAAAACATTACCAAAATAGAATTGAAGAGCAGAATAGGCCGTATTTACAGTAGAAGCCGATGATTTATTATCAACCAAAAACTCCAAAAACATTCTGATATCGTTGCCGGTCACTTCTCGTATCGGCCGATTTGACCAATTTATAAACCTGATGGTATAATTAAGATAACTTTTGATGGTCTTTTGGCTGAAATTACGCAATTTCATTTCCTGGCGCAATTTAACCATCGGATCTTGGCTTGGATAATAAGTATTTTGGTCCATACCCCCCTTGTGGATTAAAATTTATACTAAAATTATACCGCATTTAAGCCAAATTATCAATGGGTTCGTATATACATAGTTCTGCGAAATAATATTCAAAAAATTTTTAAATATCTATTAAATTTATGGAACAAATCCAAGACATAAAATTTTCAGTTGAGCCTAAGCTGGCTGATGATGGCATTAAAGTTAGGGTCGCAACTTTTTCTGTTTCGGAAGTAACCAAGCGGAGAAGCAAGGAATTTCAAAAGATGATCGATGTAGTTATTGAAAAATTGAATATTGCCGAAATGCTAAAGTCCCCGATTTTCGAGGAGTATAAAAAGTTTTACAAAGTTGTTGAAATGGAGGGCTTGCCACCAGCGGAACATTTATTGAAATTAATCGAAAAATCGGGAATGTTGCCAAATATAAATAAAGTTGTTGATTGCTATAATATTATATCTGCGGAAACAATGCTTTCAATCGGCGCTCACGATTTAGCAAACATAAACGGCAATATTCAATTTAGATATACAGATGGAACTGAAAAATATACTCCGCTTGGAAAAAATGAAACAGAAAAAGTTGCTAAAGGAGAATATGCGTGCCTTGATGACGAGAAAATTTTATGTCGCATGGATTTGAAGCAATGTGACGAGACTAAAGTTGGAGGGGATACAAAAAATTTCATCGTGTATGTTCAGGGGAATAGTGCGACTAGTGACGAGTATGTGCTTGAAGGACTACAAAAAGTGTGTAATAACATTGAAATTTTTTGTAACGCTACATATAGGATTATTTAAAAATTTTTGAATATTACATCGCAGAACACTCGATATCCGCAAGGGCTAAGGCCACATTTCAATTTCGTTTCACTTCATTGAAACGTCGGATATCGAGAAACGTTAAGTGAAATAGCAAATAATTTTTCTATGACCAAATATATTTTACATGGTGGCGAGACTAGTCGACAGTCACCGGATAATAAAAAATTTTTTAGTGAGGTTACAAACAGTTTGTCAGATGGTGCAACTATCCTCTGTATATATTTTTCCAGCGAAAAAGAAAAATGGTTAAATAAGTTTGAACAGGATAAACTGAATTTTTCTTCCACTACGCGACAAAAAGTTTTTAAGTTCGTGCTTGCCGACGACAAAACATATACTCTCATAGAACAGATAAAACAAGCAGACGCCATATATTTACGTGGTGGCAATACTGAAATGTTAAAAGAAGTGTTAAGTAAAGTCGAAAATCTTGGCGAATTGTGGCAAGGTAAGGTGGTAGCGGCGTCCTCAGCAGGAGTATATGTTTTGTCTAAGTATTACTATACAAACAGCATGGACGATATTTATAATGGTTTTGGGGTACTGCCGATAAAAACTTTTTGTCACTACGCGGAAGAAAAATCTGACAAACTAGTGAGATTAAAGAAGTATGGTGAAGATTTGGAGGTTTATGCTATTCCCGAGGAAAAATTTTTTATTATCGAGCGTTAAAAACCGAAAATTATTTGCTACATCACTTAACAACTCATATCTGGCTCAAGAAATTGACACTTTAATATCTCAT
>MFRE01000024.1 GCA_001784475.1 Candidatus Magasanikbacteria bacterium RIFOXYD2_FULL_41_14
GTAGCCGATAGATTCACCGCCGACCGCAATGCCGTCAAAATCTTGCGCGCAAATAAATTTAGCCGACTCTTCGCGCAAATCTTGGTGTTTAGCGCCTTGGATTATACCAAATAAAAATTGCGGATAGCCGTGGCGGTTAGTTTCTTTTTTGTGTTCAGTAATACAGCGCTCGGCCCAAAGATGTGTTCGTCCCATGGCTTGTCGGGCGTAGCCAGGCGAAGCCCGATCAGGTGTGCATTCGTCAAAAGCCATGATTATATCGGCGCCGAGTTTGTGTTGAATTTCAATGGCGGATTCGGGGGTAAAGCGATGGGTGGAGCCGTCGATATGTGAGCGAAAAGTGACGCCGTCGTCATCGATTTTCACAAGGTGGCCTTGGTTGTTTGGTTTATTGTCATCCCGAGCGTCAAGCGAGGGATCTCTGTCCGGTCGCTCGTTGGACAGAGATTTCTCACGCTCGCTACGCTCGGTTCGAAATGACAGTTTGGTTTCCTTTTGCAACCCTAAACTAAAAACTTGAAATCCGCCCGAATCAGTCAAAATCGGTCGTTTCCAATTCATAAATTTATGTAATCCACCGGCCGTGTCAATTAAATCTTCACCCGGACGCAAATGTAAATGATAAGTATTTCCTAAAATTATCGGCGCGTTTAATTTTTCTAAATCTAAAGAATCCAAAGTTTTAACAGTGGCTTGGGTGCCGACGGGCATAAAGCAGGGGGTGGCAATATCACCGTGAGCAGTATGGATAACGCCGGCGCGGGCGTAGTTTGAAGTGTTGATTAGTTTGAAAATAGACATATTAAGTATAAAACTACCATATTTTGCCAGAAATTACAAGGTGTGATATGATTAATTCTACTTATATTTTATTGTATGTCTCCCAGAGAAATCGTAGATTATTTAGGACAAGAAATGGATAAAGAAAGAATTTTAGCCAGCGAGGCAAAGTCTGGTTTGTTAATTCAAAGTGATTTGCTGAACAGCTCTGATCATAGCGAAGAGGTCGGTTTCTTTAAAAAAGTTTTGGAAAAGGATGCTTTGCAGAAAATTAATCACGCTGGTTTAAAAAATGTTTTTGAAATAATAGGCAGTAAATGTGGGGTGATTCCAGAAAAATTAAATTATGCAGAGTCAGAAGTTGAGGTTGCTGATTTTAAGTCAACCAACGACAATAGAAATTTAGAGAATTTAGGTTTTTTTTCGCAAACATCCAATCGAATTTATTTAAATTCTCGATCCATTCTCTCCGCTGTACTTATGTTGTTGGATCGAACGACAACGTTGGATCGTTCAATTGAAACAAGAAATAACTTACTGTTGGTATTTGCTTTGAGAGTTATAATACATGAAAAAATTCATGCAATTTCCTTTAATCGTTTGGAGGAGCTGGTTTTTGGTACAATGCGGACGAAAGCAAATCTTTGGATGCGCGAGCATATTTTCCACGAGCCAATACAGGCATCTTTTGATCGTGTTAGAGCGGGTTATGCTGAACATGAAATATTATTAGACGAAGATAAAAATGGAGAACCAGTAGAAAAAGCTAAACATGTACAATTTGATGAAGCGGTTACTGAAAAAATGACGTCGGAGATTTTAAGAGAATATTTATTGCGATACTGTAATGATAAATTTACTAAAAAACAGATAGATGAGCTTGTTGTGCTTGTTACCGATAATGATTATCATAAAAAAGACAATATTTTTTTAGATGAAATAATTAAAGGGTTGGCAGAATATCTTGGTTTAAGTCCAGAAGTTGTTTGGCAAGGGTTTGTTCGTAGTAAAATTGAAGGAGTTGATTTAACTGACTTAGATGTTAAGCCAATATTTGATGCCGTGCAAGCGCGAGAGGATTTGGTTGTAAAAAAGACAAAGGATATTTAATTGTTTATTTTATTTAATCCCGACATAGTCGGGGTTTTTTGTTTTTAAAATTTGACTTTTTTTATTTAATTTTATAGTATGGGAAACATAAACCCTGGCAAGATGGAGGCCGTATGCCTGGCCATGTAAGAAGGCACGGTGTGTCTAGACGGGTCCAACCCCCCCGGAGGATGCCCAAAAGGGGGCAAAAGGGAGAGTGGTGCGCCCGATGTAGAGTCAACAGGGTTTGGGCACAGGGCCACTGCCGTGGTTGTTTCGAAGACATGACCTGTCAAGATCAGGAGATACCACATGAAGTGTAAACGTTGTAACACGGTCCACGCCCGTGGACTGTGCCCCGGCGCCTCGCGGCCGAAAGGCCCCACCAAGCTGGCACCCGCCAGCTCCTGCAAAAAATGTGGCACGTTCCACGCTCGTGGACTGTGCCCGTTGGACCGCCCGGTCCACTTCCGGTGAACGGCGCCACCAAACTTCCTGCGCCGACTCTATTATTTACCCCCGACCTAGTCGGGGTTTTATTTTTTTTGTGGAAAAAGGCAAGATATGGTATTATAGTGATGTTATTTTGATTTATTATATTTATGAGTCCGAGAGAGACAATTGATTTTCGTGGCCGGCCAATGCAACCGGAAAGATTCCAAACTTTGCTTGACCAAGCAGAGGAGCCGGTTCGTGAAAGATTATTTACTGAAAAATCAGACCGGAGCTCATTTGAGGTGTGGTCAAAAGCGGTTGAGGAATTTTTGTCACGAGTTAATATGGTTGAACTGCAAAATATTTTTGAAGAAATTGGCGCGAAAAGTGGTGTTAGTCCAGAGAAATTAAATTTTAATGAAGCCGAAGTTGTAGTGGAAGATTTTAAAAAGCTGGAAGAAAGTGGGAGCGCTTTTGATGGATTTTATTCCCCTCACGCTAATAAAATTTTTTTGGATGCCAAGCTTTTGGTTGCGAAGGCCTGGATTCAGGGCGGTCAAAAGCAAAAAACAAAAGGACATTTGATTGTTGATGAGAATTTGATGTTTGCTAATGTTTTACATACAATGATTCACGAAAAAGTTCACGCTATTTCATATAATCGCTTAGAAGAACAAAAGATTGATTCAATAGTTAAAAGAGCGGCGGTTTGGGTGATAGAACATATGTTAGATGGTATGGTGCCGGTGCGTTTGGGTAAATCAAGAGGGGGTTATTCAGAACACGATAGAACTCAGGGCTCTTCAAGTTCGAGGTTTAGATTGTTTGATGAGGCTGTTACTGAACGATTGACTAGGGACATAATGAAAAAGTATTTATTGCGTTGCCATGGGGAAACATATACTCCCCAAACGGTTAAGGATGTTCTGGATATTTTGGAGGTTAATGATGGTTATAAAAAGGAAAGAAAATTTTTGGATGAAGTAATTGTTGGTATGGCCCAATATTTAAAAATGAGTGAGACTGATGTTTGGAACGCCATCGTGCGCAGTAAAATTGAAGGGATGGATTTAGATGATCCGGATGTAAAACCGGTATTTGACGCAGTAGGGGCGCGGGAAAATCTATCTGAATCAGAAGCAAAAAAAGATTAATCATTTTTTGGTATTTATGTTAAACTCATATTTTGTCGGCCCATTAATAGCGGTTGTCATCGGCTTAATTTATTTTGCCACTAAAAAAGGCAAAGAAGGCGGTGGATTCAGTTTTAAAAAAGGTGGCGCGGATATACTGGCCACTTTTACCGTGGATTTCACCGCTTTGGCCGCGGCCAATCGTTTGGATCCGGTCGTGGGGCGCGAAGATGAAATTACGCGCTTGGCGCAGGTGATGTCGCGTCGGGAAAAAAACAATGCGATTTTAATTGGCGCGCCGGGCGTGGGCAAAACCGCTATCGTAGAAGGGCTCGCGTCTTTGATTGTCAAAAAACAAGTGCCGGAACATTTACAGGGCGACCGGTTGTTATCATTGGATGTCGCCAATTTACTTTCCGGCACCAAATACCGGGGCGAGTTTGAGGAGCGAGCTAAAAAAATTATTGAGGCGGTTTGTCAGAGCGACCGCGGTATAATTTTGTTTATTGATGAAATTCATACTATCATTCAATCGCATGGCACCGAGGGGGCGGTTAATTTTGCTGATATTTTAAAACCGGCTTTGGCAAGAGGGGATTTGCAAATGATCGGCGCCACGACTCCGGAAGAATATGAAAAATATATTAAAACTGATGCCAGTTTGGAACGCCGTTTCCAGCCGGTGGAAGTGAAAGAACCAACCGAAGCGGAAACTATTGGAATTTTAAAAAATGTTAAAGACCGTTATCGCGAATATCACAAAGTGGAATTTACCGATGCGGCCATTGACGCGGCGGTAAAATTATCCCAAAAATATATTTTGTCGCGCCGATTGCCAGACAAGGCGTTGGATGTAATTGATGAATGCGGGGCGATGATAAAAGTGTCGCATGTCCATTCGGACGTGCCGACAATTTTATTTAAAAGTGCGGCCGAGAAATATCCCGAAGCGGCCAAAATGTGGAACGAAATTCAAGAATTAGATAAAAAAATTTACGCGAAAAAATCCGAGGCGTTAACCAAACAACGGGAAGATTTGGAAAAAAGAGTGGAAGCGATGGGGGTGCTCGTGGTAGATAGTGATGACATTAAAAAGGTGGTTAGTGATTGGCGGGAGACGGAGTAGCAACATTTTAGTGGTTAGCTTAAATTAACGCCGCCGATAAAAGGCGGTTTTGATTTTTAGTTAATTTATGATAAAATCTCTGTACATTTTATGATTGATTACCAAAAAGAATTAAATAGCGAGCAATTGGCCGTCGTGCAAAAAGGCGATGGCTATTGTTTGGTTTTAGCCGGCGCCGGGTCGGGTAAAACGCGGGCGGTGACTTATCGGGTGGCGTATCTTTTGGAAAAAGGGGTGAAGCCGGAAAATATTTTGTTGGTTACTTTTACAAATAAGGCGGCGGACGAGATGATTACTCGGGTGCAGGGGTTGATAAACAGCTCCCACCCCACCCTCGCCCTCCCCTCGGGCAGGGGAGGGAATTTGATGCCTTGGTCCGGAACTTTTCATCATATCGCTAATAAAATTTTGCGCCAGTACGCGGGTGTGCTTGGGTATCAAAATAATTTTACGATTTTGGATTCGGATGACTCGGAACAGATGTTAAAGAAAATTATTAAAGAAGTTAAAATTTCCGAAAAATTTCCATCCGCAAAGATTGTCAATAATTTAATCAGTTTTTCACGCAACTCGCAGGAGCCACTTTATGAAGTAATTGCCGAAAAATCACCGCAGTGGGCGCGCGTGTCTAAAGAAATTTTAACGGCCGCGGATTTATATGCTTCTCACAAAAAACAATCCAATGTCATGGATTTTGATGATTTATTAATTAATTTTTTGGTGCTTTTACAAAATCCCGATATAAAAAATAAACTGTCAATGCAATTTCAATATATTTTAGTAGATGAATATCAAGATACTAATCGGGTGCAGTCGCAGATAGTGAATTTGTTAGCTAGTGTGCATAAAAATTTACTCGTAGTTGGAGATGACGCCCAAAGCATTTACTCATTCCGAGCCGCGGACATTGATAATATTTTAAAGTTTGAAGAAATGCATTTAGGTGCGAAAGTTTTTAAATTGGAAACTAATTATCGCTCGGGTAAAGAGATTTTAAATTTGGCAAACTCAGTGATTGCAAACAATACGCGCCAATATCGAAAAGATTTGAAACCATTTTCTAAATTGGGCGATAAACCAAAATTGCAGGTGCGTGCGGATAAAGAGGCCGAAGCTGAAAGCGTGGCCCATGAAATTAAAAAACATTTAGATAGTGGTGTGTCGCCCCGTCAAATCGCCGTGCTGTTTCGCGCTTCGCACCACTCTCAACCGTTGGAATTGGAATTAATGCGCGCCGATATCCCATATGAATATCGCGGGGGTCTGCGTTTTTTTGAACGTGCCCACGTCAAAGACGCGCTTTGTTATTTGCGTATTATTAATAATTGGTCGGACGCGTCGGCGTGGACACGAGTATTACTTCATGAAGATGGTTTAGGGCCCGTGGCAGTTGCGAAAATTGTTAATACCATTCAACAAATGGAAAATGTTGGTCAATTAAAAGAATTGGGAGAGATTTTAGGGGAGAAAGCGCGCTTGGGGTTTAATAATTTTTTAAAAATTTGGGAAAATATTATTAGCGTTCCTAAAAAGCCGGCTGTGATGCTCGCAGCGCTTTTGGACAGTCCGTATCGTGAGTATTTGCAAGCCGAACACGTGGACAGCGATGAGCGAATTGAAGATTTAGAACAGATGTCTGAATTTGCTAATAAATATGAAACTTTGGAAAGTTTTTTGGCAGAAACCGCTTTGCATGAAAGTTTTCAGCGGGGGCAAGTTACGCGTGGTTTGGCGCCGGGTGCTGGTAAAGATGAGCAGATTGTTTTATCTACCATTCATCAGGCCAAAGGTTTGGAGTGGGAAGCGGTGTTTGTTATTAATTTGGCAGCTGGGTCGTTTCCGTCTGATCGTTCGCTTAGTGAGCGCGATGGCTTGGAAGAAGAACGCCGTTTGTTTTATGTGGCAATAACCCGAGCTAAAAAGCATTTACATTTAAGTTACCCGGAAGAAGGCAGTAGTTGGGGTGGGTCGTTTGGTGGTCCAGGACTATTTATTGAAGAATTAGATAGCCAATTGTTGGATGGGGCCAGCGGTAGGGCGCGTTTGACGGTTCTAAATGACCACGGTGCTGGTGTAACCTACGAGCCGGAAGATGATGATATGCCATTTAAATCAGCACCTCGTTCTAGTTTTTTGCGCGGAGTGGATGAATTGTAGCCCTACTCTTGACAAACTCTTTAATTCAGGGTATAATTTTGCCAGAACGTAAATCTCGGGTGGCACCCGAGAAACCCGCTTGGAAATGGGACTTATCTAACCTAAATCCGAGTAAACGCCTTAAAGGGGCGTAAAACCTTTACAAATATCGTGGCTGATAAATTTTTTGATTTATCAGTTTTTATTTTAAAGTTAATATACAGGGTATGCCTACAATAAATCAGGTGATGCGCAACAGTCGCGTCAGTAAAGTTAAAAAGAGTAAAACACCGGCTTTGCAATTTTCCGTTGACAATCTGCACCGCCGTAAGACAATTTTGGATTCTGGAAGCAGTTTTAAGCGCGGAGTTTGCTTGAAAGTTTATACCACCACTCCGAAAAAACCAAACTCTGCTTTGCGCAAAGTTGCCAAAGTGCGTTTGAGCAATGGTTCTGAAGTAATCGCCTATATCCCGGGCGAAGGTCACAATTTGCAGGAGCACTCTATTGTGCTTATTCGTGGTGGCCGTGTTAAGGATTTGCCGGGTGTGCGTTACCACATTGTTCGCGGTGTTTATGATACCCAAGGTATTGAGTCGCGTCGTCGCGGTCGCAGTATTTATGGTACTAAACGACCGAAAGCTGCTAAAAAGTAAGAAAAAAGTTTGTAAAGTCTGAAAGTTTACAAAGTCCAAAATTGGGCCGAAGTAAACGAACTTTATAAACTTTAAAAACTTTTAAACTTTATAATTAAAATTTTATGAGAGGTAAAAAGAAAAGTATTGTGCGCGCGATCGCGCCAGACTCCAAGTACGGCAATGTTTTGGTTGCCAAATTTATCAATTACGTAATGGTTCGCGGAAAAAAATCCGTGGCGCAAGATATTGTCTATACCGCCTTTGCTAAGGTGGCCGATGTCACCAAAAAAGATGTGGTAAAGGTTTTTGAAGATGCCGTCCAAAATGTTCGTCCCCAAGTTGAAGTACGGTCTCGCCGTGTCGGTGGTGCCAACTATCAAGTGCCGTTGCCGGTGCGCGGTGAACGCCAAAATTCTTTGGCCTTTCGTTGGATTATCGGTGCCGCGCGCGCAAAAAAAGGCCAACCAATGGCTGCTCGTTTAGCGACTGTCATTGCTGATGCCTTTAATAATACTGGTGATGCCATGAAGAAGCGCGATGATGTTCATCGTATGGCTGAAGCGAATAAAGCGTTTGCCCATTTTGCTAGATTTGTAAAGTAAGAATCAAAATTTTGCATTTTGATTTTTAAATTTTGATATATCTATTATGCCTAGAGAATACTCATTAGACAAGACGCGCAATTACGGAATTTGCGCACATATTGACGCTGGTAAAACCACCACCACCGAACGCGTGTTGTTTTACACCGGCAAGAAACATAAAATTGGCGAAGTGCACGAAGGTGCTGCGGAAATGGATTGGATGGAGCAAGAAAAAGAACGCGGTATTACCATTACCTCCGCCGCGACTACTTGTTTTTGGAAAGATCATCGCTTAAACATTATTGATACTCCTGGACACGTTGACTTTACAGTGGAAGTAGAACGCTCCTTGCGTGTTTTGGACGGCGCAGTAGTGGTGTTTGATGCTTCTCAAGGTGTGGAACCGCAAAGTGAGACCGTTTGGCATCAGGCCGACAAGTATGAGGTACCGCGTGTTTGTTTTGTAAATAAAATGGACAAATTGGGTGCTGATTTTTATATGAGTTTGGATTCTGTGGCCGAGCGTTTATCTACTAAGGCAGTCGCGATTCAATTACCAATTGGCGCCGATAGCACTTTTTCTGGGTTAGTTGATTTAATTGAACAAAAAGCTTTTAAATTTGAAGGTGAGAAGGGTTCACAAATTACTGAAATTCCAGTGCCGGAAGACATGAAAGATATTGTGTCTGAGTATCGTTTGAAAATGTTGGAAAAAGTGGCTGAAGCCAATGATGAATTGATGGGAAAATATTTAGATGGTAAAGAATTGACAGTAGAAGAAATTAAATCCGCCATTCGCACCCTTACATTGAAGAGTGAGATGTATCCAGTAATTTGTGGTTCGGCTTTGGCCAATATTGGGGTACAGAAAATGTTGGACTGCGTAGTTTGGTATTTGCCATCGCCTTTAGACGTTCCCCCGATGAAAGGAATTAATCCAGATACGGATGAGGAAGAAATTCGGGAAGTGAACGACAGCGCGCCATTTTCAGCTTTAGCTTTTAAAATCGCCACTGATCCATTTGTGGGCAAGCTCGTGTTTTTCCGAGTTTATTCCGGCATGGTATCAGCTGGTAGTTACATATATAACTCTTCCACTGGCAATAAAGAACGTTTGGGTCGCATTGTGCGTATGCATGCTAATCACCGCGAAGATGTTACCGAAGTTTATTCTGGTGAGATTGCCGCTGCAATTGGTTTGAAAAATGTTACAACTGGCGACACATTGTGTGACGAGGACAAGCCAATTATTTTAGAAAAAATTATTTTCCCAGAGCCGGTTATTTCTATTGCGATTGAGCCAAAAACCAAAGCGGATCAAGAAAAGATTGGTTTGGCCATGCAGAAATTGGCTGAAGAAGACCCGACTTTCCGCGTACACACTGATGAAGAAACCTTGCAGACCATTATTTCCGGTATGGGCGAGTTGCACCTGGACATTATTGTGGACCGCATGAAACGCGAATTTGGGGTAGAAGCCAATGTTGGCGCTCCTCAAGTTGCTTATAAAGAAACTGTTAAGCAGACCGCCGAAGGTGAAGGAAAATATGTCAAACAATCAGGTGGTCGTGGTCAATATGGGCATTGTTATTTGAAAGTTGAGCCTATGGAAAGTGGCAAGGGCTTTGAGTTTGTTGACGAAGTTAAGGGTGGTGTGATTCCGCGTGAATTTATTCCAGCTATTGAAAAAGGTGTGAAAGAAGCTCTTACGCGTGGTATTCAAGCCGGTTATCCGGTCGTGGATATCAAAGTTACAGTTTTTGATGGCAGTTACCACGATGTTGATTCGTCCGAAGCCGCCTTCAAAATTGCTGCTTCTATGGGTTTCCAAACCGCTTGTAAAAAAGCCACTCCGGTAATTATGGAGCCGATTATGAAGACAGAAGTTTTGACTCCAGAACAATACATGGGTGATGTGATTGGCGATTTAAACTCCAAACGCGGACAAATTCAGGAAATGACTGATCGCGGACAAATGAAAGTGGTTAAAGCCTTAGTACCACTAGCCAGTATGTTTGGTTATGTTACTTCTTTGCGCTCTATGACTCAAGGCCGTGCCAGTTCCACCATGGAATTTGATCATTACGCTGACGTGCCAAATAATGTCGCGCAGACGATCATTGAAGGGAAGAAGAAATAAGCATTTTCCAGTTAGCATATTTTTTAAGACAAGCCCCAATTTGGGGCTTGTTTGTTTTGTGAGGATTTGGTAAAATAAGGTTATTAATTTAATAAATAATTTTATGTCAGATACTAGCGGATCAAACTCAAGGCAACCTTTTGATGAGCGCACTAGGGAGGTATTGGCAGACCCAAAAGAGCAGGTTCGGGGTAAAATACAAACATTTTTGGCTGATTTTGATGAGACAACCGGTGGCGAATTTTTTGACAGACAATACAAAGAAGATGTGCTGGCTAATATGCGCGCTCATGCCGAAGCTAATATTGATACTATTGTAAGTGCCACACCGGCAGATCGGGCAGATTGGCTGGCTAAATTCAGAGAATTGGATTTCTCCAAAGTGATCAAGGACAACGACAAGGATAAGCCCCACGTTAAAATATTTTTAGAAATGACCGGAGGGGGCAATTTGAGAACCAAATTGCGCAAATTATTAATTGATATTTTAGAGACACTAGAGCGGTTTGATAAAAGAAAGCCATAGAAATTTATGTCACATATTTTTTCCGGCGTTCAACCCACCAACAATTTACACATCGGCAATTATTTAGGTGCGATTAAAAATTGGGTGGAGTTGGCGGCCCAGCCAAAAAATGATTGTATTTTTTGCGTGGTGGATTTACACGCCTTAACGGTTTACCAAAAACCGGAAATTTTGCACGCCAATATTTTAGCTGTGGCCAAGACCTATATCGCGCTCGGCGTTGATCCGAATAAATCAATAATTTTTGTGCAGTCGCAAGTTAAAGAGCACGCCGAATTGGCTTGGGTATTAAATACCATTGCCAAAATGGGGGAATTGGAACGGATGACGCAGTTTAAAGATAAGGCGAATATATCAGAGACACATATAGTTGATTTTGTTTCTGATTTTATTAGGAAAAATAAAAAATTATATACTCGCTTAACAGAAATACAAGATGATGGCGAAGTAAAGAAATATGTAGTTGATATGATACGCGCCTATGAAAATTTTTTAGTCCATAAATCGAATTTAGGCTTATTCGCTTATCCGGTTTTAATGGCCGCGGATATTTTGCTTTATGATACCAATTTTGTGCCGGTCGGCGAAGACCAAAAACAGCATGTGGAATTGGCGCGCGATTTAGCCGAACGGTTTAATAAATTATATGGTGATACTTTTGTCGTGCCGGAACTGATGATTAAAAAAGACGGTGCGCGCGTAATGGGATTAGACGATCCAAGTAAAAAAATGAGTAAGAGCGCGGCGAGCGCGAATAATTATATTAGTTTGATGGACGCGCCCGCAGTCGCGCGTAAAAAAATTATGAAAGCGGTGACTGATTCTGGTTCGGAAGTAAAAGGCGGGGCGGACAAGCCGGCTTTAAATAACTTACTAACAATTTATTCGTTGTTATCCGGCGTGAGCGTAAAAGATTTGGAAAAACAATACGCGGGCAAAGGTTACGGCGATTTTAAAACCGGTCTGGCCGATGAAGTGGAAAAATTCTTGGTGAATTTTCAAAATAAATTTAACGCTATTTCTGACAAGGGTATTGAAAAAGTTTTAACCGAGGGCGCTGGGAAAGCGCGTCAATTAGCTGTGGCTAAAATAAATTTGGTAAAAAATAAAATTGGAACCGGATAGTTCATTTTATGATTTTTTTTAAAATGTTTAATAAAACAACCGATATGCAAACCATTACCGCCGTTAAAACCGGTACTATTACTCAAACCAAATTATTTTTGGCAGTTTTGGCATTAATTGTGGCTGATGCTTTGGCCTTTTCTGTTATTCCGACAACTTGGCGGCCGGCGCCACCACCTCCGCCAGTTGTTCATAATTATGCCGTGTATGCCTGCAAAGGAGATGTGGAAGGTTTAGATGGAGTGAGGGCTACTAAGAAATTATTTAATGGTTGCGTTGCTAGATATAAAGTATTATATGAATATGTTTGTTCTGGTCCAAATTCATATAGAGTTTTTCACCGTAATTTTTCTGGTCCGGGTTGTTCCGGACGGTTGACTACCTCGGGAGTTTCTGATTATTATGTTGAGGGTAGTTGTGACCAATTTCAGTCCGGAATTTTGAGTGGTATCATTACTGTTCAAAATTATATCAATGGTTGTGATGGTAGCAAAACTCACGCTTACAGCTGTCCCGGTTTAAAAACCATGCGCGACAGCGCAGTATCGTGTAGCGGGGACAGTCCAATTTGTATTGATTATGATTTGGGGAATAATGTTTTTAGAAGATCCCAAATAACAATGTTGACGCCAAATACCGGCGCTAAGACCGGAACGGTTTATGATGATTGCGTGGCCGGATCTGCTTCCGCCAATACTGTGAAAGAATATTCTTGCGTGGACGGTGTTAAGACGTCAAGAGACATTGCTTGTCCAAACGGATATTCATGTCAGTATGGTCGTTGTGTTTACGCCACTACCGATCCGACAGTTTTTTGCTATGATCCGGATGGCCGTGATATTACCCGTACGACTGTAACTACAAAATATGATTCAGCCACTGGCGCAAGTTATTCGGCCAAAGATTCTTGCGCTTCGGTCGTGCGAGTGTCAGAGCAGACCTGTGACACTGAACCATATTTTTCTTATTGTCGCGGGTCAAGTAGTTGCGTTAATGGATCCTGTTTGTATGTAACCAGATCTTGCAGTGATAATGATTATGGAGTTGATGTCGGTTTTGTTGGTATGACTGTGGTAACTAATAATGCTACTGGCGCCACTTCGGTTAATGTGGATAGTTGTTTATCGGGGGCGGTTGATGAATTTTCGTGTAACGTTTCTCTGGGAGGAGCCGATGAAACTTCGGTAGCATGTCCAACTGGTCAGACCTGCGCCAATGGGTTGTGTGTGAGTAGAGGTAGTGAGAGTACCACTAATTATTGCGATAGCGCGGACAAGGAAAATGAGGATGATGTTTATGTTGCCGGCAGTAATTCTTTGTACAGCGTTATCGGCGGTGCCCCGGCCTTTTTAACAACATTTAGTGATATTTGCGAAGGTGATATTATTGAAAATACTGATGCTGGCTTAATCCGCGATGGGTTATTAGAATTTAATTGCAGTGGTCGCACGCTTAATAAACGGCGAGTGAATTGTTCTAAGGGTTGTTTAGACGGTGCGTGTATTAGATAAATTATTTGGTTATTATTTAATTTTATGTCTAATTTTTTTGACACAACTCATGACGCGCATTTACCACCAGAGATATTAACGGAAAAAATTTCGGTTGAGGTTTATCCCGATGTCACCACTCACACTGCCGCGCCTACGCCAGAACGAGTTTGTCAAGATTTTAAAAACGGGGCGCATCTGCGCTGGGTGTACGATCGTTCGCGTGCAGTATTAAAAGTTTGGAGTTTGCGCGTTACTATGGCTGATCACGATCGAGTTGATCAAGCCGCTTATGATAATGGTTTTTATGGCGATGTTGATAAGAAAAATGGTTTTCAGTATTATGAGCGCGGGCTTTTAGAAAATGAAAAAAAAGCGATTGAGATGAAATTAACCCAATTTTTAAAAGGTGTTTGATTGGAGAGGATCTTGACAAAAAGCCAAAAGTGTGCTATAATTACTAGGTGCGAGGATATAAAAATGTTAATTTTTATATTTGAGCACCGACGTAATTTCAAGCTTCGCTTATAATATAGATATATGAAGAAATTCACCACTATTGTTGCTAATAATAACAATAATAACCCCTTTGTTTAGCGGGTGAATTTAATTTTTTCAAAAATTAAGCCCGCTGAATAAGTGGGTTTTTTTAGTTGATATTCCGGGATAGTTTCCGCCAAAGGCGGACCCGCCTCTGGCGGGGAGTGATCTTTCACTTAACAGTCGGAATAATCAGGGGGAAGCATTACCATTCCGGGATAGTTGAGCGGTACAACGCCACGCTGTTAACGTGGATTTCCCAGGTTCGAATCCTGGTCCCGGAGCCACCGTTCGCATCATGACGTTTTAAGAGGGCATCAAAGCCCTCTTTTGCTTTGTAATTAGCCAAAATTCTACCTGTCATTATCAGTTCGGAAAAGACATTTACGGTTAGCTCTCGTTTTTCTGAGTCCAAAGAGTTTTTATAGTATAAACTAGCGTTTTTCATGAGTTCGGAAAAATTTAATACCGAGCTCAACATTTCTTCTGGATCGGTCTTACTTTTCAAAATTTCTTCGTCCAGTTCTTCAATTTTTGCTTCAATTGTATTTTTATCTTGGTTGTACTGTTTGATGTCTAAAATATTTTGACGCAAAAGGCTAATTTTATTATCTTCTAAATATCTTAAATCTTCGGCTAAACGTTGTTTTTGTTTTTTTACCGATCCCACGCTCTCGGTCTGTTTCTCAGATATGCGCTTAAGCTCAAATTTTGACCTCTGGGCGATGTCTGATAGTTCTTCTGGGGTAAAATGTATTCTGTTCAGCACAGGCTCAATCTGGGCCGTTATTTCGTCTTCCCGTAAATTTCTGTTGGTATTGTCGCAATTTGCTCGGCAACGAGAGCGATAATAAGTAAAGCCCTTTTTAACATAAGGCGTATAAACACGCGAACAAGGGCAATTTACCAGTCCGCGATAAGTGAAGAAACTTTTATCCACATAATGAACCGACACGCAACGGCCTTTCAATGCTTCTTGGACACGGTTATAAAGCGAGCGATCAATTAACGGTTGATGTATGCCGTCTAGATAATCATTGCCAGCTAAAATTTTTCCGATGTAAAATGGATTTTTTAAAATGTTCTCGATCGATCTGTCGTTGACAGGACGACAAATTTTTTCTTTATTATTATCTTCGCCTGATAAAATTTCTTTTCGTGTCCTAGTTATCCGCGATGGTTTTGATGTTAGCCCCTGTTGAGCGGCCCACTTGGCGAGTTGCGACATGCTCCATGTGCCAGTGGCGTATCTTTCAAAAATTTGTTTTACAATTGGCGCGCGTTCGGGATCGAGCGGTTTATTGTCCGACCCCTTATCTAAATATCCAAGCGGTGTGATGTATACGCATTTTCCCTCAGCCCTAAGTTTTTCGTGAGCCATTTTTACTTTCTCACTGATTACCCGAGAGTAATGAGCCGAAAACATACTGTCTATGTCCATGTGAAGCGCACCCGAACTGTTTTTGTCGTACTGTGTTTGCACGAACTGAATATCTACTCCCCTATTAATTAAATCTTTAATGACCATTGCGTCTTGGTCGTTGCGACTGATGCGGTCCCAACACAAACAAATTATGCCAGCGAATTGCCGACTTAAAAGTAAGCTAACGAGTTGTTGAAATTTAGGTCTTTCTATTTTGTAATTAATACTACCGGTGCTTGTGAAATTGATACTTGATGTTTTATAAGCGGAGTGTTTTTCTTTAATTATTCCATCTTGGCAGAAACCATCTATATTTAATTTGGCGACAGTTATATTTTTAGAGTGAGAGTATTTTAAACACGATCCTATTTGGTAATCAACAGAATTTTTTTGGTTATCACTATCGTCCGTACTCTTACGGGCGTATATCAGGTATTTGTCTTTGTATTTGTTCGTCTTCTCCATATTTGTGATTATAGCACAGGTCATTATTTTTGACAGCCCCCGGCGCGATAAGCACACCGTCTTTAATTTTATAACCCTCGGCCGCGAGCCGTTCGTGTATTCTAGCCAAACAATCAAAAAAAGAAACAAAGTTTTCTATTGCTCTATCAGTAAATTCTATCTTTTGTTTCTGCTCTTGAATCATAATTGAATTATTGACCACTATAATCACACGGTGGCAATGCGGTGGCATAGCCACCGTGTGTAATAGTTAATAGCACGAAGCTTAATAGTAAATATAACTTTGATAGCACGTAATAGTTAATCTTTTTGCTACTTAATAGAAAATCTATTATGTACATTATAGATACTATATAGTTATTCTATATTGTTAATTTAATGTAACTATATAAAATCCTATTCAGCAAACCTTTTCTCCAACATTTTTGTACACGTATTTTCGTATTCGCTAATGATGTGCTTTTTTAATTCCTCCCACATTGCTTTGTCTGGCATAAAGAATGTTGGGTGGAATTTACCGCCACCATCTTTGTACGAAGGCGGTACTATCCATAAATTTGTGCCGTCCGCGCTTTTTATATCGCTATCCCCCGTGTACTTTGACTTACTGATTCGGAAACCCTTTACGTTAAAAGGTCCAAAATCTAACCCGACGATTGCCTTGAGCGACCCCTCATGCTCAAGGACTTTGCACTTGACGCCTATATTGGCGATATCAAGTCCATAATTTTCTAGCGTTTGGCTAGTCATATGAAATATGATTAAGAATAAAATTGTTGCACAACAATGGTAGAATATACAAAAAAACGGCCGTGTAAAGCCGTTTATTATGATACCAATTTTATTTTGTTGTCAGTTATTTTAAAATTTCACTTAATCGGTGCTTCATTTGGTTAATTTTATCAATTTCTTTTTTTCCACATCTCCCGTTATACATTTTTGACGCCAACTCCGCACTTCTAATTTCAGGATTATTTTTTATCCAAAGGTATAATTTTACATATTTACCATACTCAACCTCTGGTAACTCTTTTTTTCTAGAATAAAATTTGTTTTTGAAGTAAGCGATAATCGGCTCCGCTCTATTTGTATTTTTGAATGATGGATTGGTCGCAAACTTGCATTTCATTTCGCTAAAATCACCACCTAAATTTTTTACAAAGTACGGAATACAATTATAATAATTCCAATAAGACAAGTAATTATCCACTGATTCGTCAATAAGCTCTAAGGTGTGATCAAACCCATTGTTTACAATATTGCTTAAAACAAATTTATACTCATCCGCAATGTTATATTTATTTTTTATAATAGATAATAAATAATCTTCCCATAATTGTTTCCCGGCTTCCAAATCGCTAATACCATTTTTTTCTTTCCTCTCAACCAACTCCGACGTCATGTCTTCTTTGTATAAAGAAAATATTAATCCATGTATTTCCTTAGTCGTAGCATCGTTTGACTTCAGCTGGCTTATAATATTTTCAACCTCCTCTTTGAATCCTTTTTTGTTAAGTAATTTCAGTATATAAAGTTTTGTTTTATTATTATCTGTATGAAGTTTTTTACGGAGTACTATAGCAAAATAATAATCGCCTAATGGTTGCGATTTTGAACTGAGCATATCAGAAACAGGTTTATCCCTTTTATCAAAATTTTTCTTTTTACCTATTTTAAATCCATTCTGTGATAACAAGACCATTCTTTGACTTAATTCTAATGACGCTGTTTGTATAACAAAATTGGAGTTATAAAAATCGCCCCTATAAATATGATCCTCGATATAAAATTTTCTTTGGTCAAATTTCTTGCCCATAGTTAACTATATACTATGGGTAAAAGTATGTATTTGTCAACTATTTATCATCTCGCTGCTCTTTTGTTGTGTCCTCGGAATCATTTCGTTCCATTTTGAATTTAATCACCAAAAGAGCAATTAAAGCAATTGTAATAAATACAGAAATCCAGCTACCGGTTATTAATTTCCAAAAAACTCCAAATACAAGTTTGAAAATTGCCCACGCAATTATTACGCCATTCTTTGCTGACTCTATCAGCATGTTACCAATCGGAATATTTAACTGCCCAGGTTTTGGGTTATTTTCAGCACTCATCGCCGAGTATAGTAAAGCACCCAGAATCGCCAAACATATAACAATCATGGCGATTGCCAATTTGATTTGTAGCCGTTGACGTTTGTCCATATTGAGAGTAAATTATGAATAAACCTCGGCTAATTAAAAAAGGGCAGCCGAGGCTTACCCACAACATAAATTCCCCGAAAGGAATCCAATCGTGGACTCAGACTGCCCATCTCTACCCGCGATTGGGTGAAATGGCAGTCCTTTCGGGATTTAAAAATTAAGTTGTGGGTAAGCGGTGGTAGTTTATCACAAAATAGTCAAACAATCAACATCGCATAACCAATCATGACTTAT
>MFRE01000025.1 GCA_001784475.1 Candidatus Magasanikbacteria bacterium RIFOXYD2_FULL_41_14
ACCAGCTGGTTCAGATAAACCACCTGAGGCCTCAGCTGAAGAAATAATGAATATGGATTTTTTGGGAGACCTATAAAAATTCAAATATCAAAAATCAAAATGAAAAATGACAATTAAAAATTTAAAATTAACCCCAACCTTGACCAGTTGGGGTTTTTAATTATAGCCGTTTGCCTTTTCCTCTACTTTTTGCTAAAATATACCCATGGAAAAAGGCAAACTATACATCGTCGCCACGCCCATTGGGAATTTAGACGACATTACTTTGCGCGCTTTAGCGACTTTAAAGAGCGTTGATTTTGTTTTGTGTGAAGATACGCGCGTGACGAAAAATTTATTGGACCGGTATGAAATTGTAAAACAAACGATTTCTTATCATCAGCATAGCGACGCGCGCAAGACCAAAGAAATTATTGAATTGTTAGAAAATGGTAAAAATTTGGCGCTTGTTACCGATGCGGGCACGCCAGGAATTAGTGACCCGGGGAACCTTTTGATTTCAGATTTAGGATTTAGGATTTCAGATTTAGTGATTGTCCCAATTCCCGGCCCCTGTGCCGCCATCGCCGCCCTGTCCATTTCCGGCTTCCCAACTGACAAATATTTTTTTATGGGATTTCCACCTCACAAAAACAAGCGTGAAAAATTTTTTAAAGAAGTGGCCAGCGCCGAATACACTGTAGTATTTTACGAATCTGGCCATCGTATTACCAAATGTTTAACCGAATTACAAAAATTTTTAAAACCGGAACAAAAAATTTTAATTGGAAGAGAATTAACCAAAAAATTTGAAACAATTTATCGCAGCACAATCGGCAGAATGGGGGATATAAAGGTAGAAGAACGAGGGGAGTTTGTAGTTGTGATAAGTTGATTGGTTGAATAGTTTACTCGTTTATTAGTGATAATAAATTCAATTACACAATCACACCGATCAACTGTTCAACAAATCAACTAATAATACGCAGTTAAAGATGAAAACTTAAAAATCTAATAAAATCATTGATATGTCACAGAAGCAAAGATACTACATCACTACTACTTTACCATATGTAAACGCCAAACCGCATATTGGCTTTGCTTTGGAAATTGTTCAAGCCGACGCTTTGGCGCGTTATCACATGCTTTTGGGCGACGAAGTGGTATTTAACACTGGCACCGATGAACACGGCGTAAAAATATACCGCAAATCGATTGAAGAAAAAAAAGAACCGCAAGAATATTGTGATGAATACGCCGCCAAATTTGACGCGCTTAAATTAGCCCTTAATCTAAGCTACAACAAATTTATTCGCACTACCGACCCCGATCATATCAAAGCCGCTCAAAAATTTTGGACTATTTGCTTTGAAAATGGCGATATTATAAAAAAACAATACAAAATAAAATATTGTAGTGGTTGCGAACTGGAAAAAACCGATTCCGAATTAGAAAATGAACGCTGCCCAGTTCACCCCAATTTAGAACTTGATTTGATTGATGAAGAAAACTATTTTTTCCGTTTTGAAAAATATCAAGAACAGCTTTTGAAATTATACGAAAAAAATCCAGATTTTGTATTACCGGAAAATCGCCAGTTGGAAATTAAAAACTTTGTGCAAAATGGTTTAAAAGATTTCAGTATTTCTCGTTTAAAAAATAAAATGCCCTGGGGGGTGGAAGTGCCAAACGACCACGAACATGTAATGTACGTGTGGTTTGACGCCCTCATTAACTATATTTCAACTATTGGTTGGCCGAAAAATATGGAGGAATATAATAATTTTTGGCCAGGTGTGCAGGTGGCCGGCAAAGATAATTTGCGCCAACAAAGTGCGATGTGGCAAGCGATGCTTATGTCCGCCAATTTGCCAACCTCCAAACAAATATTTATTCACGGCTTTATCAATTCCGGCGGTCAAAAAATGAGTAAGAGCTTGGGCAATGTTATTGATCCGTTTGAGATTGTAAACAAATACAACGAAGCCACCCAAGGGTGCGGAACAGATATCTTGCGCTATTACTTATTAGGTGGCTTGCCGTCTTATGACGACGGCGATTTTGTGGAAGAAAAATTTAATGAATATTATACTGCTCACTTAGTAAACGGAATTGGTAATTTAACTAACCGTATTTTAACAATGGTAGAAAAATATTGTGATAATACAATCCCGCCTGTTCAAGAAAAAAATGAAACCATAATGACACTGGTCCAAACTAGTTGGCAAGATTATCAAAATAATATGGATCGTTTTCAATTTGATCACGTTGTGGGTAATATCCAAAATATTTTATCATTTTGCGACCAAACTATATCCGACCAAAAGCCATGGGAAATGGCTAAAAGTGAGCGAGAAAAAGAATTAAATGATCTGTTGTATCATTTGTGTGAAACTTTGCGCCATATTGCGATTATGGTGTGGCCGATTATACCCGAAACCGCCGAAAAAATTGTAGTAAAACTTGGTCTTGATCCGGCAGTAGAATTTGCAAAACCATTATCTGAATTACAGCAATGGGCAGATTTAACCGTGGGTAATAAAATTAATAAAGGGGAGGTTTTATTCCCCCGCTTAACTTAAAATCGTATGCCATATTTTGACATCGTGCTTGTTGTCATTATCGTGCTTTTTGGCCTCTTTGGCCTGTGGTTCGGCTTAATTCATACACTGGGGTCTCTCGCCGGTATGGTTGTTGGTGTATTTTTGGCCTCACGTTATTACGAAGTTGGTGCCAACTGGCTTATGAGTTTAACTGGTTGGGGGGATAATTTTTCCAAAGTTTTAATTTTTATTATTGCTTTTTTTGTTATTAATCGTCTGGTTGGTTTGGCATTTTGGATAGTTGATAAAATATTATCGTTAATTACACATTTGCCCTTTGTTTCCGGTATTAATCGTTTTCTAGGATTAGTTTTTGGCCTGCTTGAGGGCGCCGTTGGTCTTGGTATGATTTTATATTTTATTTCCCGTTTCCCACTGAGCGAAATGTTTATGAATGCCTTAGGAGAAAGTCGCCTCGCACCAACTTTGGTACATTTGGCCAATATTTTGTTACCGCTTGTTCCCGAAGGTTTAAGAATTTTGCAAAGCACAATTGAAAGTTTAAGATAACTATGATTATTGACACTCATTGCCACATTCAATTTCGCGGTTATGATAATGACCGAGCCGAAGTAATTAAACGGTGCCGTGAAAAAAACACTATTATGAACGCGGTCGGCACTCAGTTTGATACGAGCCGTGCGGCTGTAGAATTAGCCGAAGCCAATCCCGATATTTACGCGACAATCGGTTTGCACCCCATTCATTTATTTTCCACGCATGTGGATGAAGAAGAATCTTCTTTTGAAAGTAGAGAGGAAAAGTTTGATTATGACACGTATTTAAAATTGGGTCAGAGTAAAAAAGTTATTGGGGTGGGGGAGTGCGGTTTGGAGTTATTTCATATTCCACCGGAGGCCGATCGTGGAGTTATTTTGACACGCCAAAAAGAAACTTTTTTGTTACAAGTTAAATTAGCAAAGGAATTAAATGTGCCTTTGGTGATTCACATCCGAGAAGCCTATGACGAAATGTTGGAATTGCTAAATGGTTTGAATAAGCAAATTAATGGAGTAGTGCACTGCTACAGCGGTAATTGGCGCCAAGCGCAAGGATTTTTGGATTTAGGACTGTACCTTGGGTTTACCGGCGTTGTGACTTTTCCAGCTAAAAAAACTAACCCGCAACCAACAATTGATTTGCTGGAAGTTGTAAAAAACGCACCTTTAGACAGAATTTTAGTGGAAACTGACTCTCCATATTTGGCACCTCAGGCATTTCGAGGCGAGCGCTGCGAACCATGGATGACAATTGAAAATCTTCGTAAGGTGGCGGAAATCAAGGGCCTGGACATGGCAGAAGCCACTAAAATAGCATTGGCTAACAGCAAAAAGCTATTTACTAAAATTACGGTCTAAACTTATCCCCAGTGACTGTTTGACGAATAACTGAGAGTCGGGTAAAATTAAGATATATGAATAAACAAATAGTACAAAATTTTTGCATTATGTATTTTTTGTCCCGCCTGCGCGTCGGTGATTTTGTTGCTTGATTATTTATTAAAATAGAACAAAATCCCCGCCTAGGCTGGGATTTTTTATTTATAGTATCCATTTGAAATTTATTTTTAAATTATACAATTAAAAGTAATTTTGAGGTGGATAAAGTGTTCGGAGGCAGCAGTATGACAAAAACCGGGCGTTTCATTGCGCCCACAACCAAGGAGATGGCCATGTCCGAGAAGTCAAAACACTACTGCCCGAAGTGTCAAGCGACACACACCTTCGTCGCTGTGGGGCCTGGCAGGCCCAACGGTACGATGTTCAAGGGGCAGTACTGCTCCTACGAACTCACCGATAGGACGAGACAGTGGCGACTAGCCGACCCAAAGCCGCCTTCCAACACCCCCACCTCGGACGGTCTCTAGGGCGCGCCGTAGAATTCTCTTGAATTCTCAAAAGCGCCCTTTCCCTTCCAATTCACTCCGCCCATGCTTAAATGCTGGGCGGATTTTTAAAAAACCCCACCCCTGTTGATAAACAACAAAAAAATCCCTTGACGTTATCACGATTTTCAAGTAAAATATGGTCGTCCTTAAAAATATGACTGAACAGCCAAAAACCAGCGACCGGACCTATTATCTGTTCGCTTTGCGTATAGTTGGTGATTTTGGGGCGTCAATTGCTGTGCCGGCTGTTTTGGCGGCTCTTATTGGAAATTGGCTGGACGAAAAATTCACCACCTATCCTTTGTTTGTGGTATTGTGTCTGGCGGTTGCCGCTTTGCTGACTGCTAAATCCATTACCAAGAAGTCAAAAAAATATGGGGAGGAATACAATAAATTGAAATAGCTATGCATATTCCGCCACTTGGAGCAGAAACACTTTTTTACATCGCCGGCATTCCTATTACTAATACCATCATTAATGTCTGGTTGGCAATTTTAATTTTTTTAGTGTTGGGTATTTTTATTTCTCGCAATGCCAAGCTTCGCCCAGGTAGGCTTCAAAACGCGGCTGAATATTTTCTGGAAATTTTGCTTGGATACTTTGACCAAGTAACAGGGGATCGGAAACGTACTTTAAGGTTCTTACCTTTAGTCGGTTCGGTCTTCTTTTTTATTTTGCTTTCAAACTGGTTAGGATTATTACCTGGAACCGGTAGTATTACATATAACCACGAATTTTTACTGCGTCCAGCCAACACCGATTTAAATCTTACTGTGGCAATGGCCTTGGTGGCGGTATTATCTTCACACTTATTTGGCTTATTTACAGTTGGAATTTTTACACATTTAAACAAGTTTATTCAAATTGGAACTTTTGTAAAAAGCTTAACTAAAGGTCCGGTGGCAATTTTCACGGCAATTGTTGAAATGGGGGTTGGTTTAATTGAAATAGTTAGTGAGATGGCCAAGGTGCTATCGCTTTCTTTGCGTCTTTTCGGAAATATTTTTGCCGGCGAAGTTTTAATGACTGTAATGGCCAGCTTAGTTGGTCTGTTGGTCCCAGCACCTTTTATGCTTTTAGAACTGTTAGTTGGAATAATTCAGGCGGCGGTATTTACAATGTTAACGCTCGTGTATTTAACTGTTTTGACAGAAGAGCCACACGGAGAAGAAGCGCACTAAAAATTGAATACTAAAAACTAAAGATTGAAGATTAAAAAAAATACTTACACCAATCTTCAATCTTTAATCTTTAATTTATAAATTTCGATCAAACCCCGAATTAAAAATAATCCAAACAAATTCGGAGGTGAAAATCGAGGAAAGATAATACAATATGGAACACGTATCAATCGTGGCTATGTCAAAAGCGTTTGCCATGGCAGTAGGCGGAATGTTTCCAGCCTTAGCCATCGGCAAGCTCGTGGCAAAGGCCATGGAAGCCATTGGTCGCAACCCAGAAGCCGCGGGCAAGGTATTCGTACCGATGTTGCTCGGCGCCGCTTTTGCCGAAGCTATCGCCATCTATTCTTTGGTGGTAGTGTTTACTTTGAAATAGTTTTATCGGTAGCACGAAAACTCGTGCTACTAAATGAAATCATTTCTAAATAATATGCCTAATACAAATATAGAAACTCACACAGTCGTCGAAACTGAAAATACCGACCAGGGTGTTTTGGCTTCGCTTGGATTAAACGGACAGCTGTTTACTTTTCAACTTATTAATTTTGCTGTAGTTGCGGTTATTATTTGGTTTTTAATTTTAAAACCATTAACAAAAAAACTGGCAGAAAGAGAAAAAATGATTGATGAAAGTATTGAAAATTCGAAGAAAGTACAAGAAAATTTAACAAAAGCAGAACGCGATTATCAGAAAAAAATTGACGATGCCAAAGCCGCGGCCGGACAAATATTAGATAACGCCGCTGCCGATGGCAAAAAAACCGGGGAACAACTAAAGGTTCAGGCCCGCAAAGAAATTGAAAACCTGGTGGATCAAGCTAAACGTAATATCCAAATTGAAGAAAAAGAAATGGTGGTAAAACTGAAATCAGAAACTGCCAGTTTAATAGTGGCCGCATTAGAAAAAATATTAGAAGAAAAAGTTGATGAAAAAAAAGACAAACAACTAATTGAAAGCGCTATAAAAAAATTGACGCCTTAGCGTCATCCCCAACTTGATTGGGGATCCAGTGAGCCAACAAATAAATCCGGCCAAATTCTTATTTAAAAAGAAATAATAAAAAAGATTTGACAGAACTAGTATGCGAAAAAAACGTTCTAATAAACAATATGCCTCAGCCTTGTACGAAGTGGCTGAACATACCAAAGGCAAACACTTAGACGCAATCTTAAAAAAGTTTGTGGAAATTTTAGTGCGTGACCGACGCTTAAAAAAATTTGAGAATGTGATTGTGGAATATGAAAAATTAGCTCAAAAACAGGCGGGTATCACGGCACTTTCAGTTTATTCCGCACGATCTATTGGTAAAGCGACACTGGAAAGAATTAATACCGCTTTTGGCGGAAAAACCGCTATAACCGAAAATATCGAGCAGGAGCTTTTGGGAGGAATTAAGATAAAAACTGATGACAAAATTTTAGATGCTAGCTTAAAAAAACAATTAGAAATTTTAAAACAAAAATTATCATAAATTAATTATCAAATAATAAACAAATAAAACTATTAAATTAATAAACATCTATGTCCAGTAATCAAATCGTGAGTGAACTTAGAAAACACATTGCCGAATTTGAAAAGACCGTTGAAGTTGAGGAGGTTGGAACGGTTATCGAAATTGGTGATGGTATTGCCCGCATGAGCGGACTTTCCAAATGCCAATCTCAGGAAATGTTAGAATTTCCAGGTGAAGTATATGGTGTTGCTTTAAATTTGGAAGAGGAAACTGTTGGCGCCGTTATTTTGGGCGAATATACAAAAATTAAAGAAGGGGATACGGTAAAACGGACCGGCCGTATTTTGTCGGTACCGGTGGCTGATAATATTATCGGTCGCGTAGTTAATGCTTTGGGTGAACCGATTGACGGGAAAGGCGCGATTAAAGCAGAAAAATTTTATCCATTAGAAAAGATTGCTCCAGGCGTAATGAGCCGTGAGCCAGTTCACGAACCAGTTCAAACTGGTATTAAAGCCATAGACGCTATGATTCCAGTCGGACGTGGTCAACGCGAACTTATTATTGGTGACCGCCAAACTGGCAAAACCGCTATTGCGATTGATGCCATTATCAATCAAAAAGGACAAAACATGAAATGTATTTACGTTGCTATCGGTCAAAAAGAATCAAAGGTAGCTCGTATTTATGCAAAATTACAAGAAGCGGGTGCGATGGAATATACCACTATAGTAGTGGCAGGCGCGTCTGATCCGGCCGCGATGTCGTTTATCGCTCCTTATGCTGGCGTGGCCATTGCCGAATATTTTGCCGACAAAGGTGAAGATGTGTTAGTTGTTTATGATGATTTAACAAAACAAGCCTGGGCTTATCGTGAAATTTCACTTTTACTGCGCCGCCCACCAGGTCGTGAGGCCTATCCGGGTGATGTATTTTATCTACACTCCCGTCTTTTAGAACGCGCTTGCAAGTTAAACAAAGAAAACGGCGGTGGTTCTATTACCGCTTTGCCAATTATTGAAACTCAAGCATCTGATGTTACCGCCTATATTCCAACCAACGTAATCTCTATTACTGATGGTCAAATTTTCTTGGAAACTGACTTATTCTATCGCGGTATTCGTCCGGCTTTAAACGTGGGTATTTCTGTATCGCGCGTCGGTGGTGCTGCTCAAATTAAACCAATGAAAAAAGTTGCCGGAAAATTAAAGCTAGCCATGGCGCAATTCCGTGAATTGGAAGCGTTTGCGCAATTTGCTTCGGACTTGGATCCGGAGACCAAAAAACAAATTGATTTGGGTCAACGCATGACAGAATTATTAAAGCAACCACAATACAGCCCGATGCCAGTAGCAGAACAGGTGGCAGTTATTTATGCTGTCAGCAATGGCTATTTCAACCAAGTAGAAGTAAAAGATATCGGTGACGCCGAAGCTAAATTCTTAAAATCAATACGCTCTACCGAACACGAGCTTTTAGGAAAGATTGCTAAAGGGGAGTGGGATGATGCGATTGAAGGTGAATTGAAAGTTGCTTGCGAAAAATTTGCTAAGCAATAAAATTTTTTATTTCATATCTTCGCTAGCCATTCAACTGTTTTTCAAAAGTACGCTCTTGGCCGCTCGGCCGAGGTTACGCCTTTTGAAAAAAAGTTGAATGGCTAGCTCTACGTCAGACACAACAAATCTGAAATCTAAAATCATAAATCTGAAATTATTTTATGGCCGTAAATACCAAAGCCATCAAACGCCGAATCAAATCCGTTGGTAATACTAAAAAAATTACCAAAGCCATGGAAATGGTCGCGGCCGCCAAAATGAGAAAAGCTGTGGAAAGTGCGCTTAATACCCGCACCTATGCCACGCTAGCTTGGGATTTGCTGGTAAAATTATCTAAACAACAAAAAACCAAACTACCACTTTTGGAAGTGCGTCAAGTAAAAAAATTGTTAATTGTACTAATTACTTCCAACCGCGGTTTGTGTGGAAGTTTTAACGCCAATATTATTCGCAAAACTGCTGAACAATTAAATAATCCGATAAATATCGGCCGTCAACGCGCTAAAAATGGTCATTTGGAACCGGTAAAAGATTTAGCCATTGATGTTATTGGCGTTGGCAAGAAAGGCGCGGACTTTGCTCGTAAAATGAAATATAATTTAATTGCATCCTTTTCTGAATTTTCTGATACACCCAAATTAAATGACATTCGGCCAATCAGTAAAATGGTTTTGGAAGAATACGAAAAGAAAAATTATGATAAAGTAATTGTCGCTTACACCGATTTTAAATCCGCGATTACTCAAACCGCGAAATTACGCCAAGTCTTGCCGATTTCCGAAGTGGATTTGGAAAAAATGTTGCGCGACTTAGGAGAGCATGGAGATGACACGGCCAATATTACCGTCGCTGAACCAAAACTGGAAATTGACGAGTATTTATTTGAACCAAACGCGCAAACAGTTTTATCAATAATTTTACCAAAATTAGTAGAGACCCAAATTTATCAAGCGACTTTGGAAAGTGCCGCATCCGAACATTCTGCTCGTATGATGGCGATGAGAAACGCCTCCGATGCCGCCAGCGATATGATCAAAGAATTAAATTTGAATTTTAATAAAGCTCGCCAAGCCGCGATTACGCAAGAAATTGCCGAAATTGCCGGTGGGGCGGCGGCGCTTGGTTGATTGGTGGATTAGTTGATTAGATGATTGGTGTAATTTATATGGGGGATAAAATATATCATTCATTCACTGACCTGGAAGTTTGGCAATTAGCACACGAATTACGATTAAAAGTTTATTTATTATCTAAATATTTACCAAAATTTATATCAAATCAAATAACTAGATCATCCGCGTCAATCGGCGCGAATATCGCCGAGGGTTATGGAAGATTTCATTTTCAAGAGAATATCCAATACTGCCGGCAAGCACGCGGATCGCTCGAAGAAACAAAGGACCATTTGCTTTTTATCAAAGACGCACAAATGATTAATAAAATCTCAAGCATAGATCATTTAATCAAAATATGCGAATTGCTTTTACCGAAACTGAATGGATATATATCATATTTAAAACATCAAAAAAATAATTAATTCACTACTAATCAACTAATCTTCTAATCACCTAATCTCTATGACAAATAAAGGACAAGTCCAACAAATTATCGGCGTGGTCGTGGATGTAAAATTTCCTGACAACTTGCCGGAAATTCACAGTGCCTTGGAAACAAAAATGCCTAACGGCCAAAAATTAATCTTAGAAGTTCAACAACATTTGGGCGACAATTCTGTACGCACCGTCGCGATGAGTACAACCGATGGATTGGAACGTGGAGCAGAAGTTGTTGATACTGGCGCACCAATTTTAGTACCAGTCGGCCCCCAAACATTAGGTCGCATGTTTGATGTTATCGGCAACCCAATTGACGGCATAAAAACCGAGTTAAAGCATGATAAAAAATATCCCATTCACCGCTCGGCCCCGAGTTTTAAAGACCAATCAACTAAGGCCGAAATTTTGGAAACAGGCATTAAAGTTATTGACTTATTTTGTCCGTTTTTAAAAGGTGGTAAAGTTGGCTTATTTGGTGGTGCGGGAGTAGGCAAAACAGTCGTCATTCAGGAACTTATCCGAAATATCGCTCAGGAACACGGGGGCTACTCAATGTTTGCTGGAGTCGGCGAGCGCACTCGTGAAGGAAATGACTTATATCGAGAAATGAAAGAATCTGGAGTATTAGAAAAAACCGCTCTTGTCTTTGGACAAATGAATGAACCGCCGGGTGCACGCGCTCGCGTCGCTCTAACCGCCCTCGCCATGGCGGAGTATTTCCGCGATGAAGAGGGGAGAGACCTTTTGCTTTTCATTGATAATATTTTCCGTTTCACCCAAGCTGGCTCTGAAGTGTCTGCTCTCTTGGGTCGTATGCCATCAGCAGTAGGTTATCAGCCAACCTTGGCTACCGAGATGGGCCAACTACAAGAACGTATTACATCTACCAATAAGGGATCAATTACCTCTGTACAAGCAGTATATGTTCCAGCTGATGACTTAACCGATCCGGCGCCTGCGACAACTTTTGCGCACTTAGATTCAACTGTCGTATTATCACGCTCTTTGTCTGAGCTTGGTATCTATCCAGCGGTTGACCCATTGGACTCCACCTCCACAATTTTGGATCCAGTAATCGTGGGGGAAGAGCACTACCGCACAGCGCGCGAAGTTCAACAAGTATTACAACGCTATAAAGATTTGCAAGATATCATCGCTATTCTTGGTATGGAAGAATTATCAGATACAGATAAATTAAGTGTATCACGCGCACGTAAAATCCAAAAATTCTTGTCACAACCATTCTTTGTGGCCGAACAGTTTACTGGCCGAGAAGGAAAATATGTTAAAATTGCCGACACAGTTCGCGGTTTCCGCGAAATTTTAGACGGTGTTCACGATAAACTTCCTGAACAAGCATTTTATATGTGCGGATCAATCGATGAAGTCGTCAAGGCCTAAATCGCCCTAAAGGCATACTATGAATAACACAATATATTTTAAAATTGCCACTCCGGAAAAAGTTGTCTATGAAAAAGATGTTTTTCAGGTATCCTTGCCAACTACCAGTGGAGAAATAACAGTTTTACCCAACCATATTCCTTTGGTATCAGTTTTGCAAACTGGCGAAATGAAACTAAAAGACGCTGAAGGTGAACATTTGATAGCAGTTTCCGGCGGTTTTGTGGAAGTGCGCGGGAAAAACGAAGTAGTAGTATTAGCAAATAGCGCTGAAATGGAAAATGAAATTGATTTAGAGAGAGCGGAGACAGCGCGCTTAGCGGCTATTGAACAAATGAAAATTGCTAAATCAACTGAAAATGTTGACTTTGCTAAATTACAAGCCATCGTCGATCGCGAAATGAACCGTTTGCGCGTAGGACGAAAATACCGAAAGCTTCAGCCGATGAAAGACTCATAAAAATAATTATACTGTTTGACTGCACCGGCCCCAAAGCCCGGTGCACTGTGGATATCTTCTTGACAAATTTAAATCGGCTGTTCCAGCCGATTTTTAATTGTGGTATAATAATCTTATATAAGATTATCCAATATGGATGACAAATGTACAACTTGCGCTATCATTCTGGATAGTGAAGATCAATACTGTTCTTGCAACGACTCTTTATGTCGGCGCTGTTGTGACTGCGAAAATGATTGTGGGTGCGGTTGCAAGGTAAATTGATTTATCCACAAAACCCCTTGAAATTCCACAAATAAAGTGGTATAATTATGTTCATCCAATTTGGATGACTTTATTTTTAAATTATTATTATGGCAAAAATAAAAGGTATAATTTTACTAATTCTTGAAACTTTGGGCGCAGCTTTAATTTTATTCTATTTACGTAAAGCATTAATTTCAAGTGAAAATCATGAGGTAAGTGTAATCTTACCGATGTTAATTGATATTGCATTTTTAGCTTTTTTTGCCTCATTTGGTGGGCGTTTAGCTAAAATTATCCACATTGCACCCATGGCTGGTAAAATTATTATGGGTATTATTGCCGGTCCAGCTGTATTGGGCGTAATTGCACCTTATTCCGAAGGGGTGGAATTATCACGTTTAGCCGGCGTGCTTTTTATTTTGTTTGAAGCTGGTCTGCATTTTGATATGGAACTCTTAAAAAAGAATTGGCTCGTTGCAACAATAATTGCTCATGTGGGTGTTATTATTCCGCTCATCAGTATTGGACTACTCGGGCACTATGCCTTTGGTATGGCCTGGATGCCAGCAATATTTTTAGGCGGGGTATTTACCGCTACTTCAGTCGGATTATCAGTTGAGGCCTTGAAACGCGCTGGAAAATTAGAAACAGACATGGGAAATAAAATTATTGGAGCAGCAGTAATTGATGATATTTTGGGAGTATTGGTTTTAACAATTTTAGCAAAGTTATCAAGCGAGGGACATTTGGAAGCAATGGGAATTGTCTGGATCATTGTGGCGGTAGTGGCTTTTTTTGGTGGAGCATATATTTTGTGGAATATGGGAATTGCACAAAGTATTGCCAAATACTTAGATACTCACTATGTTGATTCATCTACCGGTCCGCACACTCGCTTTTTCTTTGGCGCTTTAATGATGGCCGGAGCATTAGCAGCTGTCATTGGATTGGAGCCTGTTTTAGGTGCGTTTGGAATTGGTGTTGTTTTATCAAAAGTTGACAATGAAATTAAGCACAGTACTTGGGAAAAAATTGAAGGACACATGCATATTTTTGTCGGTGGCTTTTTAGTGTCAATCGGCACGATGTTGCCACGCGAAGCGTTATTATCTGCCAAGGCATGGCTTTTGGCGATAATTTTAACAATTATCGGCTTTGTTGGTAAATATCTGACTCGCTACTTAGTGAAAGATAAAGTTGAAGGACATTTGGTCGGTTTGGCCATGTCTATTCGCGGAGAAGTTGGTTTGGTGTTTGTAGCAGTAGCACTGGCTAATCATGTTTTAGATGATGTTACGGCTGCGGCCGCACTTTTAGGAGTAATTATCGTAACAGTTATTGGCGCCATTTGGTTTGAAAAAGCAGTAATGAAACAAACCGGAGTTAAAATGAGTGAAGCGGGGGAGGCGATATAAAAATAACTCATAACAATAGAAAAATAATCACTCAAAAAATTGGGTGATTATTTTAAATTATGTAACAATTTACCACTTTTTACGTCTACTACTATATTATCGCGCCTATTTTTAGGTGTGGTTGAATGTATTAATTTTATGAAAAAAACCGATTTGCAGAGCTATACTGGCGCAACTCTAAAAATATACTGGAAATTTACCAAAAAATACCCGATTCTTTTAGCATTAACGCTTTTGGGAATCATAGCCGGAGCGGCAACAAACGCCATTATACCGATTTTTTTCAAACAATTATTTGACGCTTTAAGCACCTTGCCCCAAATCGCGTCATCTACTGGACCGCTGATAAAAATTTTAATACTAATTGCGATAATGGAGCTCATACACTGGTTTTTTTGGCGTATTTCTGAATTTTCTGCTTCTATATCTGCTTCTAAAATTATTAAAGAATTATCTGACTACTGTTTTGCTTATTTGCACAAACATTCTTTGACTTTTTTTAATAACAATTTTGGCGGATCATTAACAAAACGAGTTAATCGTTTTTCCCGTTCTTACGAGGCAATTACTGATAGAATTCAATATGATTTTATTCCCTTATTTGTGAACGTTATTTTAATCGTTTGTATTTTAACTTGGCGTAATATTTATATTGGATTAGGTTTACTGGCATGGGTTTTAATTTTTACTTCTGTTAATTTCTTATTTAGTCGCTACAAATTACCTTATGACTTAGAACGAAGCAGCGCTGATACTGCCACTACTGGTATTTTAGCTGATACTATTACCAATGAAATTAATGTAAAATTGTTTAACGGTTACGGACGTGAGGTTAAGAATTATGGCAATGCAACTGAAAAACTCCGCCGTTTGCGTTTATTCACCTGGCTAATGGGATCGGGATTTTTTGCTATTCAAGGGCTCTTAATAACTATTTTAGAAATAACCCTGTTTTATGTAGCCATTAAGTTATGGGTGATTGACAAATTTACGATTGGTGATTTTGTACTAATTCAATCGTATATAATTATTGTCATTGGTAAAGTTTGGGATTTTGGACGAGTTATACAGCGCACTTATGAAGATTTGAGTGATGCCAATGAGATGACAGAAATATTACTTACACCAAACGAAATCACAGACGCGCCTGGAGCAAAAAAATTAATTGTTAAAAGCGGAAGAATTGAATTTAAAGACGTTGACTTTTATTATAATGAAACACGTGCGGTACTACAAAAATTCAACTTAAATATTGCCCCAGGTGAAAAAGTGGCGTTGGTGGGACCAAGTGGTGCTGGCAAATCAACAATTGTGCGCCTAATCTTGCGCTTACATGACGTTTCTGGTGGTGAAATTGACATTGACGGGCAAAATATCGCTCACGCGCAACTAGAGAGCTTGTGGTCGGCCGTGTCGCAAGTACCGCAGGACCCAATTCTGTTTCACCGCAGTTTGAGCGATAACATTCGTTATGGCGCGTCTAATGCCACTATAAAAGAAGTGGAGAAAGCCGCTAATTTTGCTCACTGCGACGAATTCATTAAGGATCTTTCCGAAAAATTTAATACTTTTGTTGGCGAACGTGGCGTAAAATTATCTGGCGGAGAACGCCAGCGGGTGGCGATTGCGCGGGCGATATTACACAATTCGCCAATATTGGTTTTAGACGAAGCCACTTCCAGCTTAGATTCTGAATCGGAACGCTTAATTCAAGACGCCTTGGATAAATTAATTAAAGGTAAAACCGTGATTGTGGTGGCGCACCGTTTGTCCACCATTATGAAAATGGATCGGATTATTGTAATTGATGGTGGTAAAATTGCGGAGCAGGGGAGCCACAACGAATTGTTGAAAAAGACAGATGGTATTTATCGGAATTTGTGGTCGGTGCAGGCGGGAGGATTTATTAAGTGAATTGCTCAATTGTCATTCCGACCGAGCCGTAGGCGAGTGGAGGAATCCCTTAATGTCAACATTAGCAAATAAATTTGCTTTAAGGGATCCCTCGGCTACGCTCGGGATGACAATGGTATGGCCAACGCTAAAACAAAAAAAATATCACGAAATTAATCGTGATTTTTTTTTACCAATTGGTTACCACGGAGTGATAGGCATTGGTACTGCGGGGGACGTGGCGTCTGTCCCCCATGAGAGCCTATTTTAGCGAAAACCGCTAATTTCAGCTGAATAACTATACATTATAAGCAGAGCTTGAAATTGCGTCGTCACTCAAAAATAAAAAAGTAAACTTTTTCATTTTTTCGCAACTAGCAATTATAGCACATTTTTGCCTTTTTGTCAAGAGGGGGGTATAATGGTGATTAGGTAAATAGATGATTTGTTGATTAGTAGCAAACGAATAAATCGCTCAATCACACTAATCAACTATTAAACTAATAAACCAATCAACACATAATTTTACCTCAATGCCATCTTATCCACTTAATCCATCCCAGCAGGAAGCAATCCGACACACCTCCGGCCCACTTTTAATCGTCGCCGGGGCTGGCACCGGCAAAACCACAGTGATTACTGAAAAAATTGCTTATCTTGTTAATGAAAAAAATATACCAGCTAAAAATATTTTAGCATTAGCTTTTACGGAAAAAGCGGCTGGTGAAATGACTGACCGGGTGGGGGCTTTGATGCCGGACGGGGGATTGGATATTACTACATCCACCTTTCACTCTTTGGGGCGAAGGATTTTGGAGACACATGGATTAGAAGTTGGACTGCCAAATAATTTTAAAGTTTTAAATGAAATTGAAGTGTGGCTGCTCATACGGCAAAATTTAGAAAAATTTGATTTAGATTATTTCCGACCTTTGGGAAATCCCACCAAATTTATTCATGCTTTAATCAAACATTTTTCGCGTTGTAAAGACGAATTAATTACACCGGAGAAATATTTAGCGCATGCGGAAAATTTAAAATTAGACAGCGATACTGTCATCCCCGTGAAAACGGGGATCCAGTCGCCAAGCAACGTGGGCAAAACTCTGGATTCCCGCTTTCGCGGGAATGACAATAAAAATGATAGCGGTGAAGGCGACAATGAAAGCGACGCCCTTATTCAAAAACGCGCGAACGAATTATCCTCGGCTTATCACTTGTATAATCAAATTTTATTAGACAATGACTGTTTGGACTTTTCCGATTTAATTTTTTATACAGTTAAACTTTTACGTGAACGACCGAATGTTTTAAAAATATACCAAAATATCTGGCCAGTGGTTTTAGTGGACGAATTTCAGGATACTAATTGGGCCCAATATGAATTAATAAAGTTATTGGCCAAGGGACGCGAGAACGCCATGCAATTGACAGTAGTAGGGGATGACGACCAAAGCATTTATAAATTTAGGGGCGCGAGCGTCGCAAACATTTTGCAATTTTCCGCTGATTTTCCCAAATCAAAGCAAATTGTTTTAACTGAAAATTATCGTTCCGGTCAAACTATTTTGGATTATGCGCATAATTTTATAAAGCTTAATGATCCAGATCGGTTGGAGGCAAAATTAGGATTAGATAAAAAACTCACTTCCGCTACCAACAAAACAGCAACGGTTAAATTTGAAACTTTGCCGAATGCCGCATCTGAAGGACAGTGGATTGCAAAAAATATTTTAGAGTTGAAAAAAAATGAAAATTTAGAGTGGGGCGATTTCGTTGTGCTCTGCCGTACGCATCAAATTGCCGAACAAATTCTGCCCGCACTCTTGCGCCACAAAATACCAACAGTGAGCGGGGGAGAAAGCGGATATTTGCGCGCGCCGGCAGCACTAAATTGTCAAGCAGCGTTTAAGCTTGCCGATAACTACCATGAATCTCCGGCAGTTTACCGTCTTCTTAATTCTGTAATATATGATCTACCTTACGAAGACGCTTCAAAATTGGCGCTATTTGTAAAACGCAAGGCCTGCTCATTATATCAGGCGGTCAAAGCCGGACAAACCGGCGAAGTAAAATTAAGTGAAGCTGGAGAAAAAATAGCTGTCAAATTCCTAGCTGACACTAATAAATTAGCCATAGACGCCAAAACCGAGCCAGCCATAAAAGTATTATACAATTTTTTAGAAAATTCCGGTTATTTAAAAAAACTAGCCGACTACCCGGAAAAAAACTATCGCGATATTATGGCTTTACAGGCAGTGTTTGATTATCTGGAAAAATTTCAAGCCGACAATCCCGATACCAGTGTGGCCGCTTGGATGCGCTATTATGAATTCGCCTTGGAAGCGGGGGAGACCGGAGAAGTAGAAGCAAATATAGGCGAGGGTGTACCGGTTTTAACTATCCACAGCGCCAAGGGTTTAGAATTTGAATATGTATTTATACCTTCCTTAGTTGATTTACGATTTCCTTCAACCAATCGCGCCGAAGCCATTGAATTACCAACAGAATTAATTAACGAAAAAACTTTACCGGAAGGGGACGTGCATTTAGAAGAAGAACGCCGCTTGTTTTATGTCGCCTTAACACGCGCTAAAAGCGGAATATTTTTGTCGGCGGCCAAAGATTACGGTGGCGCGCGCGAGAAAAAATTATCCAGATTTGTGGCGGAATTGGAAAAAACAAATAACGTTAAACTGGCCGAACAAATTCCAAGCAAAGGAGAAAAAATTGTTCGAGAAATACATCAACCAAACACCGCGCCGCTGGATAAACAACTGACAACACCGGAGTCATTTTCTTTTTCTCAAATCTCAACATATCAGACCTGCCCCTGGCAATATCGTTTTAAATATATTTTACACATTCCTACTTTGGGTAAAGGGGTATTTAGTTTTGGCCATACCTTGCATATTACCTTACAAAAATTTTACGAACGCTTAATCGCGTTAAATTCCGCACACCAAGGTGGACTGTTCGATGCACCACGCGTTACTCCCCCTACCCCCTCTTATCAAGAGGGGGATAAGACGATCATTGTGCCAAAATTAGAAGAACTATTAGAATTATATCGCGCCAACTGGCAAGACGATTGGTTTTATTCGGCGGAAAATAAAAAACGTTACCGCGCTGACGGTGAAACAATTTTAAAAAATTTCTATAAAGTTAACTCCGAACAAGGTTGGACAATTCCGGCGGGGCTGGAAACCGGTTTTAGATTTAAAGTAGCAGGTGCGGAATTTAAAGGACAGATTGACAGAATTGATAAGCTACCAGACGGAAAAATCCGCCTAATTGACTACAAAACCGGCAAACCAAAAACCAAACTTGCTTTCAATGATAAATTGCAATTATTGGTGTATCAATGGGCTGCCACAAGTATTTCAGCGCTATCAGCAATGGGTGAAATTGGTACGCTTTCTTATTTTTATTTAACCGACGGAACAGAAGTAGATTTTATGGGTACGGACAAAGATTTAGAAAAAACCGCCGGCACGGTAGAGGAAATTATCAAAAAAATCCAAAACCAAGATTTTACTGCCACGCCTGACCCGGAAACGTGTCGTTATTGCGATTTTAAAGATATTTGCGAATTTCGGCGTTGAAGAATGAAGATTTAAGATTGAAGATTTTACGCGAAACAACTAATCGCCAATTTTTAGTCTTCAATCTTTAATCTTTCGCTCACACATATGCAAACTATCGGAAGCTTACTTAACCGCCCCAACCAAAACCGCCCACTCTTGAGACAAGTGCAGGCGGCGATGGTAGTTGAAGTAGCCAATGAATTTATAACTGAAAAATTCGGCAAAGACGCCAACAGCCAAGCACGAGCGCTTTACCTTAAAAACAACATCTTAACAGTTGCTTGTTTAAGCTCTGTTTTAGCTCAAGAATTAAGATTGCGAGAAAATGAACTTTTACAGTTTATTCGGTCAAAATACGGCCAAGAAATCATAAAAAAAGTTAGGTATTTGGCCTAAAATCGGTAGTTGCCAAAAACATTAAAATGGGGTAAAATACACTTGCTGGCTAATGACTGAAGGTCGCCAACACAAAAAAATACTCTGACTAAAAACCAGCAATGTTTTTTGCTTTATAAGAGATTACTAAATTATTCATATGACCCTTCGCCAATACCTCATATTTATGTCAGTCGCAACTGGTATTTGTATCTTAACCTGGGTTTTTGTGATTTTCAAAATTGATCCGAGCGGAGGAAGTTTTGGTTTAGCGCTTTTTTATATTAGTTTTTTTCTTAGCATTGTCGGAATTTATTCCACTTTAGGATTTTCCATTCAACACTTGCTTAGCAAAAGAGATGACGTGGCGTTTCGTTATGTTAAACATGCTTTTCGCCAAGGCACAATGGTAGCTTTATTTATTACTAGCGCACTTTGGCTTCAACAAAAATACTACTTAAACTGGTTAACCGGGATAAGCTTGATTATTTTATTTATCTTGATTGAAGGTTTGATTTTTACTAACCGCAAGTTACCGAATAATAATTATGTTCAATAATTTTTTTAACCGCTTCCGCAAGGGCCTGGGTATTGATCTTGGTACGGCCAACACGCTGGTTTATGTCAGAAACCGCGGTATTGTTATTAATGAACCCTCGGTAGTGGCTATTAATACTCGTACCGAACAAATTTTAGCTATTGGTAGCGAAGCCAAGGAGATGCTTGGCAAAACTCCCCCTCATATTAATACTACTAGGCCGCTTTCTGGTGGTATCATTTCTGACTTTGAAGTGGCTGAGAAAATGTTACGATATTTTATTGACAAAGTTAATGAGTCTGAAAGAGGTCACTTTGCTCGACCGCAAGTTATTATTGGCGCGCCCCTAGAGATTACCGAAGTAGAACGCAAAGCCGTAAAAGATGCTGTGATGAACGCCGGTGCCAAAGATGTATGGGTTGTAGAAGAACCAATGGCTGCGGCAATTGGAGCGCGCATGCCAGTACGAGAACCAATTGGGAATATTATAGTTGAAATTGGCGGTGGCACTACGGAAATAGCGCTTATCTCCTTAAGTGGAATTGTCACTTGGAAGTCAATTAAAATTGCCGGCGATGAACTCAACCGCAATATTATGCAATATGCCCGCGAAAATTTTAATTTACTATTGGGTGAAAAACAAGCTGAGGATATAAAAATTAAAATCGGTTCTGCCATGGAAATAGGAGAAAAAACGCAATACCCAATGCGCGGAAGAGATCTAATTAGCGGTCTGCCGAAAGAAGTTATGATCGGCGACGGAGAAGTTCGTGAAGCGATGATAAAATCACTCCGAACTATTGTCGAAAATATAAAAGGAACTTTAGAAATATCGCCACCGGAACTTATTGCGGATATTCACGAACGTGGGCTATTGCTTTCGGGTGGCGGATCTTTACTTAAAGGTTTGGATCAGTTAATTGCTCGCGCCACAGAAATACCTGTAAGAATTGCGGATGACCCATTAACTGGCGTTGTGCGTGGTACTGGCATCATGCTTGATGAGCCGGACTTACTGGAAGAGGTAGCGGTACTTTCTACCAAACAGTAATATAAATAAATATGGCCAAGCGAATAATCCAGCGACGATATTGGGTCGCTTTAATTTTTTTAGCGTTTGTTTTTCTATTTCATTTTTTAGGTTGGCTTAAACCTGTGGAGTCATTTATATCTAATTTATTTTCTCCGCTAGTAACTAAAATCTATAAATTAGACATTGATCCTCCTTTAGTCGAGAGCAAATCAGTAATTTATACAAAATATCAAAATTGTTTAGCAGACAAACAGGACACGGAATATTGGCAGGCCCAAGCCCAAATTTTAACAACTGAAAATCAGGAATTTGAGAAGCAATTGCAATTTAAAAAAAATCAGAAATACAGTATGCTTGCCGCTAGTGTTATTGGGCGTTCACTTGATACTAACGACCAGTCGCTTTTGCTTGATATAGGTCAGCAAGATGGTGTCGCAGTTGGCCAACCGGTAGTGGTTGGTGCCGGAGCTTTTATCGGAAAAATAACCGAGGTAGGGGACAGGACTTCGTGGGTAAGATTACTGAGCGATAGTCGCAGTAAAATAGCTGGCTCTATTTTAAACTCTGATCAAAGCATTGGGGTTATAGAAGGTGGCTATGGTTTAAGTGTCAAAATGAACTTTATTCCTCGCAACGAAACAGTAAATATCGGCGATTTGATTACTACTTCGGGCTTAGAAGACGGTGTTCCACGCGGTTTAGTAATTGGAAAAATCGCGGCGCTAGAAAACGAAGCCTACAAACCATTTCAACAGGCCATCATTACCCCCACAGCGAATTTAGATAAGATTTTTTTAATTAATGTCATCATTAACGTTGATTAAGGTAAAACTCAATAACGGAAATTGTTCCGATAAAAAAATCTTTTCTAAAGTTTATGAATAACTTGCGCGAACTCATTTTATCAATATTTTTCTTATTAATTACTATCGCATCCCAGATCATGGTGGTTAATTTGTTGCCCGCTCCCATCAATCAAGTTGACATCATATTAAGTGGTTTAATTTTACAGGCGATTTTTAGCAATAAGAAAAATCTAGTTATAATCTTTACCATCACTGCTGGATTGTTTTTAGAAATACTTACTACCGCAACGGCGGGCGCACATATTTTTAGTTTGCTTATAGCGATTATTGCCGTAGATTGGGCTTTAAATAATGTCCTTTCAAAACGATCGCTCCGCACTACTTTGATTGTGACACTACTCGCGATAATAATAAAATTTACAATATTTTATTCATTTCTATATATAAGCGGTGAAATTACCTCCTCACTATTTTTGGCCCCTAGTCAATTTACTTCTAACCTAATTAGCCAAGCGATATTAACAGCTATTTTAACACTTTTCTTATATTGGTTGATCAGCAAAACCAGCCGACGCCTCAACCCGAATTACATTATTCATACTGAAAGTAAGAATTTTTATGGCTGATTTGTGGAACAATCCAGACTCCAACGCTGCCTCATACAACCGCTTAAAAGGCCGCTATCGGCGCGATTGGATAGAAGAGTCATTTCATAACGAAAACCCCGCCGGAGAAAAAAACGGCACACGGGATTTTTTAGGCGACAGCATTGAACCCAATAAAATAATAATCTTGGCGATTTTAATTCTCTTAGGAGCTTTTGGACTTTTGACAAAAACCTTTTATTTGCAAATTATCAACGGATCAAAATATCTGGTTTTAGCGGAAAATAATCGCGTCCGAATTAAGCCGATACCATCAGAGCGTGGAATTATTTTTGATAGGGACGGAAAACAACTTGTTCAGAATATACCCAGTTTTTCTCTTAATATCGCACCTCAAGAGATACCGAAAGATCCAGCAACCCGTCAAAAAATTATCGACGGAATTTCGGCAACAACCGATTTGCCATATGAAGAGATTGAAGCTCTTTTGTATAAATACCGCAATAATAGATCAGAATCAATTGAAATCAAAGGTAATTTAGATTATAATTCCGCGCTGAAATTATACGTAAAAAACGCCGATTTACCGGGAGTAAGTATTGAAAGCGGTATTAAACGTGACTACCTTTATAGTCATTTAGAAAATCAGAATAATGTGCTTAGTTTGTCTCATGTTTTGGGATATCTAGGAAAACTTAATGATGACGAGCAAGAACGGCTACAGGCCTCTGGATATTTATTATCTGATAATATTGGCCGGACGGGTTTAGAAAAACAATATGAGAACTATTTGCGCGGGACTTATGGTATTAAAAAAATTGAGGTTGACGCAGTCGGAAGAGAGCAAAATGTTATTTCTGAAGAAGCACCAATACCAGGCGACAACTTAATCATGACAATTGATATTGAGGCGCAAGCAAAACTGGAGGAGTTAGTAAAAAAATCAGCTCATACAAATGGTAAACAAAAAATTTCGGCAGTTGCAATTAATCCCCAAACAGGTGGGGTATTGGCCATTGTAAGCTGGCCGGCATATAGCGATAATTTATTTGCCGAAGGAATAAATCGAGCTGACTACGATAAACTTATAAATGATAAAAATGAGCCTCTTTTTAATCGGGCAGTTGCCGGTGTTTATCCTTCCGGATCCACAATTAAGCCGGTAATTTCAGCGGCGGCGTTAGAAGAGGGTATTATTACTAAAAATAGTTCTTTTTTAAGTGTTGGCGGGCTTCAAGTCGGTGACCATTATTTTAAGGACTGGAAAGCGGGTGGGCACGGAATGACTAATGTGATAAGCGCAATTGCGTGGTCAGTGAATACTTTTTTTTACTATATCGGTGGTGGTTATGGCAGTTTTCATGGTTTGGGAGTGGAAAAAATTGCTGAATACTTAAGAAAATTTAATCTGGGTAGCACTACTGGCATTGATATTCCCGGAGAAGCGGCCGGCTTTGTACCAGATTCTGCTTGGAAAGAAAAAACTAAAAATGAACCCTGGTATGTCGGTGACACTTATAATTTATCCATTGGTCAGGGTGACTTACTGGTAACCCCGCTACAAGTGGCTGTTTGGACAGCATCAATTGCCAATGGCGGTAATCTTATCAAGCCACACTTAGTCAACAAAATTAATGATTCTAATGGAAACACAATTTTTCAAGCAACTACTACACCGAAACAAACAAACTTAATTTCCGCTTCCAGCGATAATATTGTCCGGGAGGGCATGCGCCAATGTGTAATCAGTGGCAGTTGCCAGCTTTTAAAGTATTTACCTTTTTCATCTGGAGCAAAAACGGGAACGGCCCAATGGAATTCCACCAAGCCCACTCATGCCTGGTTTACCGCTTTCGCGCCATTTGATTATCCTCAAATCACCATTGCCGTACTGATTGAAGAAGGAGGAGAGGGCGCAACTACCGCGATGCCCATCGCAAAAGATTGGTTGGCGTGGTGGGGTCAAAAATATTTGACACCTTAAAAAAAACTCGTTATAATAAATTATTAATTAATTCAAATTCTATTTTTTGATATGACCGACCAATCAGTTCATTATCTTACATGCGAAAGTTTAAAAAATCTGAAAGCAGAAAAAGTTCAGCTGGAAAATCACACAATTCCTGATATCGCGCGACGAATAGACGAAGCTAAACAACAAGGTGATTTATCAGAAAATGCCGAATACCACCAAGCTCGTGAAGATATGTCTTGGGCTCAAGGACGCCTAGTTCAATTAGATCAAATCCTTCAAAACGCACAAGTATTCAAACAGCCGTCCGACAAAGGAATTGTTCAGATCGGTTGTAGTGTCGTTGTTAAAGTTAATGACAAAGAAAAAGAACTTACTATCGTGGGTCCACAAGAAGTAAACCCATCTAAAGGATACATTTCTAACGAGTCACCAATCGGAGAGGCTCTTATTGGCCATTCAAAAGGCGATAAAGTAACCATAGAAACACCAATAGGAAAACAAATTTACGAAATTATTAAAATAAAATAGAGTCAAAAAAACGGCCAAAGTGGCCGTTTTTTTTATTTAGTACTTACTCAGAAACTAGCGCTAAAACAATCACGGCAAAAATAGTAATGACTAAACCAAAAAACTGGTGACGGCGCAATTTTTCTTTATTTACTAAAATCCCAAGACCAGCAGTCAAAGCGGTGTATCCTTCACTTATTCCACCTGCAATCGCTATTGGAATGAGTAACATGCTGTATGCAAATGCAATCCAGGCCACATTATCTAAAATCATCAAAACTGATATCACAAATTTATTATTTTTAAAATCATACAATATTTCGCGCGCCCGACCAGTTAACAACAAGTATGCCAAACTTATTCCGCCGGCAAATATACTCAAAAACCAATTAACTAATAAAGGGCTGGTTTGCCTTCCTCCCACGCCAACTAAAAAATCAGACAGACCCATTCCGACTGTAGCTGCGATTGCCAACCAAACACCCTTTTCCAAATGAACTTTTTTTAATCCACGCCAAGAACGAATGGATACTAAAAAAATTCCAAATATTACCAAAAAAAGAAAAAATATTTGCCAATTATTTAATCTCTCGCGTAGAATAAAAGATGCTAGCAACGCAGTAATTGGCAACTCAAAAGCATTGATTGGTTCAATTACAGATAATTTACCAACTTTAAAAGCTTCAAAATCAAACAGAGCCGCGACTGTCAATACAATGCTAGCTCCGATTAAAATTAATAATCCAGTTGAACTAAACAAAAGAGGAGGAAGCTCTTTATAAATAAAAGGAAATATAAATATTGCGCCAAATGCCCCGATGTAGAACAAAACAACCCAATCACCAAAACGTCGGGTTGTTTTTTGGATTAAAAAATCACCAAAACCCCAACAAACAAGAGCAATGAGTGCAAATAAAACTCCCATAAATATTAATGCATTTTCAGTATATATATAACTAGGTTAATTATAACACAGAAATAGCGAAAATTGAAGAAAAAAGTGTTATTGCTAAGTTTTGACGATTTGTTAGCTTTAGGGTATAATATTACTATAAATTTAACAAAATATCTCAAATTTTATGAACGAAAATATGAATGAAGAGGCGGTACGCCTGGAACATTTAATTGCTATCAGAAACACTGGAATTG
>MFRE01000026.1 GCA_001784475.1 Candidatus Magasanikbacteria bacterium RIFOXYD2_FULL_41_14
CTAATACATCATCATTATCTTTTAAAATTGCGTATTCATGAGGAATTATTTTTATCTGCCCGTTTGAAATATTGTCGGGAAGATAATCTTTTAATGAAACCACGCCCAACTTTTCTGCGACTTTGTCAAAAATTGGCATGGCTAAATAATACATTTCCCATAACGCGTCCGTTCTCAAGGTCCGTAAATAAACCAACTCTTGAACCTCCTTTACTAAATCAGCTAAATCGGGCGGCACTTGCAATCTGTTAATCGCCTGATAATTCTGCGACAAAACTTTTTTTTGCACTTCCACCATTTCTTTTTTCGTATACCCGAGCTGGAAACCACCTCTTGATTTTATCCAAGCATATTTACGATGCAATTCAATTACCGACAAACCGTCTCTGATATCTTTTTCCATCAGAGCCATCGCATTCTTTTTGATGGGAAAACTAATATCACCAATAAATTGATCAACCGCATTTTCAGACACATAATCCTTAACTAATTCTTTCATTAATTTATGATAATAAACTTCCGAGCCGTGGGCGATCCAAATATATAAATTGGCGGGTTTAATTACTGCTAATACTTTATCAAATAACACCAACGGATCTTCCTGTGCAGCGCACAAACGCGGTATTTCTTCTCTGCCTTTTTTCAAGATATTTTCACATTGTTTTGTTAATGCGAAAATGTCAATTTTTTTTAAGTATTTTTCTGCCTCCAGACCAGCCAATTTAAACATTTCGTCGTTGCCATACCAGTCATCAGTGTCGTATAAAGCAATTGGCCATTGACCATCAACACCCTGCTCTTTAAAAGCAGTTGGGGTAGCGTGGGCCATCATTAAATAGGTAACAAAAGGAGAAAAACGACGATGAAGCCACACCTCCCAGTTTTTAAATTTGAATTTTTGGATTAATTTTTTACGGTCCATATGGAAAATATGATGTCTACTACAATGTTGGCATTAAATACATCTTACCAATAATCCCCTATTTTTTCAACCCTTCCCAATTTGACCCCAGCTCCTATTTGCGGTAAAATGACAGTGCCGACCGACGAATACCCCACCCTCGCCCTCCCCTTTTTATAAAGGGAGGGGAACCCGAGATTGCCGCATTGTTTCACTCCTCGCAATGACAAACAAACCCTATGAAACGTTTTGAGCTATTCTTCACTTTTTTGCAATTGCCAATTGACTACGCCGCACTGGTACTGGCCGGTTTTACCGCCTACTCTTTGCGCTTTTCCGATTTGGCCGTATCGATCCGACCGGTAGTATTTGATTTGTCTTGGCAAAGATATTGGCCCTTAACTTTGGCGGTAGCGCTGGGCTGGGTTTTGGTTTTTATTTTTTCCGGACTATACAGCGCTAATCCCAACCGTAAATTTGCCGCAGAATTTTCCAAAATAATTATGGCCTGCTCCACCGGATTCGCCGCTATCACGATTTTCGTTTTTTTTACTTTACAAAAATTTGATTCGCGTTTTTTGGTTTTAGTCAGTTGGGTTTTGGCGATGGTATTTGTAGTGTTGGGGCGCATCCTCACTCGCGCCCTAAAGGCCGGTTTGCACTATAGTGGTTTTGGCTTACGGGCGGTAGCTATCATTGGTGCCGAAGATATTGCCGAAACCATTGCTACGGAATTAGATGAGCGGCGTTATTTGGGTTATAAAATTATTGGCATCTTCCCTCACTTCAACCAAGAAACTGCACGCCGAATTTTAGCCAACAAACCCAATGAGATTTTATTTACCGACCCCAAAGCGCACGAAGTCGACACCCTCAAAGCAGCAGAATTTGCCAACGAACATAATCTGGTTTTTAAATATTCCGCCGACCTGTTTTCCACTATCGCCACCAATATGGCGGTTTCAACTGTCGCCGGCATCCCCATTATTGAACTAAGGCGCGCACGCATTTCCGGTTGGGGCCGAATAATTAAACGTGGGCTTGATTTTGTGTGTGCGTTAATTTTGGCGATAATTTTCTTACCAATTTATCTGTTAATTACACTCATTATTTTAATCGAAACCGGCCGACCAATAATTTACAAAAACGAACGCGTTGGCCAAGAGGGACAAAAATTTTACATTTTAAAATTTCGTTCTTTATATCAAAAATATTCGACCGGCGCCCAATTTGGGGTAGCGGGCGAAGCAGCTTTGCAAGCCGAAAAAGAATTGATTGCTACCCAAAACGGAAAAAATGGACCAATTTATAAAATTAAAGATGATCCGCGCGTCACTCCTTTCGGTAAATTTATCCGCCGTTTTAGCTTAGACGAAATTCCGCAATTTCTAAATGTCTTGGCCGGCCAAATGAGTTTGGTGGGCCCGCGCCCTCATCAACCACGCGAGGTAGATCAATATGAAACTCGCCACAAAATTGTAATGACTGTAAAACCTGGTATGACCGGCATGGCTCAAGTTTCCGGACGCAGTAATTTAAATTTTGAAGAAGAAGTTAAGTTAGATACTTTTTATTTAGAAAACTGGACCATACTCATGGACTTTATTATCCTACTTAAAACACCAATAGTAGTAATTAAAGGTAAAGGAGCCTGGTAGGAAAAATTAAAATTATCGAGTCGCTACGCGACAATTTAATTCAGTAAACCACGCGAACACAATAATTTTTCATTTTGATTTTTACATTTTGATATTGCTATGAAAATCGCCCTCGTTCACGACTACTTATCTCAAGACGGCGGGGCCGAAAGAGTATTGCGGGCTCTGCACGAAGTTTGGCCGGAAGCGCCAATTTTTGTGTTATTTCATAATCGTGAAAAAATAGATTTTCCCGCCGACGCGCAAACCCGCGAATCATTTTTAGCACGCCTGCCTTTTTGCCGGAGTGCTTTTCAATGGTATTTGCCCTGGATGCCGGTCGCGACCGAGCGCCACGATTTATCCGGCTTTGATTTGGTTATTTCATCGTCCTCAATTTTTGCCAAAGGCATTATTACTCCGCCCACCAGTTTACATATTTCTTACTGCCACACACCGGCGCGATTTTTGTGGGCGGACGGACATGAATATTTATCAGATTTAAAACATTCATTGCCGATTAAAATTATCCTATCCAGTTTAATCCACCGCCTGCGTCTCTGGGATCAAATGAGCACTGCCAGGGTTGATAAATTAATTGCCAATTCCGAAACTGTGCGCCAACGGATTTTAAAATATTATCGTCGTGACAGCGATGTGATAAACCCGCCGGTTGATACACATTTGTTTACTCCCAAAAACGATCTAGGCGACTATTTTGTGGCGGGTGGACGCTTGGTGCCCTACAAACGATTGGATTTGGCCATTAAAGTTTTTAATCGCCTCCAAATTCCTTTAAAAATATTTGGCACTGGACCGGAATTGCCCTACTTACAAAAAATTGCCAAACCCAATATTGAATTTTTGGGGCGGATTTCCGATTCTGAAAAAGCTAAACTTTTGGCACGCGCGCGCGCTTTTATTCATCCGCAATATGAGGACTTTGGTATTACGCCAGTTGAGGCGATGGCCGCCGGCCGACCGGTAATTGCCTATGGCAAAGGCGGAGCCACCGAAACCGTCGTACCGGGCGAAACCGGCGTCTTATTCCCTGCTCAAACCTGGGAATCGCTTTTGGATGCTGTTTTAAATTTTCACGCTGATGATTGGGATAAACAAAAATTAACCGAACAAGCCGAAAAATTTTCCGCGAAAAATTTCAAAAAACAAATTGAGCACTACGCCTTAGACGCGTATGAAGAATTTGAACGTGGCATGAATCAGTGTCGCCTGCCGGTGCGATTTGCCTGGCAAGTAGAAACCAAAAACCAAAACAACTAAACTATGAACATTGGTATTGACTCCCGAGCACTGCTCGGACCCACTAAAACTGGCGTGGGAGAATACGCCATCGAACTTATCAAAGCTATTTTAGCGGCTGATAGCGTCAACCGCTATTTTATTTTTTCCAACGCCCACGCCTCCACACCTACCAACCAAATTTTTACCCAAAAAAATGTAACCCTGACCGATTTTCACTATCCCAATAAATTTTTTAATTTAGCAATCGCCACTACCAACCACCCTCGCCTTGATAACTTAATCACCAAAAAATATCACGAACCAATTGACTGCTGGTTTTCGCCGCACCTTAATTTTACTTCCCTATCGCCCCAGACACCACATATCTTAACTGTCCACGATTTATCATTTAAACTCTTTCCGGAGTTTTTTACCCTCCGCCAACGCCTCTGGCATTGGGCAGTCAAACCGCGCGCGCAAACCAAGCGAGCAATTCATATTATTGTCCCTTCTGCTAACACTAAAAATGATTTAATTGAGCGTTACCATCTACCGCCAGAAAAAATTTCTATAATCAACCCTGGGCACGGCAGTGCGTTTGATGACCAGAATAATTTTAGCGTTGAAAAAATTCATAAGCTAAAAAATAAATATGAACTGCCGGATGAATTTATTTTATTCTTAGGTTCAATTGAACCCCGTAAAAATATCACTGGGCTTATTAAAGCTTTTGAAATTGTTAGTCAAACTTTGCCCAACTTATGGTTAATAATCGCCGGCGCTGGCGGTTGGAAAAACCAAACAATCTACGAACGCGCCACTTGCTCTCCGGTGGCAAAAAAAATTAAATTCATCGGCTGGGTTAAAGACGAAGAAAAACCAGCACTTTACCGCATTGCTTCTCTTTTTGTTTATCCATCTCTCTACGAAGGGTTCGGTTTTCCAGTATTAGAAGCAATGTCTGTTGGCACGGCCACAATTACCTCCAATCGCTCCTCTTTGCCAGAAGTGGCCGGAGGTGGGGCCTTGCTGGTTAATCCAATAAATTCTGCCGACATCGCGGAGAAAATTATTTTACTTCAAAAAAATCCAGAATTAAAAAACCGCCTAAAAAAAGCGGGACAAATACAAGCACAAAAATTTTCCTGGGACAATTCGGCCAAACAATGGCTAAAAATTATTGAACGATTTAAAGACGAACAAACGAAGACAAAACCAATACAATCGTAGCTGCGATAATTCCCACAATCGTGGCCCAAGCAATAATATTTCCCAACCGCTTGTTAACATACTCGCCCATAATCTCTTTAGTGTTAACAATCTTCATCACAAAAATTAAAATAAACGGCAACAAAATACCGTTAACATCTTGCGACAAGACCATCACCTTTACTAGCGATATGCCGGGCAGTAACACCAAAGCCGCCGGCACGATAATGGACAGCAAAATAATGCTGTAAAAAAATCGACCGTTGTTCCAATTGGTGTCAAACCCCGCCTCCCAACCAAACGCCTCACAAATAGCATAGGCAGTGGCCACCGGCAAAATAAACGCCCCCAACATTGAAGCCACAAACAATCCAAAAGCAAATAAAAATTCCGCAAAACCACCCACAAGTGGCGCTAAAGCCAAAGCGGCATCACTCGCGCTTTCAATATGAATACCGGCTTTATAAAGTGTGGACGCAGTGCTTATGATTATAAAAAAACTAACCACATTTGTTAAAAAAGCGCCAAAATAAACTTCCGCTTTCTCAACCTTATAGTGCTTTATCTCCAGCCCTTTATCCACCACATACGACTGAATAAAAAACTGCCCCCAAGGGGTAATGGTTGTCCCAATTAAAGCAACTAGCGTCAACAAATAAGGGGTATTAAACTGCAAAGTCGGATGAACCATATCTTTCAATGCCATTCCAAAATCAGGCCCAATCGCAAAGCCATTGATTATATAAACTAAATAAAAAACGGAAAAAATTAAAAAAATCTTCTGGGTAGTTTTAAACGACCCTTTATATAAAATAAACCAAACTGCCACCGCGCAAAAAATTACCGAAGTGTATTTACTTACTCCCAAAATTCCAAACGAGGCCGCCACCCCGGCGTATTCGGCGGTAATTGTGCCCAGATTGGCGATAAGCATGAGCAACATGGCAAAAGCGGTCCAAGGCAGACCAAAGCGGGAACGGATAATACCAGCCAGACCTTCGCGAGTTACAATACCGATGCGCACGCCCATCTCTTGAGTGACTGCTAAAGAAAAAGTAATTAAAAAAAGCACCCAAAGCATGCTGGTGCCAAAATGCGCCCCCACTACGGAATAGGTGGTAATGCCGCCGGCATCGTTATCAGCGTTAGCGGAAATAATTCCCGGACCGATCACTGCCAAAAAAAATAAAATTCTCGGCCAGAAACGACGCAAACGTTCTATCATACAATTAAGCTTTTGGCACCAAGTGGCGCATTACGTCATCAATCGTAACAATCCCCAACATCTTGCGGTCAGAATCTAATACCGCCACTGTGTACAAATCATACTTGGTCATTACATTCATCACTTCTTCCACTGGTTGCTCTGGACGCAAAATAGAAGTGCTGGGAATATATTTAATTAAATTATTTACAATTTCTGTCGGGTCAGAAATTAACAACCAACGCAGAGAAAGGGCGCCGACAAACTTGTCCTTTTCACCAACCACATAAACATAAAGTACCGTGCGTAGTGATGGAGACATCTTCTTTACTTCTTCAATCGCCCGCGCTACCGTCCAACCCGGCCGCACCGACACATAATCGCTGGTCATCAGACCGCCCGCAGTGTCGTCTTCATAATTTATAAATTTCCTCACGGTCTTTAAACGACTATTTTTTAATTGAGAAAAAAACTGCTCGGCCTCTTGCTTGGACAGTGAATGAAATAAGTCCACCACTTCGTCAATAGACATTTGACTTAGAATTCCGGCCATTTTTTCCGGACCTAAATATTTTACCAAAACTTTTTGCAAATGTGGATCAACTTCTTCCAGCACCTTGGCGGCCGATTTAGCATCTAATGATACCACCAGCCGACTACCGGCCTTCACATTTAAATCCTCAATAACGTTGGCTAAATCAGCTGGGTGCAAACGATCTAAATTTTTCGCGATTGTATCCAATTTCAAAAGCCCACGCACCGACTGGGTATGGCGCCAATCAATGAGAGCGGGCTGGAAAAATCCCCCCAACAACCATTCTAATTTAATTCGACGCAATATCCCACGGACAGAGACATCAATCCCGAGGACGCTCATCTGCTCATTAAAAATACCCAAACGCAGATCATTCACCCGCACCACGCGGGCTCCTTCCACATCTACAATTTGCTCATCCAAAATATCTTTTCCCAAAGATAAATAGTTTTCAATGGCAGTATCCAGTGGGACAGTTTGCACTTTGTCATATGGGGCTGACAATGATACTTCTTTAGAGCTTAAATTTTCTACATAACTATACGGAATCAATATCCTTTCTTTACCTCTTTTTAAAAGCAAAAATTCCACTGACGCATATTTAGAAGTTTCAGAGCTCACAATTATATCCTGCAAACGGCCAATCTTAACGTCCGCGCTATCTAGCACCGGCTGACCCAATAATTTGCTTAAATATGGCATACCCTGTACATTATCTAAATAATTCCATAAATATTATACAGTAATTTCTTTAAAAAATCAATCTTAAAACTTTGACGCAAACGCTCACGAGTGCTAAAATTGGCATATTGATTAATTGTGATAATTATATGAAGATAGGGATTGACGCCAGAATGTTCGGCCCCAAACAAGGGGGCTTGGGACGGTATATTGAACAGCTGGTTTTAAATTTAGAAAAAATAGACCATGCTATAGCATATGCTAAAACTACCACCCCCCAAACGACTAACGAGTATGTCATTTTTTTGCGCAAAGAAAATTTTAATGAATATGAACCGACCGCACCGAATTTCAAAAAGGTTTTAGCCGATGTGCCTTGGTATGGCTGGCGTGAACAAATTTTATTACCGCGAATTTTGAAAAAAGAAAAAGCGGACTTAATGCATTTTCCACACTGGAATGTGCCTCTTTTTTATCGCCGACCGTTTGTAGTTACTATTCACGATTTACTATTGCTCCACTACCCCACTCGAGCCGCCAGCACGCTGGGCCCACTTTCCTATTTTTTTAAAAATATTGCTTACCGGTTGGTGCTAAACAGCGCCGTTCGCCACGCCCAACATATTTTAACGCCCTGTGAATTCGTCAAAGGTGATATTGTAAAAACTTTAAATATTAAGGCGGAAAAAATTTCCGTGACACTACTCGCGCCACCTACAAATCTTAAATCTTCGAACTTCAATAACACCCCACCACCATCACTGCCCACCCAACCCTACATCCTCTATGTCGGCGTTGCTTTTCCCCATAAAAATTTGTTGGGCCTTATCCGCGCTTGGAAAATTTTTAATGAAAAATTTGATAATAGTTATCGGTTAGTTTTAGTTGGTAATGAAAATTATTTTTATCGCCAACTTAAAAATCATCCTCTTGTAAAAGAACTGTCCACCATAGGCGGACCCGCCTCGGGCGGGAAAAATAAACCTATCTTTACCGGCTTTGTGCCCGATAGCCAACTGGCCCATTTTTATCAAAACGCTTCTCTTTATGCCTTCCCCTCGCTCTATGAAGGTTTCGGCCTGCCACCACTTGAGGCCATGCAATATGATTTGCCAGTAGTTTCATCAAACGCGACCTGTCTGCCGGAAATATTACAAGACGCTGCCCTATATTTTAACCCGATTGACCCCGTAGATATGGCTACAAAAATTAACACTGCTCTAACCGATGAAAATCTACGCCAAAATCTGAAAAATAATGGCCAAAAATTACTAAAAAAATATTCTTGGCAAACTACTGCCGAACAAACCTTACAAATTTACCAAACAGTGGATAACTAACCGCAAATATTCGGCAATATCCCCAAAAAATGGTATAATAAGTAAGTAAAAAATCCCATCGTAAAACGAAGCTGGGTTTTTCAAAATTAACGATAATGGCTCAAACCAAAAAAAGAGTGCAATTACGTCGTTGTGGCATTTGCCAAAAAATGGGGCACAATAAATCAACCTGCCCGCGTTTTGTCGCACCCAAAAAAAACACACCAATTCGTACCAAAACACCCGCCCCCTCTAAAACTGTAAACTTTTTCATCCACCACGTTGCCAGTGCCCCCGATCTCTCGGCGCATATTATTGATTTAAAACCCGTCGCTAATAATTCTCACACTGTCACCCCACTCGCGCCGGAAGACAATTTTTCTATTTTCCATAATTATCACAATCTGCCAGCCACTTCCAAAGTAGCAAATGTCGCAAACGCGCCAGCCCAAATAATCACCGACGAAATGGACTTGCCAGTTCTGCAAACGAACCCAATAGCACCGGTGTCAGCCCATAAAAAAATCAACTTCAAAGATACCTCTAAATCAAAACATTTTGCATCTTTCAAAAAATCGCTAAACACCACTCTAACTAATTTGTTTCACAAAATCAGTAACCCGCTGTTTGCCATCAAAAACTATTGGCAAAAAGTTGGCCAAAACACGCACGCGATTTTCAACAGTGGTCTCTTTTGGAAACGCTCCTCTTATGCTTTGGGTGCGTTAATTGTAATTTTGGCTTTCCCTGGACCGGTAAAAAGTTACTATATTTCCTTGCGCTTATCCGCGAATAATGTCGCCGAGAGCAGTACCGCCGGCTTTATGGCTTTGCAAGATTCCACCGCCTCTTTACTTTCCGCTGATGTACCAGGCGCCAAACTTTCCATGAACCGCGCTCTTAATAATTTTCAGCAGGCGGTATCCACGATGGAGAGTAAACATCACTTTTTGCAAGACCTTACAGGTGTAATTCCAGTGTTGGGCCAAGAAGTTAAAAACCGCCAAAATATAATTTTAGCCGGACAACAGCTTGCCCTCGGCAATACCTACCTTTTAAAAGGCATCGGCGAAGTGCAAGCAGCCGCCTCTTCAACCTTAACCGAACGCGTCGCTATTATTACTGCCCATTTACAAGCGGCCTTACCAAATTATCAAAGTGCACTTAATTTGTTGGAACCGATTGATCCAGGCGATATGCCCCTGGAATATCAAAGCGCCTTTAAAGAATTTAAAAATGTTTTCGGTACTATTGTTGCTGATTTTGGCCATCTCGCTGAACTCGGTAACAGCATTCAGGAAATTTTTGGCGGAGAAGGTCTGCGGCGTTATTTGATTGTATTTCAAAATGAAAATGAAATTCGTCCCACTGGCGGATTTATCGGCAGTTTCGCGCTGTTGGATATTAAAGACGGAAAAATTGTCGGCTTAGATGTGCCACCTGGTGGCTCTTACGATCTGCAAGGTCAATTAGATACTTATGTTGAGCCGCCCGCTCCGCTTCTGTTGGCTAACAAACGTTGGGAATTTCAAGACGGCAATTGGTTCCCTGATTTCCCGGCCAGCGCCGAAAAATTGCTCTGGTTTTACCGCCACAGCCGCGGCATAACCGCCGATGGTGTTATCGCCGTTAATAGTAAAGTTTTAGAAAAATTATTGGGGATTGTCGGCCCCGTTACCGATACTAAACGAAATATCACAATTACCTCAGATAATGTTTTACCTACGATTCAAAATATTGTAGAAACCAGTCCAGAAAAACAATTAGGCAAACCAAAACAAATTATTGCCGACTTGGCACCAAAATTTATTAACATTCTCACTAATTCCGCACCGGCCGATATTATGCCAATTTTAACTGGACTAAAAGAATCCTTAGTCACCAAGCAAATTCAAGCATACTTTACCGACCAGCGAGTAGAAAAAATTATAAAAAAATATGGTTGGGGCGGTCAAATTTTAGCCACAAGTGCTGGTCAAGATTTTTTAATGGTGGTAAATACCAATATCCAAGGTCAAAAAAGTGACGCCAACATTAAACAATCAATTAGCCACCAAGCGGTTATAGCCACAGACGGAACAATCACGGACACAGTAATAATTACCCGCGCGCATAATGGCTCAAATACCGAAGATCTCTATGACGCCACCAATATTGACTATTTGCGCCTTTACGTTCCGGCAGGTAGTAAATTAATTTCCGCTCAAGGATTTACCTGGCCGGATGAAAAACATTTTCGTGCGCCCGACAGCTGGTCCGAGCCGGACGCTTGGCTCAACTTATCCGAAAAAACTGTAGCGACCGATCCCACAAGTGGCACCAAAATTACCGACGAGTTCGGTAAGACCGCTTTTGGCAATTGGGTAATCACTGAGCCGGGCGATGTCAGCCAAGCAATTTTTGTTTATGAATTACCATTTAAAGCTACAGACGACACACGCCTAAACACGGCCAGTTTACAATCAATGCTTAGCGATCACTCTCCTACTGCCGCCTACCAATTAGTAGTTCAGAATCAATCCGGCATCAACAGCGAATTTGATAGTCAAATAATTGCTCCGGATAATTGGGAACCAGTTTGGAAAGACGGACCCGGAACCACTGTGGCCGCCAATGGTTTACAGATTGAACCGCTTCTACTAAACACCGACCAAATCTGGAGTTTGGTATTGAAGAAAAAATAAAATATAATAACAATTTAACCATTTAACAATTTAACTAAGCAATCATCCTATGTCAGACAATAACTTGCCGGAATTTTCTATAACCCCGCTCAATAGTAAGCCAGCGGGCAAACTGAAAAAAAAGACCACCCAACCCAAAACCGCACCCCGTCGCACACGCACGGCCTCAGTTGCATCAATTGCAAAAACAAAAAAGGTGGGTGAACAGCTAACCGCAATCTACGAAGACGATAACGGCAAGTTACCCAATATGGATAAAATAGAAATGAAATCCGGACATCATATTTTAAGAAAATTATTTGGATTAGTAATAATTTTGGGTTTACTCACTGTCGCGGCGTGGGCAGGATTTTTCTTAATGCCACACGGAGAGTCACTATCAACAGTTGATGTTAATTTAACAATGACAGGCGATACAAATTTGATGCTTGGCGCCACAACCACGGTTACCATTTCCTATCAAAACAACCAAAAAATTAAATTAAACGACGCGACCTTGTCTGTGCGCTATCCGGCTGGATTTACCTTTATCAGTAGCGAACCCGTTGCCAAAAATCCCGGTAATACTGAATGGGATTTAGGTACGCTCGCATCCCGTCAAAAAGGCACTGTTACTTTGATAGGCAAAATTTACGCGCCAATCAACAACATCCAGGCCTGGCGCGCATTTTTAAGCTACCGCCCAGATAACTTCCAATCCAACTTACAGACAATGGCAACTTTTGAAAATAAAATTGCTACTCTCCCCTACAGCTTGCAATTAACTGCACCAGATAAAATTAAAGTAGGCGCCGACACCACCTTCACTATCACAGTCAAAAATTCCTCAGCCGATTGGATGGAAAAATTAATGGTCATTCCAGTTTTACCGGCGAACTTCAAAATTACTTCTTCCGCTCCCAAAATAGCCAAGGATAATTGGGCGGTCACAACCGCTTCTAACGCCACGACAACTGCCACCCAATTCCCCATCACCTTTACCGGACAATTAGCCGATCAATTGGACCCGACCGCTACTTTTGAAGCGCAACTGGTATGGGTAGGCCCAAGTAACCAAAAACAAATAATCGCCACCACTTCCATTAGCGCGGAAATAATCAAAAACTCTCTAACACTAGCTTTAGCGATTAATGGCTCCACCAGTCGTGTGGCCAGTTTTCCCGATGATATGCTCGGCATGACCTTAACCCTGCACAACAGCAGTCCAGACGATGCCACGGCCATCCAATTAACACTTACTGTTGATGCCCCTTCCTATCAAAAACAAAGTGTCTTTGACTGGGCAAATTTAACAGATAAATATGATGGCGATGTCAAAGGTACACAACTATCGGACACACGTCGCCGTGGTGAAATCACTTGGACCTCTAAAAACTGGTCGGACTTAAAAACAGTGAAAGCCGGCCAAGAAATTTCTTTAGATGTAAATTTGCCGGCCAAAAATCTCAAAGAAATTGACTGGAACAAAGTCAAAGAATTTTTAGCGACCGTGAGCGCGCAAGCGTCATATACCACTAAAGGCAAAGCCGGCCAAGTCACCACCATTAATCCAGTAGAAATTACCTTTAATTCCGATCTGTCGCTCGCCGTGCGCGATGATGTAAAAAATGACAGCGGTGCCGAACAACACCAAATCACTTGGGTGATCAATAATTCTCTGCACGCTTTAAATAACGTAACTTTAAACGCCGATATTTATGGTGATACCACTGTGCAACTGCCCGATACCCCGCCGGCTGGAACATTAAACTACGATACCAACACCAAACATTTGACTTGGACCATTCCAACGATGACAGACAGCATGGACGTCTTGGCCTTACCATTTACAGTCACTCTAAATAAAAAAGACCCAACCCAAAACGCGCTTGTTTCTAAGGTGCGCCTACAAGCGATTGATGCGGTTACTGGCGAGGAGTTAAATGTTTTGGCGAACGAGGTTGCACCCGCACCGGTGCAATAATACTGCAACAAAAAAACACTGCAACACTTCAGCACAAAAATCCGCCTCGGAGTTTTTTATTTGCCATCATAAACATCATCAGCTGACGCATTTGTTAATTGTCATCCCCGCAACAGCGGGGATCCATGCCAAAAACTAATTGTCGTTGCGAGGAGTGAAGCGACAAAGCAATCTCTCTGACCGGCAAACCACAAACCACCTTACTGTCATCCCCGCAACAGCGGGGATCCAGCCCAAACATATATTTATGTCCGTACACATGTCCGTACATGTGTACGGACATAAATTATTCTATAAACTTCTCAACTAATTCACCGACCGCTTTTTTATCATCACGCTCAATCCATTTAATTCGCTGATTGCGCTTAAACCAAGTCATCTGCCGTTTGGCATAATGGCGCGTATCGCGTTTTAATATTTCAACTGCTTCTGGCAAACTCATTTCACCACGCAAAAAATATCCCATTTGCCGATACCCAATTCCGCTCATACTCGGCAACGCCCACACCTCGCATTTTCCCTCCCTTTTTAAAAAGGGGAGGGCGAGGGTGGGGTCTCTCGCCAACCCCTCTGTCTCGGCCACCAACCCCGCCTCCATCTGCCTATCCACCCGTTTATTTATCCGTTCATTTAATTCTTCCCGCTCCCAATTTAATCCAATTTGCAAAACATCATACAACGGTTTGCCCTTTTTCTGTTGCTTCACAAACGACTCACCCGAAAGCGCCACTTCCAGCGCCCGCAAAACTCGACGCGGATTTTCCAAATCAACTACCCGGGCACTCTCCGGATCTTTAGCGCGCAACATTTTCACTAATTCCGACAGTGATAATTTTTCCAACTCATTTCGTAATTTTTTATCAGGCACCACTTTGGGGATCTCCAAATTATCAATCACCGCCCAAAAATACAACCCCGTCCCACCCACCAAAATCGGCAACTTCCCGCGCCCCAAAATATCAGCAATTGCACGCACAGCATCCTGCTTAAAATCCGCCAAACTGTAATCTTGGTCAGGATCAATAAAATCCACCAAATGATGGCGCACCCCGTCAACCACATATTCCCCCCTCATTTTCAAGGAGGGGGCGAGGGGGTGGTTATCACCGTCAACCTGAGCGATAGCCTGTCCCGTACTTGATACGGGGAGGGATCTCTGTCTAGTCAATTCACTATCCCCCTCTTTAGAAGAATGGGCAGAGGGAGTCCCATCTCGCCGTGGCTTCGCCGTCCCAATATCCATCCCAATATATATCTGCCGAGAATCAAAACTCACCACTTCCCCGTTAAATTTCTTAGCCAAAAAAATACCAACATCGGTTTTCCCCGAAGCTGTTGGCCCTAAAATGGCAATAATTTTTGGTAATTTGAACATATTTTACGCTTGCCTCTTGAGTATTTTGGTGATAATATACTATATATTAAGTTAATAATCAACAGGTTCGCATATACATAAGTTAAGTGAAATAGAAAACATTTTTAATTGATATTCGCCATTTTTTAATCACATACCCAAAATGGAGAGCCTGACACTTATAAGCACAATTTTGACTATACATATTCTAGCGTGGCTGACTCCAGGTCCGCTTTTTGTGCTTATAATTAGAAATTCCTTGGTTTACTCACGAAAAACTGGATTCTGGACTTCCTTAGGATTTTCACTGGGAAATTTAATTCATATTACTCTCGCTGTATTCGGAATTTCAATCATTATTCAAAGTTCAGGTCTCGCTTTCAACATAGTCAAATTTCTAGGGGCTGGCTATCTAATATATCTTGGAATCAAAACATTTCTTTTAAAAATTGAGACACAAAAAGCGGACACACCTACCGAACATAAATATATTTCAAATTTACAAGCTGTCAAAATTGGCTTCTTAACAAACATTTCAAGTACTGGCGCATATTTATTTTTTGCAAGTATATTTTCAACCGTATTGTCGTCGGGCTCTCCATTTTGGGTGACACTTTTTCTAGCTATAGCCATGCCACTCAATACATTTGTTATGTCTTCAATTCTAACGATATTTTTCACACAAAAAAATGTTAAAATATTATACAGCAAATTCCAGCATATAATTAACAAATGTCTTGGAGTGGCATTAATTTTACTTGCTTTAATGGCGTTATTGCACAAATAAAAATGGCGAATAAATAAAGGAGGAAAAATGTTTTCTACATCACTTAACAGCGTGTATGCGGTTCAAGAAAAAGTGCGTTAAATTTTTAGCGGTTGCACTTTTTCTCTCACCCATATTTTTGCCCTTTTCCTTTATTTGAAATATAATAAGGATGCGGGCAAAAACATCGCATACACGCGAACGTTAAGTGAAATAGAAAACATTTTTAAAGTTGTATTTGCCATTTATAATTGAACAAAATGGAGAGCCTAATACTAATCAGCACAATTTTGGCCATTCACATATTTGCATGGTTTACTCCAGGTCCGCTTTTTGTGTTAATCATCAGAAACTCTTTGGTATATTCACGCAAGTCTGGAATATGGACAGCAGTCGGAATTGCAATCGGTAATTTTATTCATATTTCTTACTCTATAACAGGACTTGCGCTCATAATTTCAGCGTCACCTGTGGCTTTCAATATTATTAAATTTTTAGGAGTCGGCTATCTAATATACCTCGCTATCAAGACGTTTCTGATAAAAATAGAGACACAAAAAGCGGACACCACATCAGAACAACACAAAGATATTTCTCCTTTTCAAGCGGCCAAAATTGGCTTCTTAACGAATATGCTAAGCCCTAAAGCATCATTATTTTTTGCAAGTATATTCGCAACTGTTATGGCGTCCGGCTCTCCATTTTGGGTTGTTATATTTTTGTGGATTGCAATGCCGTTTAATTCATTCATCATGGCCTCAATTCTTTCCGTATTTTTCACTCAAAAGAAAGTCAGAAGCATTTATGGAAATTATCAGCATATAGTAAACAAGTTGCTTGGCGTTGCATTGCTAGCACTTGCCATAATGATTGCAATCCACAAATAAATGGCGAATGAATTTATGATAAAAAATGTTTTCTACATCACTTAACAGCGTGTATGCGGTTCAGAAATTTTTCATTATTAGATTTTTAAATTAAGGAGTAAAAAATTTCTTCAACCCATATTTTTGCCCTTTTCTATTATTGGAATTATAATAACGAAGTGGGCAAAAACATCGCACATGCGCGAACGCACTCGTGTTGCGTTAAAACTCCGCTAATCTAAGCTGTTTTTGTTCGCCGATTTCTGAACTTTGCAATTTGGTGTTGGAAATT
>MFRE01000027.1 GCA_001784475.1 Candidatus Magasanikbacteria bacterium RIFOXYD2_FULL_41_14
GCGTAGCCGAGGGATCCCTTACACTATGAAACAGCACAATTATTATGTTTATATATTAGCTAGCGACAGCGGAACATTGTACACCGGCGTCACGAATAATTTAGAGAAACGACTTTCTGAACACAAACAAAAGTTAGTAAAAGGATTTACAGAAAAATATGATGTTGAAAAATTAGTATATTACGAACATTATCAAGATATTAACACGGCAATCGCCCGTGAAAAACAATTGAAAAATTGGCGCAGAGACAAAAAAGAATTTTTAATTAAGCAAATCAATCCGCACTGGCACGACTTAAGCTCAGAATGGGTTTAAGGGATTCCTCCACTCCCTGCGACGGTCGGTCGGAATGACAAAAAAAATATGATTATTAAAATCCGCGTCCTTCCCCGCTCATCAAAAAACGAAATCGTCGGCCCAATGGCTGACGAGACGCTAAGCGTCTCTAACGGCCACGCTCAGCGTGGTGGTACTATTAAAGTAAAACTAACCGCCCCGCCGGTGGACGGCAAGGCCAACGAAGCACTGATAGAATTATTAAGCAAAAAATACCAAATCCCCAAAAGCCGGATTAAAATTATCTCCGGACAAAAATCAAAAAATAAAACATTGGAAATTTTATGATTAATAAAAAAATAATCTTTTCAATTATTGGCGTGGCTCTGCTATCAACTTATGTTTTTTATTTCCCAAATTTTAAATATTTTCACAAACAAATTAATGAGAACGAGACAACTGCTATATTTCTAAAAAATACTAATACCACAACCAACCAAATAACACAATCACCAAAACAATCAGACGCGCCAGTCAAAATAACAACCACAACACCAATTGTTGTAAAAAAAATAGACAAAACCATTAATAATATCCCAAAACCCGCCACGCAACCTATCCCCACAAACAAACCACCTGAACCAATAATAATCGTTGATCCGGAAAATCCAAAAACAGATAATTTTACGTGTCTCCCAAACACCAACCCGATTTTTACTCACCACATAACCGACATTGCCAAAATTAATAACATCGTTATCCCTCCCAATTTTGTGGGCACAGATTTAAAAACCCACAGCTATATTGAAACCGACCACGCCCGCGTTCCAATTTACGCTCCAGTGGATATGATTTTAACCGGTGGCGCTTATTATAAATCCGGCCCATATAGATTAGATTTTCAGATAAGTTGCGAGATAACATTAAGATTGGCCCACATTACTGAACCAATAATAAAAATTACTGATGTTTTCCCCTCAACACCAGCCCTGGCGTCGGATAGTCGCGACCAACCAACAAAAAATCAAATAAAATTTAAAGCCGGAGATTTAATTGGTTACACCACCGGCACTAACGTCGCCGGAAACTGGGATTTTGGCGTATATAATTCCGCCACAAAAAACAAATACACTGACAACACCAATTTTAATTCCAGCTGGGTTTACACCACCGCTGTATGTCCGTATGATTATTTCACATCGGAATTAAAATCTGCCTATACAAATAAATATAATATCCGCTCCAATGATGGCGCCAAACCGGACGGAGAATCTTTCTGTAAATAATTTCACAATTAAAAAATCCTCGCGAAATAACGCCGCGAGGATTTTTTATTCTTAATTTTTTGATTTTCAATTATTCGCCTTTTTTAGATCTTCTTCTACTTTCGATTTTAAGCCATCAAGAGAATTAAATTTTTTCGGTAGGCGCAAAAACCTTTTGGTGGTAACGGTAATTTCTTGCCCTTTCAAATCACCAGAAAAATTTAACAGATGAACTTCCAAGCAATTTTTTTGCGATAACGAATTATAACCATAATATAATAACCCACTATAAATACCGCCCACTTCAGTAGTGACTACACAATCATACAGCCCGGGCGGTAATTTTTCTGCCAGCGCAACATCTAAATTAGCAGTTTTGGCCCCTACTTCTTCGCCTTTACCTTGGCCGGGCAACACTTTACCAGTAAATGTAATCGGCTGATTTAAAGCCGTAGCGCGATACGCGGCAAACACTAAAATAAATGCGCCAATAATTTGCGTGGCTGATAAAATATTACCATTTAAAAAATAATCAAAAATAATCGCGGACACTGGCCAAGCCAATTCACACAAAGTTGACACTGACGCCGGCACTTTTTTTAATCCCCAATAATACAAAAACATCGCCACCGCGCCCGAACTAAATACAATGGCGATAAGTGTCCACCATTGTTTGCCCGCCACAGCCGAAATTCCCGCGCCATAAAAATACAACGCCGGAAAAACCATAATTAAAACCGTCAATCCAAACCGCAAAGCCGCGAGCAGGCCGTGATTTAAATTTTTTAAAGAATATTTTCCAAAGACAGTGGACGAGCCCCACGCAAATGCGGCCAAAAGCGAAAATAAGGCCGCTTGGGCGGGCGCGCCCCAAACACCAGACACCGTCAATGGATCTTTAAAAGTAACAAAATATCCGGCTACGACCGCAAGCCCGGCATAAGCATAAAACTCACGCGGAAAACGTTCGCGCAAAAATATTGCCGCTAAAATTATCGCGAAAATCGGCTGAAATTTTTGTAATAAAATTACCACCGAAATATCCACAAACCCGGTCGCGAATAACGCCTTGGTAAAAAAAGTGGTGCCGAGCGCCCCCCCGAATAATGCCACCCAAAATATCGCTGCCCAAGATTTTTTATTAATTTCTTTTAGTTGCGTCCGGTAAATAAATAAAAACGGCGCGAGCACGACAAAACCCAATAAATGTTCCAAAAAAACCAACAGTGGCGATGGCAAAGAAAATAACCCCGGCCGCAAAAAGGTACCGTCTAAACTCCAGAGTAAAGCGGCGACTACGATGGCGAGTGACCCTAAGAAGAATTTATTTTTCATGTGTTTATAATTAAAAGAAAACTGTTTCCAGTTTAACATTAAAGTACTTTTTTGACAACACCAACTCACGGCTCATCCACCCCACCTTTATTCCACGGATTACACCGCAAAATTCTCCAAATGGTTTTAAAACTTCCAACTACCAACCCCCTTTTCTTTATCGCCTGATAACCATATTCCGAACAGGTCGGATAAAATCGACAATACCCGTGCGGAAATAAATTTTTAAAAAAACCATGATCAGGTGATATTGTTTTCTGGTAAATACGAATTAAAAATAAAAGCGGCCACCGAAATAAATTCAAAACTATTCGCGTTAATTTTAAATTTTGAATTGTAATTTTGATTTTTGATTTTTGCATTTTAAATTTATTTAACTATCCCAATCTTCCCCAACAACCCCTCAATCTCCTTGCTAATCTCCCCATACTCTTTCCCCAGCGCCTCGTTCTTCGCCACCACCATCACATAATACCCGCTTTTCACTCTCTCATCTTTAATCAACAATCTCACCACCTCCCGCATCTGCCGCTTTAGCCGATTGCGCTCAACCGCCTTTTTACTTACCTTTAACCCCACCACAAACGCCAATCTTAATTGTTTTTTAAACTCGCCCGGATCTTCTTTTTTGGGAAAATAATCTTGTTTTTTGGCTAAATCAAGCAATTTTAACGTAAAAAACTGACCTCCAACATATTGGCCGTATTTTAATAGCAAATTAAAATCTCTTAATTTTTTAAGCCGATTATTTTGATTTAACATGTCTATATTATACCATAATTGTACCCACCATATACAACAAAATCCGGCATAATACCGGATTTTGGCTAAAATTAAAGAAAAATTAGCTTCTCTTACGCAATAGCTTGCCCTTCTTCTCATCCGAAACTGTCAATTTTTTACGCCCCTTAGTGCGACGACGTGCTAAAACGGTCCGGCCGTTTTTTGTGCTATTACGCTTGCGAAAACCATGAGCTTTGGCTCTTTTACGTTTTTTGGGTTGATAAGTTCGTTTGACCATATTTATATAAAATTATTTAATGTGGCTTAATTATAAGCGAAGCTTGAAATTACTTCGCGTCTCGCAAACGAAAGCAAGCTTTCTTTTGACTCAACGCTAGTAATTATAGCACATTTTTCGCTTTTTGTCAAGGAAGCAATCATAATTCATAACTCAAATAGCATGACTCACCCCAAAAACCACTAAATGTGTCGTGCTATCTGAGTCACGGGTTGTGAATACAATGGTTGTCCACACCTTATCCACAAACCGCCCACACTAACCTAATTATATTAATTGGTATAAAAGAGAATCTATGCTAAAATACGATTTACCTGTTAATATAAAGCAATTATGACTAATCACGAAATCTGGCAAGCCGTCCTCGCGGAACTAGAATTATCTATTTCTAAGGCGAATTTTAATACCTGGTTTAAAAATACCGGCATAATCTCATTTGATGAAGGTTTGGCTATTATTTGCGTGCCCAACACTTTCAACCAGGCCTGGATCGAAAAAAAATACCACCACCAACTAATTAAATCATTGGAAAGAATTACTGAAAAACCAATAAAAAAGTTAGAGTATAAGATAGAAAATATAAAAAACATTACCGAAAAATTTGCTACTGAGCAACCACCGCAAACCGACCCAGAACAAATAGCCACGACAGAAGTCGCCTCTTCGTTGGCGGCTGGTAATGGATTTTCCATAAACCCCAAATATCGTTTTGAAAATTTTGTGGTAGGAAAAGGAACAGAACTAGCTTTTGCTGCTGCCCAAGCGGTCTGTAATCGCCCTGGCGAGGCCTATAACCCACTATTTATCTACGGCGGTGTTGGTTTGGGCAAAACCCATCTTTTACAAGCTATCGGCAATGAGCTTTTGGCTAAAAACCCGCGCTGTCAGATTATGTATGTGAGCGCGGAAAAATTTTCTAATGATTTTATTTCTTCAATCAAAGACGGCAATGCCCGCGACTTTCAAAACCGCTATCGTTTAATTGATGCTCTTTTAATTGATGACATCCAATTTATTGCCGGCAAAGACCGCACCCAAGAATCATTTTTCCACACATTTAATGAACTCCACCAGCAAAACAAACAGGTAATTTTAACTTCCGACCGACCACCCAAAGCCATACCGGCCTTGGAAGACCGCTTGAAATCACGATTTGAATGGGGAATGATTGTAGATGTCGCCGCGCCGGATTTTGAGACCCGCGCCGCTATTTTGGCTAAAAAATGCGCGGAAAAGAATTTTCCTTTAACTCAAGATGTATTAAATTTAGTAGCCACAACTGTCCACAGTAATATCCGCGAATTAGAAGGTGCCTTAAACAAAATTATCGCTTATCATGAATTAAAAGGAGTAGGGCCAACCTTCGTAACCGTCAAAGATTTGTTCGCCAATATGGGTGGTATGTCTAATCATCATTCCGTGGCCCCCAAACAAGTAATAGATGCAGTGACCGAATTTTATAATGTCACCTACGAGGAAATTACCAGTAAAAACCGCGAAAAGAAGTTGTCGTTTCCGCGCCAAATTATTATGTATTTGTTGCGTGAGGAATTAAAAATGTCATTTCCCTCCATCGGAGATGAACTAGGCGGACGCGACCATTCCACTGCCATGCATGCTTATGAAAAAATTCGCGGACTTTTAGAAGACGACCAAAAACTTAAACAAGAGCTTGATTTAATTAAACAAAAGTTATACATTAATAATATCTAAGCCAGCTGTCTGTTGATAACTTTGCGGATAAATAAGGATAGTTATTAACAAAACGACACAGCTATCCACAAATAAATTCACATTTTAATTTTCGCTCGGACTTACCCACTTATCACCCACTGTTAGTTAATATTTCTACCCAAAATATCCACAATCTATAAACTTATTTTTTGGCTAATCACAAATAAAAAACCGATTTATACCACTTATCCACTCCCTTATTATAATTATTATTAACGATAAATATTTTATAAAAAATAAATAAACTTATGAAACTTTCCTGCACCAAAGACAATTTGTCCCAAGCGTTGGCGTTAATAGGAGGAATAGCGAATAAGAGTGTAAATTTGCCAATTTTAGGCAATGTTTTAATAAAAGCTGACAGCCAAGTTGCAGAAATTGTAGCCACCAATTTAGAATTGGCAGTTGTGAGTAAATTGCGAGCCAAAATTGACGAACCCGGAAGCTTTACTGTGCCGGCACGCACTTTAGCAGATTTTGTTAATTTACTGGCTGGTGAAAAAGTGGATATTGAGCTGGTGGATAATGAATTAGTGGTAACTTGTGGCAAAGCCGTAACTAAAATTAAAGGATCACCCGCGGATGATTTTCCAGTTGTGCCAGTGGTGCAAGACGGTCAAGGATATGTTTTGCCAGCCGAAGATTTGAAAATTGGTTTAAATCAGGTTATCCCTGCTTTAGCGCGGCATGATATTAGACCGGAATTAGCCGGCGTTTATTTTGCCTTTAATACTGAATATTATAAAGGTTTGGTTTTGGCCGCGACCGACAGTTATCGTTTGGCCGAAAAGAAGTTGGCTCTGTCGCAAGGAATAGAAGAATTTAAAACTATTGTTCCGGGACGAACTGCCCAAGAAATTCATCATATTTTATCGTCGGTTGTAGGTGATGAAAAAAATATTAGATTATTAATAAATGAAAATCAGTTGGCCATAAATTATAATGATGTGCAACTAGTATCGCGTTTAGTTGAAGGCAAATACCCGGACTACACTCAGATTATTCCGAAAAATTTTACCACTACCGTTACTTTTTCTACCGCACAGTTAATTAAGGAAATAAAATCCGCTAGTTTATTTTCCACTACTGGTGTTAATGGCGTGGCTTTTAAATTTAACACCAGCGGGGTAGTATCTATCAATTCCACCTCTACTCAAACCGGTGAATATCAATCTGAAATCAGTACGGATGTGTCCGGCCAAGAAAATAATATTTTATTGAACCACCGCTATTTGTTGGATGGGCTTGGTAATATGCGCTCCGAAGCAATTGTGATGAAATTGACAAATGCCGACAGCCCGTGTTTGGTGCAACCGGACAAAGACGATAGTTATTTATATATTGTAATGCCAATACGACAATAAAATTATTATCATCCCGAACTCCACGCGATGCCGCGTGGCTGTCGTGTTTCAGGATCCCTCGCTATTAAAATAGCATATACTAAATTAAAAACCATCCATTTGTTGGGTGGTTTTTAATCTTGAAATATTTTGCGTAACGTTCCGGAATATTTGAAGCTTGTCTTTTGGGCGAGTTTGGACGAGCGAACGTTTAAAATAAAATTATTTTTTTTCAAAACAAGAATATATTAAATAAATAAGTAAAAAAAGCACACCAGCGAAACAAAACAACATTAAGTTTGGTTTGACAAGTAAAGAGCCGGCTATATCAATTTTTCTATCACAAATATGAGGCCCCAGAGGGGTGGAATAGAGCATATCAGCGCGGTTGTAGTCCTTGCATCTCAAATAACGGTCGGCTAGTGTGTATGTAAGGGGTAATAAAAAATATGTTATCAGAACCGATAAGCTGGCCACTGTGATTTTTTTACGTGTTGGTTTTAAGTTCATACTGTTAGATTTTTAGGATTAATGCGTTCGTATTCAGCTAGCACTTCGTCAATCTCCTGGAGGGTGCCAGCATCGCCAGTGAAGCTAACTTCTTTTATCATATCAGAAATTATAGAAAATTTAACCGCATACCACTGCTGTGAGTATTATTTGCCCGCCGCTATTAAAAACACTGGATCATCGATAGGAACCGGGTCTTTTCTTACCTAGTGTTTTTTGTATAATGCTTCCAATCTTTGTTGAAATTTTTGTAAAATTTGTTCTGATTTTCTGTTGCGTATATTTTCCCATTTAGGTTCCGACATATTTTTTTATTAATTATTGAGATTAAAAATTAAACTTTGTATATTATGTGAATTCGTTTTTTTGTGGAGTTATTTATTTGCTGCGGTATCATCACTTCACCACCACATTTAAAATTTCCTCAGTGTTGTTTCCGGACTTATCGGTTAACACTCCTTTTAGTTGGTACGACCCCACCGCTGGCACGGTTTTCCAGGTAAAAGAAAGATCGCCATCTTTTAAACTGTCTTCAGTGTGGTTGAAGTTATAAATATATTTATTAGTACCCGGTCCGATCAAATAAATTTTAATTATTTCGGTGTTATCCCAATTGTCCGGAGTTAAACTCACTGTAAACGGAAAATTGTTATTAGATAATTCCAAAGGAGATGAATTTTTCCATTCAAAATCTGGTGGGCCAGCGGGTGCGTCCAAAATAAAATGTCGGACAGCCACTCCCACATTACCCAAGTCATCTTCCGCGAAAACTTTAATAGCGTGGTTGCCGTTTTTTAATTTATCGGGTGCGTAAATAAAATTAAATGGTGGGGTAGTTGCTTGCCCTAAGGTTTGGCCGTCCACGGTAAATGTCACACGACTGACGCCACGGGGAGCACCCGCAGCAACAGTAATAGCCATTAAGCGATTGTTAAAAATTTCCCCTTCTTGCGGTGTGGTGATATTAACCGTCGGTGCAAGCTCGGAAGCAAACCCGGTGTCTAGTTCCGTCGGCGGTTCTTCTAAACTTAATTCATGCCCGCTCGTGCGGTTCTTGTCAATGTAGGCGTAGAGGCCATCTTCCCAACCTTGATATTGCGAATCACTTTCAGGATTTTCCGGAGCGGGACCATTGGGGTCATCTTTATTTACATAATATAGAATATCGTGGGGCGGTAAATAGGTTTTGTTGACAATTAAATATTCTGGTGTGGACGAGGTCGCAATTTTTCCGTTATTTTCATTTAGTTTAAGAACAATGCCATTGTCCGCGCCTCGCAAAACTGGTTTTGTGGCCGTGTTTTCCGGCGGAGCGAGAAAATTTTCTGTGGGCGTATCTTTCGTCGCGGCTTTCATAAATTGATTCCAGATAGTTCCGGCCAACAAACTACCGCCGCCTTTCATGGGTGAAGGAGTAGTATTGCCCACCCACACGCCAGCCGCGATGCTTGGGGTATAACCCATTGTCCAAGCATCTTTGTTATCGTTGGTAGTACCGGTTTTGGCGGCCACTGGGCGGTCGCCCAAAACAAGCGTGCTGTTTAGACCGAACATATAGGCACGGGCTTGATTATCTGATAAAACGTTAGTAATTAAAGCAGCCATTTCGGGTGTAGTGGCTTCACTGCCACTGTCCGGTTTCCATTCTACTAAATTTTCTCCAGTCGGATTTGTCACTTTCAAAATACTTACTGGTGTATGATACACGCCATTGTCGGCCAAAGTGGCATAGCCATTGGTGTGTTCTAACAAATTTACTTCTGCTCCACCCAACACCAAACTTAAACCAGCGCGTTTAATCGCGTCTGAACTTAAAGTGGCATAGCCAAATCTTTGAGCGAGATTAATTACTTTTTCTTGGCCAACCAAATACAAAGTTTTTACGGCCGGAATATTTAATGAACCTTGTAAGGCCTTGCGCAATGTTACAAGACCATGCTCGGTGCCGTCGTAATTTTTGGGAATATAATCAGTGCCATCAGTGCGTTTTTCAAAATTAGTGGTAACATCATAAAGTACGGTCTCGGGGGTGTAGCCCTTTTCAAAAGCTGCTAAATATACAAATGGTTTAAATGAAGATCCCGGCTGACGTTTACCCAAAACCGCCACATTAAACTGGCCGTCAATATCATCATTTTCGTAATCTCTTGACCCCACCATTGCTAAAATTTGTCCGGTCTTGGGGTCAATGCCCACGAGCGCGGCGTTGTTGGCATCGGCTGTCGCCACGTACTTATCACCCTGTTCTTTAACTATATTTTGGGCAGTGACTTGTAAATCATAATCCAGTGTTGTGATTACTTTTAGACCGCCGGTGTCCACCATTTTTTCACCGAATTGTTCGGTTAATAATTGTTTGACATACAAAATAAAATGAGGCGCGTCGGACAATCCGGTGTTGTGGTAAAGGCGCAAAGCGCTATTTTGCGCTTCATTTTTTTGATCCTCGGTAATCATGCCTTGATCAAACATTAATCTCAACACTAAATCACGGCGATCACGCAAAGCGTCCGGGTTGTTTAAATATTTAGTGGGTGCCTTAACAATTGCCGCCAAAGTGGCGGCCTCAGCTAAATCTATATCAGCCGTGGATTTTTTAAAATAACCTTGGCTGGCTGATTCCACCCCGTAGTTCGTTGAACCATAGGGGACGGCGTTCAAATACATTTGCAAAATTTCTGGTTTGGTATATTTTTTTTCTAATTGCATGGCGAGAATTGCTTCCTTGATTTTTCTAAAATAACTATGTTCATCGCCGACAATTGTATTTTTAATAAGCTGTTGTGTTAAAGTTGATGCCCCGCCCGAGCCCGCCACTCTCCCCAGAAGATTGTTAATGCCGGCGCGAATAATACTTAAAATTCTAATACCGTTGTGTTCGTAAAAATATTTATCTTCCACCGCCACTGTTGCTTTGGCAATCCACGGAGAAATTTTATCCAATTCAATATTGGTGCGCTTTTGATCCTGATAGATTTCATAAAGTAAATGTGTGCCGGTGCGGTCATAGATTTTTGTGCTTTCGTCCACTTGGCGCTCTGATAATTTATTGGGATCAGGCAGATCGCGACTAATCCAAGCAACCATCACAGTGCCGACCAACAATCCCAAAACCGCTAACAGTAAAAAAGCCCACGCTATTTTTTTAAAAGGGAGTTTACCATTTATTGAAAAAAGATGTTTGGGCTCGCTGTTGTCTATCTCACCATACGCGCGCGTCCGTCTTTTTTTCCAGAACCAAAATGCCATAGTGTGGTATAATATTTTGACTATATGGGGCTGTCGCCGAATAGCGTTTTTTGTCATTCCCGGCGTATGCGGGAATCCAGGGTTCGCGCAATTCAGCCAAATTTCTGGAACCCCGCATACGCCGGGGATGACATTTGAGCCATTTGGTGACAGTGCCTATATTATAACCTAAACTTGGCATCTTGACAATTTCCTTGTTTTGTGCTATACTTCCGAGTTAAGAAATGAGGGATACTTGCATAAGGTATCCTATTAATTTCCTAAAAATATGTTAAATAAGCCAAAAAACAGCAACAGCCACCCGTCTTTAGCCATTAATTTGGCTGTGTTGAGCGTTTTGCTCAGTCAAGTGGTCAATCCCATGACTGTTTTGGCTGATTCTAGCCGAAAAAATCAAGATAATGAGGTATTTTTGACTCAAACCCAGGCCGATCGAATGTTTTACCCTAATACCACTAAAAAAGCCGACCTTACGGTTAGGGCCGTTATTACCGCCTATACCAGTACTATTGACCAAACCGATGATGACCCGTTTATCGCGGCCTCTGGTAAGCGCGTGTATGATGGTATGATTGCCGCTAATGGTTTGCCAATGGGAACGATGGTTAAAATTCCCGCTCTGTTTGGCGACAAGGTGTTTCGGGTGGATGACCGAATGAATAGGCGCTATGCTTTTGGCCGCTTTGATATTTGGATGGATGCCACGCGCGCGCAAGCCCGCCAGTTTGGTGTCAAGCGCGTAGAAGTGGAAATATATTATCTTGATCGGGCACCGGCTCTTTTGGCGCTGGCGCGGTAAGCTAGACAGTTAGTAAAGTTTATGAAGTTGAAAGTTTGTGAATTAACTTAAAAAATATCCGCCGATTTGGTGGATATTTTTTTAAGTTTCTATACTTTTAGTAACTGTTCGCGCAGATCGTTTATAAGGTCGGTTGGATCTTCTATCCCGACTGATAATCTCACGAGGCCATCTTTTATACCAATTTTTTCTCGCTCTTTTTTTGGTATGGATCCGTGAGTCATGCTGGCCGGGTGGTCAACCAGTGATTCCACCCCACCCAGACTTTCTGCTAGAGAAAATATTTGAAAAGATGAAATCAATTTTTTTGTTTGTCTTATATTTAAATTAAACTCAACTGTTATCATACCACCGCCAAGTCCGCGCATTTGACTTTTAACAATTTCATATTGAGGATGTGATGATAATCCCGGGTAGATGATTTTTTTTACGCTTGGGTGTTTTTCTAAAAATTTCGCCACCAAAAAAGCATTCTGGCAATGTTTATCCATTCTGATAGGCAATGTTTTTACTCCTCGGCTTATTAACCAGACATCAAACGGGCTGGGGTTAAGACCGATGGCCTTGCGCGCAAAATCCATTCTACTTTTTAATAACTTACTGTTCGTAATAACAGCCCCACCAATTATATCAGAGTGTCCGTTCAGATATTTGGTGGTACTGTGAACTACTACGTCAGCCCCGAGATCAAGGGGGTTTTGCAGATAGGGTGTGGCAAAGGTATTATCAACCACAAACAACACTCCGTGTCGCCTTGTTAATTCAGCGATTGCGCCAATGTTGGAAATTTTAAGGAGTGGGTTTGTGGGTGACTCTATAATTAGCATTTGGGGGCGTTTTTTTAGCAAATTTTTTAATTTTTTTATATTTTGCGTGTCTGCCGTGATAAGAGATAAACCGAATTTTTTAAACACCTGGCCGAATAATCGGAAGGTACCACCGTACATGTCATTGCCGCCAATTACCAAATCTTTGTTTTTTAACGTTGAAATCAAAGCAGTGACTGCTCCTAATCCGGAAGAAAATACAGTCGCGTATTTTCCATTTTCCAGAGAGGCGAGTGTTTGTTCTAGGTTAGTAAAATTGGGATTGCCGGCGCGGGTGTAATCGTAACCAAAGTGTTTGTTGGGGGCAGTTTGTTTATAAGTAGATGTTAGATAGATTGGTGGCGTAATGGCGCCGGTTGTTTGGTCGGGGGTTTGACCAAGGTGAATTGCTTTAGTGGATATGTTCATATTGTTTTGCTAATAAATAAAAAACTCTCAATGAACAAGTCGTTTGAGAGTATATTTTTAATTGGGATTATTTAGCAACAACAACGTTCTCTCAAATCGACTTTGAGAGAAGCACAACACAAATTTTTTAAAATATTATTCACAAATTTAACCTTTGCTAATTAATGGTGGCCACTGGCTTCTAACGTGGCACCCATGGTTTTTAAGGGCTTGTTTTAATAATCTTGCGCCGGCATCATCTAGTTGGTCGCAAAATATTCCTTGATCGCTTGCTAAATCATCTAAATGTTTCCACTTGCGCGTCGCTTTGGAGGCAATTTCTTGGGCGTAGCTGTCTATTTTCTGCTTTGTTTCGGGAGAAACAGTTGGCAATTCTATTAATTCACCGCCGTTGTTTTCTAATTCCGGGTCGGGCGTATTATCAAACGCTACTGATCCATTTGTTCCTTCTGGTCCTTCAGTCATATAAAAATACTTAATATTCTATATAATATAGTAACGCATTTAAAAAATTTTGGCAAGTTAAATTATATATATTAAAAATATCCGCCTTATTGGCAGATATTTTTAATTTTCGGAGGCAGATATTTTTTCTCAGGCCCAATTTAATTTTTTACAACCCGCTGGCGCAAGTTATATGTTTATTAAACATATAAACTTCTTGGCTTGACAATGAAAAAATATTTTTTCATTTTGCTCGCCTGCAAAGCGTTTATAAAAAATTTTGCGGGGGCCTGAGAAGTCAGTACCACCCCGCTGTGTTTGGCCTAACGACCGGCGCTGGTCATTCGGCCTTCTTCGCGGAGCACAGCTTCTTCTTGG
>MFRE01000028.1 GCA_001784475.1 Candidatus Magasanikbacteria bacterium RIFOXYD2_FULL_41_14
TATAAAATAATAAAAATAGATTAAAAAATCTCGCCCATTGGACGAGATTTTTTGTTTAAATTATATTAGCGAATCACTTTTATCGGAATTGGTGCGCCGGTGCTGTCGGTTTTATATAATTGGGGGTCAATTTTTCTGGAGAAACAAACTCGGCCGGCAGCATGGTCCCAATTTTGATTATAGGAATTGTAGGGGTACATATTGGCACGGGTGGCCGCTACCTCGGATTTTTTGTCTGGCAGTTTGCCATTAAAAATAGCACATAATTCAAAGTCTAGTTCATCAATAACTTTATACTCATATTGGTTAGTATTTTCTGGATCAGCCGGAATCTGGAAACCGGAGATATTATCTTCCAATTGTTTTAATTCTGTCGGTAAAATATCATTTTTGCTCCAATAAGAAATAACCTGTTCTTGGAGCATCTGCAAAGCTTGGATTCTTTGGTCATCTAAACGGCGATTGCGCTGATCTTTGGGGGTGCCAATGATAAAAAAACCAATAATAATACTACCAAGAACAACAACAGATACCGCGCCGGCTAAAATTTTAGGTATTTTAGATTTTTTAGAATCACGTTTTAATTCCCACAAATAATAGCCAAACACCGCGCCGGCGACTATGAGTACCGCTAAAACTTTTAAGAAAAACCTGGTTGTTAATTCACCATTCAAAAAGTTAAAGACAAAAATCATTAAGTCAATAATAATAGTGATGGCAGAAACAAACAGAGTAAAATAAATAAGCCACTTACGCAATTTTAATTCTCGTTTGGCCGGAGTTTTTGTTAGGTCTTTGGCCAAAAACCAAGCCGTTAACAAATAGGCGGGTATAGCGATAAACAAAATCGAGCTCGACCAACGTACGCCGTTGGCAACCGAGGCAAAATAATAATTAAGCGGGTCGGGAAAAGTGGCATCGATGTATTGAATATATAATGTAATAAATCCAATCACGCTCAAATAAAAAGTGAAGATGTTAAACAGATGTAAAAATACATCTTTAGGTGTGCTTTTGATGGGAGTTTCCATAAATTAATTTTAGAATTAATACTATGATTAATCATAGTATTAGTATTATACCATTAATTTTACGTGATGGCTACTATTTTTGTATGTCTAAAAATGGTTTTAATTTTAATATTTCCGGCCCGACTGTTTGGAAAAAATAATCTGGATCAAACGCAGCTAGGCGATCTTCGGCCTGTTCAAAACGCGCAACAGCGGCAGTTTTTATACCCGCGACTTTGGCATCTTGCAAATCGCTCGGCAAATCACCAAACATTAAAACACGTTGTGGGTCTAAACCGCGCCGAGAACAAATAGAGCGGAGGGCTTCAACTTTGTTGTGCGCTAATCCTACCACACAATCTACCAGCTCGCGTAAACCATGTTGGCGCAATATTTCTTCAATTTCTTCTGGCTTGTGCGCGGACACAATGCCGATTTTTATATTTTTGTCGGCCAATTGCTGAAAAATTTCCGGCACTTCCGGATAAATTTCCGCTTGTAAATTTGGCATTTCTTTTAGTAATGGGATAATCTCATTATGGTAGATGTGATACAATTCGGCCTTGCCCTCGTCAGTATTCGCCCCAGGTATTCCCAAACGCGCATAATGTTCCCAGTAGGGTTGGATAGCGGTACGGTTGTATTCGTCCGTTGTTAAATCAATGCCATATCGTTTACACACCTCCACTGCCGCGCGTGCAATGCGCTTGATACTATCGTAGAGCACGCCATCCCAATCAAACAAAACCATGTCCACCACTTCCTCAATATTTTTTTCTGTTTCGGCAGCAAGTTTTTCAACTGAATTTGTGTCTGCATCCACTTTGGTATTAGCAGAATTATAATCAGAGCTATCTGGCTTAATAACCCCGCGTCGATGTAAAACTTTTGTTATTTTTTCAGCTTCATTAGGTGCGGTTTCTTGATCAAATCTGCTTTCATGATTATTTGCTGGCATAGATAATAGATAAGGGGATATTAGAGAATATTTATGGTGCCAAAATATTTTTTAGAGCTGAGGCAGTGTCTTTGATTTCTACCGCGTCGTTTAAGTTATAATCTCCAATTTTGGTTCGGATTAATTCTTGGCAATAGGCACCAGTTTTCAATTTGGCGCCGATGTCTTCGGCCAGAGTGCGGATGTAGGTCCCAGCCGAGCAAATAATTTCTATTTTTAAGTTTGGCCAGGAGTAGTTTAAAAGTTTGATGTCATAAATTTCTATTTCTGAGGGCTGGCGCTTCACGGTTTTGCCTTTGCGAGCGAGATCATATAATCTTTGGCCGTTGATTTTTTTAGCGGAATACATCGGAGGGATTTGTTTTTGTTTGCCAATAATTTTTTTTAAAATTTTTTGTATTTTAACTATGGTAGGTGGTTTCAGAGAAAAAAGATTGAAGATTAAAGAATGAAGATTGACGAGTGGTTTAATTTTTTTCAAAAAATGTGTTGCAGTGTTACGGTGTTGTAGTGTTGTAGTAATTTTGCCGGTCAAATCACCTGTATCCGAAATTGCGCCAAGTCGTACTGTTGCTATATAAATTTTTCGTAAATTTTTAAATTCATCTAATCGCTTCGTCGCCTCCCGCCCAACCCCCACAATTAAAAGCCCAGTCGCAAACGGATCCAAAGTGCCAGCATGTCCAACGCGAATATTTTTTGGTTCACCATTGTTAATTAAATTTTTGCGGATAAAACCGACTACGTCAAAACTGGTCCAGTTGACTGGTTTATGAATTAGCAGAAATTTTTTTGATAAAGGTGTTTCGGTCATAGGGGATATATTAGCAGGATAAGTGTTATAATGCAAATTAATTTAACAAAAAACCGGCCTCTAAAAAGCCGGTTTTAATTTTGGGATTGGGCCGGCTGACAGAACTGTCAGCCGGCCTTGGGGGCGGGACAAGCATTGCGGGCGAGTCGCGCATCGCGCAGAGCACGCCATGGCCGATGTTTCGCCATCCAGGTTCGGGTGGGGCCGCTCTTGGCAGAGCGGTTGCAGCGGCGGCAGGCTACTCGCTTGGCACTTCGGCTTAGGCCGATGTGCGGACACCATCGACAGATCACAAATCGTTTTGCGAACTGCCGTGGGAATTTTATCTTTCTCATCTTGCACCTCCTTACCTCAAATTCTCTCATCATCATCATCATCATTTGTCAAATACATGTATTTTCTTAAATAGTAAAAATATGTTATAATTACTAGCGTTGAGCCAAAAGAAAGCTTGCTTTCTTTTGCGAGACGCGAAGTAATTTCAAGCTCCGCTTATACTAATATAGAATTAAATTAGTGCAATTCAAAAAACAATATGAACGAACCCATCAAAGATATTATTGAGACAACAAAAATCGCTCTTTTTAAGGGTAGGCAGATTAGAAAAATATTTTATCAGAATGAGTGGTGGTTTTCGGTTGTTGATGTTATTGAAGCGTTAACGGAAACCGAAAGACCGCGAAAGTATTGGAGTGATTTAAAGAAAAAGTTGATAGCAGAAGGATATTCCGAGTTGTCCGAAAATATCGGACAACTGAAACTACCGTCAGCTGACGGAAAATTTTACGAAACTGATTGCGCTAATACCGAGAGTATTTTTCGTCTGATCCAATCAATTCCCTCACCCAAAGCCGAGCCGTTTAAGCGTTGGCTCGCGAAAGTTGGTTATGAGCGTGTCCAAGAAATTGAAAATCCAGAATTGGCGGTCAAACGGACTCGTATGCTTTATAAGTTAAAAGGTTACAGTGAAGATTGGATAGAAAAACGAATGCGTGGCATTGCTATTCGGGAGGAGTTAACGGACGAATGGCAGAAGCGGGGCGCCCGGGAACAAAAAGAATATGAAATTTTGACCGCGGAAATTTCCAAAGCCACTTTTGGGGTAACACCGAGTGAATATAAAAAATTGAAAGGATTAAAACGGGAAAATTTGCGCGACCATATGGATGATTTTGAATTGATTTTTAATATGTTGGGCGAACGCTCTACCACTGAAATTCACCGCGCCGAAAATTCAAAAGGCGTGCTAAAGTTGCGGGCAGACGCTAAAGCCGGCGGCGACATTGCCGGCGGTGCTAGAAAGAAACTGGAAAAACGGCTTGGTCGTTCGGTGGTGTCAAAGAAGAATTTTTTAAAGATATCGGAAAGTAAAAAAAGTTTTAAGAAATAGAATTATTTTAACAAAAAGCCGGCCTCTAAAAAGCCGGTTTTAATTTGTGGAATGGGCCGGCGGACAGGGGTGCCAATTGACTTATCATTAAAAATCAGATATAATGAAAGCACTAATGAAATGAATAATTGAAGATTAAAGAATAAAGATTGATAATGTGATGGCAATTCACCAATCTTCAATTTTTAATCTTCATTCTTAATACACACTATGAACGTCTCCGAACTAGCTCGAAAATTACGCGTCCATCCCAAGAAAATGCTCGAAATTTTGCCCGAGTTTGGTTTTGATATTGGCGCGCGGGCGGTGAAAGTTGATGACCGCGTGGCTGATCAGATTATGAAGGCTTGGCGTCGGATTAAATTTGTTTTGGAAGAGCGCGAAATTAAAGAGAAGGAAAAACAAAAAGAATTGGAAAAACAGCAACGTCAAGAAAGTGGCGCGGAAATTGTCGTTCCCCAATATATTACTGTACGCGAATTTGCTGATTTATTACAAATGCCGATCAATAAATTGATGTTGGAACTGATGAAAAATGGAATCTTGGCAGCGCAAAATGAAAAAATTGATCGCGATTCCGCCACAATTATTGCGCAAGAGTTAGGTTTTAATGTGCGCGCTGAAGAAAAATCCGACAACCATGTTGCCAACGACAGCGTTCACACCGCTGATTTAGAGACAGCCTTAAAAGAAGGTAGTGTTCCACGTCCGCCAGTTGTGGTTGTGATGGGTCATGTTGATCACGGCAAAACAAAATTGTTAGACGCGATTCGCAACACTGATGTTGTGGCAGGTGAAGCCGGTGGCATCACACAACATATCGGGGCCTATCAAGTGATATGGACAAATCCTAAAACAAAAGAACAGATGCCTTTAACTTTTATTGATACTCCCGGCCACGAGGCCTTTACGGTAATGCGTTCGCGTGGTGCCAAAGTAGCTGATATCGCGATTTTGGTGGTAGCGGCTGATGATGGTGTCAAACCGCAAACAATAGAAGCAATCAATATTATTAAAGCGGCTAAATTGCCAGTAGTTGTCGCTATTAATAAAATTGATCGCGAGGGCGCGGATTTAAAAAGAACTCGCAATGATTTGTCTTTGCATGGCCTTGTGGCAGATGATTGGGGTGGCGAAACGCCGGTGGTGGAAATTTCCGCGAAATATAATACTAACATTGATAAATTATTAGACACAGTAATGCTGGTGGCTGATATGAACGCCACTGCAATTTGCGCCGAACCGGATCGCGCGGCTGCTGGGACAGTAATTGATGCGCGCGTAGATAAGGGCCAAGGTCCAGTGGCGACCGTACTCGTGCAAACCGGAACCTTAAAAATTAATGACCCGCTCGTAATCAATGGTGAGATTTATGGCAAAGTACGAGCCATGAAAAATTATCGCGGTGAAAATATTTTAACCGCCCCACCTTCAACCCCAATTAGAATTTTAGGTTTTAAAGTGGCCCCGCAAGTGGGGGATGTGTTGGATGTGGGTAAATCAGTTGGCGCTAGTGAAGTAAATTTGCGCGCTAAGCGCTCGGCGCAATCGGGCGCGGAACAACGCGCGCCAGTAGCTACCGAAGATGATGATGATGAAAATAAACATCAATGGTATAATGTGGTAGTCAAGGCCGATGTGCTTGGTTCTTTGGAGGCCTTTATTGCTTCTTTGGAAAAATTAAAAAACGACGAGGTTGGTGTTAAGGTTGTTGGAAAAGGTTTAGGTAATCTTACCGCCGATGATGTGGAATTAGCCAAAGCCACTGGTGCCACTATTTACGCTTTCAACGTAAATGCTTCCACTTTGGCCATCCAAATGATGGAGGCGGGTGGCGTTACTATGGAAAAAGACAAAATTATTTATAATTTACTAGACCACGTTAAAAAGAAATTGGAAAAAATGTTAAACCCAGAACTTGTTACCACTGAATTAGGGAATTTTAAAGTGGTCGCCACTTTTCGTACCGAACATAATTTAATGATTGTGGGCGGTCGGGTGGAAACCGGCAAATTGGTACGCGGATGTTTGGTGCGTGTTAAGCGCGACGCGGAAGTGATTGGTAAGGGTAAATTGATTAAATTGCAGGTCGCCAAACAAGATATGAATGAGTTGCCGGCTGGCACGGAAGGTGGTATCCAATTTGAAGGTAAATTAAGATTAGAAGTTGGCGATGTTTTGGAGGCGTATCAAGAAGTTAAAAAAGATAAAAAATTGGTATTAAGTTCCTAAAATTCTCACACCCTTAACTTTATAAATTTTAAAAATATTTAATATAAAAATATATGAACAGCGCATTAAAATCCAGAATAAAACACAGCCGTAAGAACACCAAAAAAGGCAAGACGATCACCATTAAGGCCGCTCGCAAAGCGTATCGGGGATAATTTGGGTGATCCATATTTGACCCCGGGGATTAATTTTGGTAAAATAGCAAAATCTTAATTTTTAATTTGAAATTAAAATATGGAACATACTTTTACCGATGCCAATTTTGATGCTGAAGTTTTAAAATCCGATGTACCTGTTTTGGTTGATTTTTGGGCACCGTGGTGCGGTCCGTGCCAAATGATGGGGCCAATTGTGGAAGAACTGGCAAAAGAAAATGAAGGTAAGAAGTTCAAGCTTGGCAAACTGAACGTTGACGATAATCAAACCATTGCTGGGCAATTTAATGTGATGAGTATCCCAACCTTTTTGGTTTTTAAAGGCGGGCAACCAGTGGATCAAATCACTGGTGGCGTGCAAAAAGAAAAATTGCAAGAATTGGTTGATAAGTATACGGCATAAAATTTTGTTGACATGGACCCGTGCGTTGGTTTACAATACTAGCACGGGTTTTTTAATTATTTTAATATATAATTTATGATAGCAGAAAGAGGTGACGGTTCAATGGAGGGTCAGCGGGATTTTCGTGGTCAAAACACGAGATCTATGCCTGGTTTTAACCGTGAGGTTGAGCGCTGTGCAGATGAGCAAGTAAATAATCTTTGTACCTTAGAGGATTTGGGCGCTTATTTACGTAGTGGAGATACGGTCGCTAAACCGCAAGATGGTCAACTGGCGGATCTTGTTTTGTCTAGTAGTTGTAGTGATATTTTAAGGACCTTGATATTTTCCGAATTTCCCAGTGTTCGCGGGGTGGTTTTAGAAAGGGAGTCTGATAGAATAGCTGATGATTTAAGAAATAGATTGTCGCAATAAAATTAATTTGAGTTTTTTGATTTTAGTTTCAAGTCGATCTTATTTTTTTTATTGACGTTGATTTTAGTTGGGTATATAATAGGTATATAGAAATTAAATCTTAAATCAAAAATTTAAAATCTTTTATGTCCAAAGCTATAAAAATAATTTTGTTATTAGCGGGTGCGTTTTTTTTAGTCGCGGTTGGGATAGTGATAATCAATTGGTCGCGTTATCAGATTATGCCGATGGCAACCACTAATTATGGTTATGATGTTGGCTATGCCCCTAGTGGGGTAATGGCAGAAAGTGCGTCGTTGGGTATGGCTACGGGGCTGTCGGCGTTAGATGCTGGTTCGGCTGTTCGGACGTTTGTGTCTAAAGTTGTTTCTCCTCAAGTCGCTTCTGTTAACTCTGTGTCCGCGCCAGAAATGAGCAATACCACTGACCGCATGGTGGTAAAAGTCGGTTCGCTGTCTATGGTTGTTACAGATGTTAACGAGACAATTAAAAATATTGCGGATTATGCTTATAAGCAAAATGGCTATGTTGTTTCCAGCAATGTTTACAAGCGCGGTCTTTCGCCTTATGGAACTTTAATAATTAAAATTCCGGCGAAAAGTTTTGATGAAGGATTAAATGAAGTTAAGTCATTAGGTGAAGTGGTAAGTGATAGCGTCAACGGCCAGGATGTGACTGAAGAGTATGTTGATTTAGATGCGCAATTGCGTAATTTACAGGCCACAGAAAAACAATTTTTAACAATTTTAGCTAAGGCGGAAAAAATTACCGATATTTTAGCAGTGCAAAGAGAGTTAACACAAGTGCGCGGCCAAATTGAACAATTACAAGGCCGAATGAAATATTTGCGCCAAAGCGCGGATATGTCCACGATTACGGTTGATTTGTCCACCGACCCGTCGGTATTGCCGTCTGTTGATAATTCTAAAGTATGGAAGCCGTGGGCAGAAGTGAAAACTGCGGCGCGGGCACTTGTAGAAGTTGGGAAAAAATTGGTGAATCAATTAATTTGGTTAGTAATATTTGTGCCGATTTGGTTAGTTATCGGTTTGGTTGTTTGGGTGGTTGTTAGGGTAGTGAAAAAGATAAGGGGCAAAGGTAAATTTAAATTGGAATAAATCGCAAAATTAATCAAATAAGCCCTTTCGCTATAAACGACAGGGCTTTTGTTTTATTAGTTTGACGCCATTTTTTAGTGGGTATATAATATCAATCACTTGCTGTCATCCTGAATTTCCGCCAAAGGCGGACAGGTATTTCAGGATCCTATTTTAGGCAGGTAATAATCTGCATGGTTTCGCTTACCAGACAACTGTTTTCAAAAGTACGCTCTTGGCCGCTCGGCCGGGCTTACGCCTTTTGAAAAAAGTTGTCTGGTAAGCTCTATCAGCAAACTAATCAACTAATAAACTAATTAACTAATTAACCAACATATGTCCCAATCCGCCTTCGACAACGCCATGTCGCAATTAGATAAGGCCGCCAAAGTCATGAATTTGGATAAAGATATCCATGAAGTTTTGAAACAGCCGGACAGGGTTTTAACAGTAGCGGTGCCGGTCAAAATGGATTCGGGCGAGGTGAAAGTGTTTACCGGTTTTCGTTCACAATTTAATAATGCGCTTGGACCATACAAGGGCGGCATTCGTTATCATCACAATGTTTCGTTGGACGAAGTTAAAGCGCTGTCGTTTTGGATGATGATTAAATGCGCGACTGTCAATATTCCGATGGGTGGGGGCAAGGGTGGTATAATTGTTAATCCCAAAGAATTGTCAGTGGGGGAATTGGAACGGATGTCGCGCGGGTTTATGGCCAAAATTTGGCGCAACGTTGGTTCGCAAATTGATGTGCCGGCGCCGGATGTTTATACCACTCCGCAAATTATGGGTTGGATGCGTAATGAATATGAAAAATTATTAGGCCATGCCGATCCAGGGGTAATTACTGGTAAAGCGATTGCGGATGGCGGTAGCGAGGGGCGTGAAACCGCGACCGCGCAAGGCGGAGTATATGTTGTAAAAGAAATTGCGAAAAAATTAAATTTAGAACCGGGTAAAACTACGGTGGCCATTCAAGGTATGGGCAACGTGGGTGGGTTTATGGCGAAAATATTATCTAAAGAAGGATATAAAATTGTAGCGCTGTCTGATTCCAAGGGCGGAGTATATAATGAAGAGGGTTTGGATATTAATAAAGCAGAAGAAATTAAAAAAGCTGGTGGCATGCTTGGTTGTTATTGTTTAGGAGATGTTTGTAAATTAGAAGAAATGCCATCCGCCGGTCCTTGCCGTCATGTTTCTAATGAGGAAATTTTGGAATTGCCGGTGGATATTTTGGTGCCGTCCGCTTTGGAAAATCAAATTACCGCTGAAAATGCGGATCGAATAAAAGCCAAAGTGGTTATTGAAATGGCCAACGGACCGACCACGCCCGAAGCTGACGAAATTTTACATTCAAAAGGCGTGATTGTCGCGCCTGATGTTTTGTGCAATGCTGGTGGCGTAACAGTTAGTTATTATGAATGGTACCAAAATGTTCATAATGAAAAATGGAGCGAAGCGCAGGTGTTCGGCAAATTGGAGCCATTAATGGTGCAGTCGTTTAACGAAGTGTGGGAAACAAAAGAAAAATATAATGTGCCGATGCGCACGGCGGCGTTTGTAAAAGCGATTGAGCGGGTGGGCGCGCGAATGTTAGATGTCAGATTTTAGATTTCAGATATGGATAAAGTGGAATTAAAGTTGCGGACAAAAAAATACGCATTACGTATTATTAAGTTAGTGAGAGCATTACCGCGAGATTCGGTTGGTAGAGCAATAAGCAATTAATTAATGAGGAGTGGTACAGCGTAGCGGCAAATTATTGGGCGGCTTGTCGTGCTAGATCAAAAGCAGAATTTATTGCAAAAATTGGTGTTGTAATAGAAGAGGCGGATGAAAGTGTGTTTTGGATAGAATTAATTATTGAGTCAGATCTAATTAAGAAAAATCTAGTTGAATCTTTACTGAAAGAATCAAATGAACTTTGTGCGATAATGATTGCGACTTGTAATTCGACTCGCAAAAATCTGAAATCATAAATCTAAAATCTGAAATCGAATTATGCCCGAATTACCAGAAGTAGAAACCGTGCGCCGTGATTTAGAAAAAGTTTTGGTTGGGAAAAAAATCACGGCTGTTGAAGTTTTAGATAAAAAAATTGTCGGCAACAAGCCGGCAGTTTTTGTATTGGCGACAAAAGGTAAAAAAATTGTTG